>JANMCU010000197.1:0-10306 GCA_031361415.1 Chloroflexota bacterium | reverse complement strand
GCGGCACTCCGTCAGCCGGCGATGCGCGCGCCCTTCGCCCCGACCCACTCGAGCAGGTCTGCGCGGGATCTCGTGTTGAGGACGTCGGTTGCAGTCACCCAGCCGCGCCTCGCCTGGGCGACGCCCCAACGCGTGTCGTCGAGCTCGCGGGTGTGATGGGCGTCGGAGTCGATCGTCAGGATGCAGCCGGCGGCGACCGCCCTTCGCGCTCGCTCCGCCGACAGGTCGAGGCGGTGCGGGGAGCCGTTCATCTCGAGCGCAGTTCCGTTGCCGGCCGCGGCGGCATAGACCGCCTCCCAGTCGAGATCGAGGTCATCGCGGGTCTGGATCATCCGGCCGGCGGGGTGGGCGATGATGTCGACGTGGGGGCTGCGGATCGCGTTCAGCGTCCGCCTGGTCAATTCGACCCGGGATTGACGACGGGCGACATGGACCGAGGCGACGACGACATCGAACCGGGCGAGCAGATCGTCGTCGTAGTCGAGGACGCCGTCTGCGCGGACCTCGAGCTCGCAGCCGTGGAGGAGGCGGAAGCCTTCCGGCGGCGTCTCGGGCGGAGCGGCTCCGGCCGCCTCCTCGGCCGCGAACCGGGCGTTGAGTTCGGCGATGATCGCCCGCTCCTCCTCGACCCGTTCCGGGGTCAGGCCTTTCGCGATCGCGAGCGAGCGGGTGTGATCGGTCAGGACCTGGTACGCGTAGCCCCGCCGGCGGGCGGCCTCGGCCATGACCTCGATCGGCTGGCTGCCGTCGCTCCAGTCGCTGTGGGTATGACAGTCACCGCGCAGGTCGGCCTTCGTGATGAGCGTCGGCAGGGTGCCGGTGAGCGCGGCCTCGATCTCGCCGTCGTCCTCGCGCAGCTCCGGTTCGATGAACGGCAGGTCGAGGAAGGCGTAGGCCTCGGCCTCGGTCGGGAACGTCCGCAGCTCGGCGTCCGGGCCGGTCAGCGCCTCACCGTCCTCGTCGAGCCGCTGGAACCCGTATTCGGACAGGCTCCAGCCGCGATCGCGGGCACGGGCGCGGAGCCGGACGTTGTGCTCCTTGGACCCCGTGAAGTGGATCCGGTACGCGCCTGCGGCGCCGGGCGGCATCACCATCAGGTCGACCTGTGGCCCGCGCATCAGGCGAATCGCGGACTTGTGGCCGCCCCGGCCGACGACGTGGTCGACACTGCCGAGCGTGGTGAAACGCTCCATCAGCCCCGCCGGGTCGGTCGTCTCCGCGAGAAGATCGAGATCTCCGATCGTCTCCTTGCGACGACGATAGGAGCCGGCCGGCTCGATCGAGGCGACGCCGGGCACGTCGCCGAGGATGTCGATGAGAGCGGCGAGGTGGTCCTCGGCCTGGTGGAGGTACATCCGCCGGGGCGGCTGCGCTTCGAGACGCCGGATCCCCTCGAGGATCAGCTGCTCCGTTCGCTCCGACAGGCCGCGCAGGGTCCGGATCCGGCCGGTCTCGGCGGCGTCCCGGAGCTGAGCCATCGTCGCGATGCCGAGCTCCTCGTGCAGCTGGCGGACGGTCTTCGGCCCGAGACCCGGGATCTGGAGCAGCTCGACCAGGCTGGCCGGAACCTCGGAGCGGAGCCGCTCGAGATAGGCCATCCGCCCGGTCGTCACCAGCTCGCTGATCTTGTCGCTGATCGCCTGTCCGACGCCCGCCACCTTGGGCGGGTTGCCGACGCGGTACGCGGCGACGAGGTCCACCGGACTCCGGCCGATGGCGTCGGCGGCGCGGTGGTAGGCGATCGTCTTGAACGCGATCTCGCCCTGGACCTCGAGGATGTCGCCGATCTCGTGGAAGGTCCGGGCGAGATCCGCGTTGGTGAGGTCGGCTGCCTCGTCGGCGAGGACGTCGGCGGGGGTGGCCCCGGGATCGTGGTCGGGATCGTCCTCGTCGTGGTCGGTCACGGGCGTCCCGGGGCGGTATCGTGGCATCGCGCGAGATGGTAGCGCGGGGTCGGTCGCCGAGGCGGCGTGCCCAAGCTAGCCGGGTGCTCGGTCAACCAGGTGCTCGGTCAGCCGCGTGTTCGGGACATATGCCAAGGAGGCTTATCCGGCCCCTTCGACGCCTGGTCGATGCGAAGCGCTCCCGGATCGGCCGCGCAGACGACAGATTCATGCTTCCTGCGCATGACCGAGCGCTCCGGCGCCGGTATCGGCGGTTCGGATGACCGAATCGCCCGCGGATAAGCCTACTGAGCATGAATTCGGCGCGGCCTTGGGTGGCCCTCGGGCATTGTTCCCGCCAGTCGCCCATACGCGGCTCGAGCCTCTTACGCGGCGACGACCCGGTCGCGACCCTTGCGCTTGGCGTCGTATAGGGCCCGATCCGCCTGCTCGATCGTCGTCGTGATCGGCTCCTCGGCGTTGTCCGCCACGGCGGCCCCGACCGACACATGCACCGAGCCGACCCCCGATCGCGACAGATCGAGCGCCGCGACGGCCTGCCGGACGCGCTCGCCGACCTCGACAGCGACCTCGATCGTCGGATTGCGGAGCAGCACCGCAAACTCCTCGCCGCCGTAACGGGCCGGAACGTCGTCCTCGCGGACAGCACCGACGATCGCCGCCGCGACGGCTCGCAGCACCTCGTCGCCGACCTGGTGGCCGTGGGCATCGTTGATCGCCTTGAACCGATCGATGTCGACCATCAGGACCCCGACACTGTCCTCGGCCCGGCGACGGTGCGACAGAAGTGCACAGAACTCGTCGAAATAGCGGCGGTTCGGCAGACCGGTCAGGCCGTCGGTCGAGGCGCGCGCCTCCGCCTGGCGGTGCGAGTAGACCCGCGAGAGCGCGGCCGACGCCTCGATCGCGGCGCCGACGAGCAGGCGATGGGCAGCCGGCGGCCAGTCGCCGGCGGTCCGTCGCGAGATGAGCAGCGCGCCGATCATCCCGCCATCGGTCGTCAGCGGCGTCACGAGCGTGTGGCGAAGGCCGAACACGGACCGGGCGCGCGTCGCGATCCGGTTGGCGACGATCCGATCGGGATCGAGATCGCGCAGCCGGCCCGGTCGACCGGCGACCGTCGATGTCGTCGTCGTCGTGGCGAGCTCAGGGGCGGGCGCACGACCCGGCCTCCGTCGACCACTCCGGCGCGGGCCGGCCGCGACCGTCGCACCCTGGCCGCCAAAGCGCGGCCGGGCGCCCGGCAGTGGGATCTCGCCGTTGGCGTCGATCTCGATGGGGATCGCGATCGGCTGCCGGGCCGAGCTGCCCGCCGCGAGATCCGGCGGGTCCTCGAGATCGCCGATCGGAAAGAGAGTCGACGAGGTCGACCCGCCGGTCCGAGCGTTGACCAGCGTCGCCTCGAGCACCCGGGCGTCGGGCCGGCGACGGACGATCACGATGTGGTCGGCGCTGGTCCCGCTCCCGAGCTCCTCGACGATCGCCTCGACGATCGCGTCCGGTGAGATCGAGCGGGACAGGCCCTGGAGGATCCGGGCGAAGCTCTCGGCCTCGGCGCGCCGGCCGACCTCGAGATCGCGGACGGCGATCCGGTGACGAGCCGCTGCCAACCCAACGACGACGAGCAGGAGGGCGATCGCCCAGTCGCTGACCCGCATCTCGACCCACAGCCGGACGACGACGATGAGACCGAGGAGGAAGAACGTCCCGGCGAAGGCGAGCCATGAGCGGCGGATCCGGGGATCCTCCGCCCCTCGAGATGGAGGGCGCACGGTCGGTGGCGTCACGTTCGGTGCTGAGCATGCGGGTCCGGTGCCCTCTGCCGCAAGCGGGGCCGGTAGTACTTCCGGGTGGCTCCACCCCGGACGATCGGCGGCTCTCGGCCGGGCGACCCAGCGCTCCGGCGACCCGGCGCTCGGGCGACCCAGCGCTCGGGCGACCGGCTGGATCAGGCGGTCTGCGGCTCCCCCGTCCGGCGGGTCGATCGCTTCATCCGGTAGAGCCCGGCATCGGCCACGGCGATCAGCTCGGCGGCAGTCCGTCCGTCGGCCGGGAACGTCGCGCTCCCGATCGACACGCCGACCGGGACCGTCAGGCGCCCGTCGCGCGAAAACGCGGAAGAGGCGAACGCTTCGCGCAGGCGGGCGGCGGTCGCAGCGGCCTGCTCGTGATCGGCGTCCGGCAGGAGGATCGCGAACTCGTCGCCGCCGTAGCGGGCCGGCACGTCGGAGGCTCGCAGCGTCTTCCGGATCAGGTCGGCCGTCCAGCGCAGGACGTCGTCACCGAGGAGGTGGCCGAAGCTGTCGTTGACGAGCTTGAAGTCGTCGAGGTCGAGCATCAGGAGACTGAGCGGGCGGTGACTGCGCCGGGCGCGGACGGCCTCCTGGCCGAACCGCTCGTGGAGGTAGCGGTGATTGAAGAAGCCGGTCAGCGGGTCGCGGTCCGCGAGGGCCCGGGCCTCCTCGTAGAGCCGGGCGTTCTCGAGGGCGATTGCGGCCTCGTTCGCGATCGTCATCGCAAGACCAAGCCGATCGTCGTCGAGGTCGATCGCCTGGCTGGACATCAGCTCGGCGAGCCCGATCGACACGCCCGACGCCACCAGCGGAAGCATGACGAGCGAGCGGTGGCCCACCTCGACGATCAGGGCAACCTCGGCCGGGTCGGCGGCCGGATCCAGGGTGTCGATGCGGACGGTCGCCTGGCTCTCGAGCACGTGCCTGGTCTGCGGATACTCGCCCATCGCGAAGAATGGCTGGAGCTCCTCGGTCGGGATGGGCGGGTAGTAGCCGATGCTCGCGACCCGATCGTTGGCGCGGTCCCAGTACGAGATCGCGCACTCCTCGACGCCCACCACCGACGCGAGATGACGAGCGAGGATGTTGGCGACCTGATGCCAATCGAGGCTGCCTGCCAGCTGGCTGCTGACATCGAGGAGGAGGCGCAGCTCCCCGGCGAGGGCCTCGCTCCGGGCCAGGTTCCGGGCCGATTCGAGCGCGGTCGCGGCCTGGTCGGCGAGGATCGACGGGAGACGCAGGTCATGGCCGTCGAACTGGTCGAGGCCGAGCTTCGAGAGGGTGATCACGCCGACGACCGCATCGTCATAGCGCATCGGCACGACGAGCATCGATTCGTCGACATCGTCGGTGCCCGGGATCGAGGCACCGCGCGGATCGTCGTTTGCGTCGCGGACGAGGAGGGCCTCGCCGTGCTGCCCGACCCAGCCCGTGAAGCCGATCCCGAGTCGGGTCCGGAGCAGCTCGAGATCGACTTTCTCGTACGCACCGACCCGGCCCTCGAACGCGATGGGCACGAGATCGCCCGTCGGGTCGAGGACGTACACCCGGGCGTTGTGGTAGTCGATGATCCGGCCGGTCTCCTCGACGACGGCCCGTCCGACCGCTTCGCTGCCCTCGGCCCGGCTGAGGCGGGCGGACGCGGCCTGGAGGACCTCGAGCTGGCGGGCGAAGAGGGCGGCGACCCGCTCGTCGGCGAATGCCTGATCCGGATCGGGAGCGTGATCCGTGGATGACTCGGTCTCTGGAGCGGGTCCGAACGTGGCAACGGAGCCGTCGCTGCCGCGCGCCCCATCGGAGCGCGCCGATGCGGTTGCGTCGCGCCGACGCGATTCGATGGGCTGACGCGCGTTCATGACAGCCCCGACCATCTCACGTCCGCGGCGACCCCTCAGCGGGTCCGATGTACCTCCGATCGAGGGCGAACGTACGGGCCCGATCGAGAGGAGGGGCGTGACGAGCCCAGGCCGCGCGGGTCGCCGGTCAGGTCGGCGTGGTGACCGCCTCCGGGTCCGGGAGGTCGCTGCCGGTGCGTCCGCTCGCGCCGGGTGCGCGCGTCGGTCGATCGCCGCGCACGGTCGGATGGCCGGCCGCGCGCCACGCCGGAACGCCGGAAGCGACCCACGACACGTCGTCGAACCCGGAGCTCCGCAGGATCGAGGCCGCCACGCCGGCTCGAAGCCCGGCGGCACAGATCGTCACGATCGGATGGTCGCGCGGCAGCTCGGCCAGACGATCGGGCAGCGATCCGGCGGCGATGTGGATGCTCCCCGGCACGTGGTACGCCTCGTATTCGTTGGCCTGCCGGACGTCGATGACGAGCGGCGCGTCCGAAGGTGCGGCTCGGTCGAGCCGGCCGGCGAGCTCGTCGATGTTCAGCCGGCCGGTCGACTCGAGCGGTGCGCCGCCATCGGCCCACGTCCCGAAGCCGCCCCGGAGATGGCCGACGATCGAGCCCTCGGCGCCGATCCGGAGCGCCTGGCGGATCGCCTCGTCCCAGTCCGTGGCGCGCTCGAGAACGAGGACGAGCGGCCGATCCGGCTCGACGACCCAGCCGAGCCACGTCCCGAACGACGGGCCGAGCGGGACGTTCTGCGAGCCCACGGCGTGCGCAACCGAGTGGTCGGCCGGTGGGCGCAGGTCGAGGAGAAGGGCACCGCCCGCGAGCGCGCCGCGTGTCTCGGCCAGGCTGAGCGGCCGCGGCTCGGGGACGAGGCCGCCGAGGAGCGCCGGCCCGGCCTGGTTGGTCGGGCGCATCCGGGCGAAGTAGCGCGGGACCGTCGGCTGGCCGCGCAGGAGGCGGGTCACGAACGCCTCGACATCGGTCACCCGGAGGAGCGCGTTGTGGCGGCGCTCGTAGCCGATCGTCGAGGTCGGCGTGCTCGCGATCCCTGTTGCGCACAGTGAGCCCGCGCCATGGGTCGGATGGATCACGACGTGGTCGTCGTGGGCGAGCACGACCTCGTGGAGCGAGCGGTGCATCGACCGGGCGTAGTCGCGGGCGTGCTCCTCGCCGAGAAGGTCGGTCCGGCCGACCGCGCCGACCAGGAGCGAGCCGCCGCTGAACAGGATTGCCGGGTCCTCGCCGCGATCGAGGTCGGCGACGGTATAGGCGACATGCTCCGGGGTATGGCCGGGCGTGTCGCGACCGGTGAACCGGAGCGATCCCACATCGAAGGTCTCGCCGTCGCGGACCGGACCGTGCTCGTGGCGGAGCTCCGCGCCGGCGCCGATCACGTGCCGGGCACCCGTCAGCGCCGCGAGATCGCGACCGCCCGAGACGTAGTCGTTGTGGAGATGCGTCTCGACGACGTGGGTGATCCGGACGTCGAGCTCGCGGGCCGCCGCGAGGTAGACGTCGACGTCGCGGCGCGGATCGACGACCGCGGCGACCCCGGCGTTCTCGTCGGCGACGACGGTCGACAGGTGGCCGAGCCCCTCGACCCGGAACTGGCGGATCTGCATCGAGCCGAGGGTACAACCATCGCCGCCCGCGCAGGTGCGGGTCCTCGGAAACGGGCCCGATGCACTAGACTCGCCCGGCCCGAGCCGGGGGGCGTCGAGGGCCTCCGCGAGGAGCGATGGGAGGAGCGCCGGCGTGAGTCAACGGATCCTGGTCCTGGGTGGTGACGGCTATCTCGGCTGGCCGACCGCGATGGCCTTCTCGCGAGCGGGCCACCGCGTGGCCGTGGTCGACAACTTCGCCAAGCGCCAATGGGAGCTCGAGCTCGGCGTTCGCCCGCTGTTCCCCATCCCGACCCTCCACGAGCGGATCCGGGCCTGGCGCGAGGTCACCGAGAACGAGATCGAGCTGTTCGTCGGCGACCTGACCGACTACGCCTTCGTCGACTCGATCATCGACGGCTTCCGGCCCGACACGGTCGTCCACTACGGCGAGCAGCCGTCAGCCCCGTACTCGATGATCGACGTGCGCCACGCGACGTACACCCAGTCGAACAACGTCATCGGCAACCTCAACGTCCTGTTCGCGATCCGCGACCGCTCGCCCGAGACCCATCTCGTCAAGCTCGGGACGATGGGCGAGTACGGGACGCCCGACATCGACATCGAGGAGGGCTACCTGACGGTCGACCACAAGGGTCGATCGCACACGTTCCTGTACCCGAAGACGCCGGGCTCGATGTACCACCTGTCCAAGGTCCACGACTCGCACAACATCCACTTCGCGACGCGGATCTGGGGCCTCCGGGCGACCGACCTCAACCAGGGCGTCGTGTACGGCGTCGAGACCGACGAGACGGCGCTCGATCCGCGCCTCGTCACGAGCTTCCACTACGACGAGGTGTTCGGCACCGCCCTCAACCGGTTCTGCGTCCAGGCGGTCGTCGGCCACCCGCTGACGGTCTACGGCACGGGCGGCCAGACCCGCGGCTACCTCAACATCCGCGACACGATCGCGTGCGTGGCGATCGCGGCCGCGAATCCGGCCGACCGCGGTGAGCTCCGCGTGTTCAACCAGTTCACCGAGCAGTTCAGCGTCCTCGAGCTGGCGGAGCGAGTCAAGGCCGCCGGCGAGCATCTCGGCTGGACGGTCTCGATCGCCCACACGGACAACCCGCGCAAGGAGCTCGAGGATCACTACTACAACGCCCAGCATTCGAAGCTCCTCGATCTGGGCCTCCAGCCGCGCCTGCTGAACGAGGAGCTGATCGACACGATGCTCGATCGGATCGCGGCCGAGCGCGACCGGATCGACCCCGCGACGTTCGTCCAGAACGTCCGCTGGGTTCCCGCGCCGAGCGCGTCCGTCGACGCGTCGGTCGAGGCCCGGCGGCGCTGAACCGAACCGTCCTCGTCGTCGGCGGGGCGGGCTTCATCGGGTCGTCCGTCGTCCGCCTCCTCGTCGAGCGAGGCGATCGGGTCCGGATCCTCGACGACCTCTCGATCGGCCAGCTCGCCTACCTCGACGGTCTGGCGTACGAGCTCACCGAGGCACCGCTGGCCGATGGCGCCGCGGTCCGGGGCGCCGTCGCGGGAGCCGATGCCGTCGTCCACCTGGCGGCACGGGCCGGCATCCCCGACTCGGTCGAGGATCCGCTCGGCACGTTCGCGGTCAACGTCGGCCAGACGCTCGGCGTTCTTGACGCGGCTCGTCTGGCGGGCACCCGACGGTTCGTGCTCGCCTCGTCGAACGCCGCCGCCGGCGATCACGAGCCGCCGGCCGACGAGACGGACCTGCCGCATCCACGATCGCCGTACGGCGCCTCGAAGCTGGCCGGCGAGGCCTACTGCCAGGCGTACGCGGCGACGTACGGCATGGCCGCCTGCGCGCTCCGGTTCTCGAACGCCTACGGTCCGCGATCGCTCCACAAGAAGAGCGTCGTGGCCGCTTGGCTGCGGGTGGCGCTGGCCGGCGGAGCGCTGACCATCCACGGCGACGGCGAGCAGACGCGCGACTTCGTGTACGTTCGCGACCTCGCCGCGGCGGTCGTCGCCGCGCTCGACGCGCCCGAGGACGTGGTGGCGGGCGAGCTGTTCCAGGTCGGAACCGGCCGGGAAACGACGATCAACGAGCTCGCGGCCGCCATCGGCAACGCCGTCGGTCGACCGCTCGAGGTTCGTCATGAGCCCGCCCGAGCCGGCGACGTTCGCCGGAACGTGAGCCGGGTCGACAAGGCGGCAGCGGCGCTCGGCTATCGCGCGGCCGTCGGGCTCGAGGCGGGCCTGCTCGAGACCGCCCGCTGGTTCGCGACGGCCCTCGCCGATCCGGCGCTCGGAGCCGTGGTCCCGCACGTCGCGTCCGGATCGGAATGAGCGAGGCGGTCCGCCCGATGCGGCGTGGCCCGACCCTCATCGCGGACGCCCTCATCACGATCGCGACCCGGTTCGGGTTGGCGGTCCTCATCTTCTCGACGGACATCGTCCTGGCCCACCTTCTCGGGCCGGCCGCCAAGGGCCGGTTCACGCTCGTCCTCCTGTTCTCCCAGCTCGTGGCCGTCGTGATCGGCTGGGGCATGGACAGCGCGCTCGGCGTCGTCGCCGGCCGCGACGCCCGATCGGCCCGGGCGGGCTTTGCCAACGCCGTGATCTGGAGCGCCGTCGTCGGCGGCTTCAGCGTGGTGCTCAGCGGCGTGCTCTACGGCCTGCCGACCGACGTCCGACCGCACGGCCCGCTCGCTTCGGTCGTGCCCAACCTGTCGGCCGCCCAGTTCACGTACGCCGCCCTGGCCATCCCGGGGGAGCTCTTCTTCTCGATCGGGCTGTTCGCCCTGCTCGGCCGCCGCCAGATCGTGGCGTATTCGGCGATCCGCCTCCTGCGCAGGATGCTGCTGCTCGTCGGCGTGATCGGGACGGCGCTCGTCGCCTCTCTGTCGCTCGACATGGCGTTGGTCGTCAACCTCGCGACGCTGGTCCTCACCGCGCTGGCGATGTGGTGGTTCGCGTGGCGTGATGGGGTGGCCGGCCTGCGGCCGTCCGCGGAGCTCCTCGGCGAGGAGCTCCGGTTCGGCGGACGGGCGATCCTCGGCACGGTCGCCGAGCGCCTCCAGTTCCGGGCCGATTCATTCATCGTCAACGCGTTCATCGGCGTCAGCGCGACGGGGATCTACTCGGTCACGAGCGGTCTGGCGGAGACCCTGTGGTACGTGC
>JANMCU010000174.1:0-27592 GCA_031361415.1 Chloroflexota bacterium | reverse complement strand
ACGACGGCCGAATGGAGCGCGGACCGCCGCTCTGCCCGGCCGGCCGGCACCGTCCCGCTCGTGTTGTCGAGCATCTTCGGCTTCGTCCTGACCGATCCGAGCCCGATCGGCATCTCCAACAATCTCGTCTTCTGGGCGGTCATCACGCTGATCTCGACGACGGCGATCAACGCCTTCGGCATCCGCCTCCTTTCGATCATCAACAACATCGGCGTCGCCGCCGAGATCCTCGGGATGCTCGTCTTCGCGTTGATCCTGCTGATCTTCGCTAACCACCAGAGCCCTTCCGTCCTGTTCACGGACGCGGGCGCGGACACGTCGGGGACCGGCGGGTACCTGCCGGTCTTCGCCGTTGCTGCGTTCATGTCCCTCTTCGTTGTGTACGGCTTCGACACCGCGGGCACGTTCGGTGAGGAGACCATCGACGCGAGCCGCCAGGCGCCGCGCGGAATCCTGAGCGCCATCTGGCTGTCGGGCATCGTCGGGGCGATCTTCCTGCTGGCGATCATCCTGGCGACACCGGACATGGGGGCGGCGCTGAAGGATCCCTCGCCGATCAGCACCGCGATCAAAGCCGGTCTCGGCGACACGTTCGGGAGCGTGTACCTGTTCGTCATCCTGCTGGCGGTCTATGTCTGCACGCTCGCGATCCATGGCGCAACCGTGCGCCTGATGTTCTCGATGGGCCGCGACCGGCGGATGCCGTTCGGTAGCCTGTGGGGTCACGTCAATACGTCATTCAAGACGCCGACCAATGCCGCCATCGCCGTCGGTGTGCTGGCTGCCGTTCCATTCGTGATCACCGACGTGCCGGGCCTGCTCGCGATCGGCGCAACCGGCCTGATCTACCTCAGCTACTTCCTCTGCAACCTGGGCGTGCTCATGGCCCGCATGAAGGGCTGGCCGAAGCAGGAAGCGTGGTTCAAGCTCGGGACGTGGGGCGCGATCATCAATGTGCTCGCCCTTATCTGGGGTGGGGTGATGCTGGTCAACTTCGCGCTCTGGAAGGATCCGGGCCTGCTCGGGAACTTCGGGAGCTCGCTTCGCGATCTAACGAACCCATCGCTGACCGGGCTGACATCCGGAGGCAAGCCGATCAGCTGGCTGCCGGACATCCCGTTCTTCGAGGCGACCGTGATCGTGATCCTCGTCATCGGGGCCATCTACTACGCCGTGGCCGTCCGCGGCCGGGTCGCCGACACCGAGGCCGACCTCGCCACCGGCGAGGCCATGATCGGCTGACGCCGATCGCGATCGATCGAACCATCGGGCGGCGCGTCGAGCCTTCGGCGCGCCGCCTCACCACGTTCAGGAGGCACGATCGTTGAGCGCGACCGACGGCCCACCACTCGCTCAAGAGGCGCGGCCGCAAGGCGAGCTCCCGGGCGAGCCGGCCCTCCAGGGCGAGCTCCGCGATCAGCTCGTCGGCGCAATGCAGCGCGTGCCCGAGCTGGCGGGCGCCGACCTCACCCTGACCGCGCTGAGCGGCGGGATCACGAACCGCAACTTCCTCGTGTCGGTCGCCGGTCGACCCGACCGCTACGTGATCCGGCTCGCGGGCAACGACACGCACCTGCTCGGGATCAGCCGCGAGGTCGAGCACGCCGCAACAGTGGCCGCGGCCGGGGTCGGCGTCGGGCCCGAGGTGACTGCCTTCATCCGGCCCGAGGGCTACCTCGTCACCCGCTTCATCGAGGGCTCACCGGTGTCCGACGAGGCGGTCCACCAGGCGCGGACCCAGCGCCGGGTCGGGGAGTCCCTCCGCCGCATCCACGACGGCCCGCCGATCCCCGGGCTGTTCATCCCGTTCCGGATCGTCGAGGCGTACCGGGCCCTGGCCGCGGCGCGCGGCGTTCCGATTCCGCCCGAATACGAGCTCGCCCAATCGTTCGCCCGCCGGATCGAGCTCGCCTGCCTGTCGAACCCACTCGAGATGCGGCCGTGCCACAACGACCTGCTGAACGCGAACTTCATCGACGACGGGACGCGGATCCGGATCGTCGACTGGGAGTACGCGGGGATGGGCGACCCGTTCTTCGACCTCGGCAACTTCTCGGTCAACAACGGCCTGACCCCCGACGAGGACGCGATCGTCCTGGCGGCGTACGACGGCGACGTCCGAGGCGACGTCCGACCGGACCGCCTGGCCCGGCTGACGCTGATGCGGACGATGTCCGATTTCCGCGAGGCGATGTGGGGCGTCCTCCAGCAGGGGATCTCGACGCTCGAGGTCGACTTCGTGGAGTACGCCGGTGAGCATTTCGATCGCCTGATCGCGGGTGCGACATCAACCGGGTTCGAGCGAGCACTGCGCGAGACGGCCGCCTCCTGAGCCTCTCGTCTTGTGCGTCCAGCGCCGGATCCGGGCGATCGTCGCAGACGGGTACGCTGTCCGGGATGACTGATCGAGGCTCCGCGACGCGCCAGGCAGGTCTGCTCGTCGTCGTGTTCGTGGCCACCATCGCGCTCCTTGTCGGCGGCCGCGCCCTGCTGAGCCAGGCCGCTGCCAACCGGTCGACGGGCACGCCGTCGCCGCCCGGATCGGTCGGGGCGGGACTCGGGTCGTCCGCTCCGTCCGTCGGGCCCGGCGGCTCGATCGATCAGACTGTCGTCATCACCGGCGCCGGCGACATCGCCGATTGCAGCCTGCCGGGCGCGGCCAAGACATCGGATCTGCTCCTCGGCCAGGCCGGCTCGTTCTTCACCGCCGGCGACAACGCCTACCAGGATGGAAGCACCGCGAATTTCGCCGATTGCTACGTGACGACCTGGGGCCGGGTCCTTGACCGTACGATTCTGCCGGCGGCGGGCAACCACGACTGGACCACCGCCGGAGCGGCCGGCTATCTCGCCTACTTCGGGGCGAAGGCCGCGCCGCTTGGCGTCACCTGGTACTCCACCGACCTCGGGACGTGGCATGTCATCGTCCTCGACTCCGATTGCGCGGCGGTCGGCGGCTGCGACGCCCGGTCGCCACAGGGCCTGTGGCTGAAGAAGGATCTCGCCGCAAGCAGCGCCCACTGCACCCTCGCGATCTGGCATCACCCGCGGTTCAGCTCCGGCGAGCATGGCAACGACACCGAGGTCGGGCCGTTCTGGGATCAGCTCCACGCGGCCCAGGCCGAGCTGATCATCAACGGCCATGACCACGACTACGAGCGATTCGCGCCCCAGGATCCGTCGGGCAAGGTCGAGCGCCCGGGTGGCCTGCGCGAGATCGTCGTCGGGACCGGAGGTTCGGAGCTGCGAACGTTCAAGGTCCAGGCCGCCAACAGCGAGTTCCGCGAGGCGGGCGTGTACGGCGTCCTGCGCCTGACGCTCCATCCGGCGAACTACGACTGGGAGTTCCTGCCGGTCGGTGGCGACATCGCCGACTCCGGCAGCACGCCGTGCCACTGACCAGGGACGCCAGCTCCACGGGACGGCGCGATCCCGGGCCGTGAGACGCCGTACCCTCTCGAGCCATGGAGTTCGATGGAGCGCGCGTCGTCGTCATCGGCGGCGGGATCACCGGCTGCAGCGTGGCGTACCACCTCGCGCTTGCCGGCTGGAACGACGTGCTGCTCGTCGAGAAGCATCAGCTGACGGCGGGCTCGACCTGCCAGGCCGCCGGGATCGTCACGGCCTTCAATCCATCCTCGACGATGATGCAATTCCGCCGCTACAGCATCGAGCTGTATCGTCGCCTCGGCGTGTTCGAGACGGTCGGAAGCCTCCGTCTCGCCTCCTCGCCCGAGCAGCTCGGTGAGCTCCGAAGGGCGTCGAGCAGGGCGCGCGGGATCGGACTCGAGGCTGAGGTGATCGGGCCGACCGAGGCCCGGGCACTGATGCCTGCGATCACCGCCGATCGCCTGTTCGGCGCAGTCCATCTTGCCGGCGACGGCCATCTCGATCCGCATGCCACGACGTATGCCGTCGCCGATGCCGCGCGTGCTCTCGGCGTCCGGATCCGGCAGGGCGTCCGGGTGACCGGCTTCGAGCTCGGTCGGCGCCGCGAGATCCGTCGGGTCCTGACCGACGCGGGGCCGATCGACACCGAGATCGTCGTCGACGCCGCGGGGATGTGGGCGCCGCAGGTGGCGGCGATGGTCGGAGGGTTCATCCCCTCGACCCCGGTCGACCATCAGCACATTGCGCTCAAGGCAGTGCCCGGGTCCGAGCTGCCGCGCGACATGCCCGACTTCCGCGACCCCGACAACCTCGTCTACGGCAAGAGCGAGAACGGCGGCATGGTCTTCGGCGGGTACGAGACCGAACCCGTGTCGCGCTGGGAGGACGGGGTGCCGTGGGATCACGCCGCGCGCTCCCTGCCGCCGGACTACGAGCGGTTCGCGCCGCTGATGGCCGGTGCGATCCGGCGCTTCCCGTTCCTCGGAGATGCCGAGGTCATCCGGCTGATCTGCCACCCGGACGCGATGACGCCCGATGCCAACCCGCTCCTCGGGCCGCTGCCCGGGGCCCCCGGGTTCTGGGTTGCGGCCGGTCTGTCGCTCAACGGGTTCGGCGGGGGCGGCGGGATCGGCCTGGCACTCGCCGGCTGGATCACGACCGGCGATCCCGGTGTCGACATCGGGCCGTATCGCGCAACCCGATTCGGTGAGACCTATCGCGACCCGACGTTCGCCGCCGGCCTGGGCCGGGAGACCTACAGCGACTACTACCGGCTGCGCTACCCGTACGACGCCGATCTCGCCGGGCGGCCGCGCCGGCTGTCGGCGCTCCACGGTCGCCTCCAGGAGGCCGGCGCGGTATTCGGCACGAAGGCCGGCTGGGAACGGGCGGACCATCACGACCCAGGTCGGCCGTGGCGCCGAGCGGGTCGCGATCAGGGCGCCTATAGCTGGACCCGACCGCCGTGGTTCGAGCGCGTCACAGCCGAGGGACGAGCCGTCCGCGAACGGGCCGGGATCATCGATGTCAGCTCATTCGGCAAGATCGAGGTGACCGGCCCGGGCGCGCTCACGCTGCTCCAGCGGGTGTCCGCCAACGACATCGATCGTCCGGTCGGCGCGGTCGTCTACACGCCGTGGTGCGACGAACGGGGCGGGACCGTCGCGGACGTGACGGTGACCCGGCTGGCCGACGATCGGTTCCGCGTGGTCACGGGCGCGGGCTTCGTCGCGAACGATCTGGCCTGGCTGGCGTCCCATCGTGACCCGGGCGACCCGCCCTACGACATCCGCGAGGTCAGCGACGAGCTCGCGACGATCGGGCTGTGGGGGCCACGCGCCCGCGACATCCTGGCCGCGACGACCCCGGATGATATGAGCGATCTCGCGTCTCCCCTGCGCCGCGCGGTCGCGATCACCATCGCGGGGAACGACGTCCTCGCTGCCCGGATCAGCTACGCCGGCGAGCTGGGCTGGGAGCTCACGACGCCGCGCGCGGGCGCCGTCGCCGTCTGGGACTCCCTGACTCGGGCCGGTGCGGCACACGGGCTCGAGCCGATCGGGTACCGTGCGCTCGACGGCCTCCGGATGGAGAAGGGCTACCGCTACTACGGCGTCGACATGACGATGCTCGAGACGCCGTTCGAGGCCGGGCTCGGACCGTTCGTCCGACTCGCGAAGGCGTCGTTCGTCGGCCGCGACGCGCTGCTCGCCGCCAGCCGACGGACGCCGGAGCGGCGGTTGGTCACGATCGTGATCGGCGGCGACGCGTACCTCCCGCTGTACGGCGGCGAGGCTGTCCGGGCCGACGGTGCGCTGATCGGGCGGTTGCGAAGCGTCGCCTGGGGACCGACGGTGGCGCGGACGATCGGCTACGTCTACGTCCCGGCGACGATTCGCGGGGATACGTTCCTCGAGGTCGATGTGTTCGACGAGCGGATCGCCGCGACGATCGGTCCCGACGCCCTCGTCGATCCCGACGGCGAGCGGATGCGGGCCTGAACGGCGTGGCGGATCAGTAGCGGATCAGCGGCGGACGGTCGCCAGCCATCCGTCGAACGCCGGCCCGTCGAGCGCGGCCCGGGCGCGTCCCCAGCGCTCGTCCGCCCAGCCCGCGAAGTCGTAATCGATCGGCGAGATGGCTGCCTGGATGGCGGCCCACAGAGTCCAGCCGACGTCCGACATGATCATCTGGAGCCGCATCCGGGCGAGGAGGGCGTCGGTCGCCGTGCCGAAGTACGCGGCGCACAGCGCGCGGACCCGGTCGTCGTCCCAGCCGAGCTCCTGGCAGGTGTTGCCGAGCTCGAAGGTCGGGTCGTTGTTGCCGCTGTACTCATAGTCGACGATCCAGAGCCGCTCGCCGTCGTCGAGGTAGTTCTCCGCGAGCAGGTCGTTGTGGCACGGGACGCTGGCCAGGGGATGGACGGCCAGCGCCGCCTCGATCGCGGGCAGCCGGTCGAGCCGCTCCCGGTACCCGGCCGGGATCGCGATCGACCGCTCGTCGACGAGCCGGAGGTAGCGCTCGCTCAGACGAAACATGTCGAAGGCGTCGCGGAAACGTGGACCGGCGTGGAGCCTCCGGAGCGCGCTGGCGACACGTTCCGGCTCGCCGGGTCCCGCGAAAGCAGCAGCGGACATCGTCCGGGCCGGGATCCACTCGAGCACGAAGGCGTCCCAGGCCGGCAGGTGGTGGAGGACGCGCGGTCCGACGCCGGCCGCGGCGGCGGCACGGGTGTTGTGGAGCTCGTTCGCCCGATCGACCGCGAGCAGCTCCGTCTCGGCGCCCGGGATCCGGACGAACACGATCTCGCCGTCGACCGAGACGCGGTAGTTCCAGTTCGTCAGCCCGGCCGGGATCGGCTCGGCCGCGACCGCGCGACCCGCCCACGCGGGGATGGCGGCGATGACCTCCTCGATCGATGGCGTGACCGGCATCGCGCGATCATCGCCGATCGATCACTGCCGGGCCACGTTCCGCGCAACACCGGGACGACCCTCCGCCCGGCCCGCTAGGCTGATCGTTGCGCACGGACCAGCGAGCCGAGGAGGATGGACGGAGGATGGATCACGCCCGGGCGGTGATCATCGGCGGCGGCGTCGGCGGGACCTCGATCGCCTATCACCTCGCCGAGCGCGGCTGGACCGACATCGTGCTCGTCGATCGGGCCGAGCTCACCTCCGGCTCGACGTTCCACTCGGCCGGGCTCGTCGGCCAGCTCCGGAGCTCGGTGACCCTGACGACGATGATGATGTACGGCGCCGGCCTGTACCGCCGGCTGGCCACCGAGACCGGGGTCGACCCGTCGTGGCACGAGGTCGGCTCGCTCCGGCTCGCGTCGACGCCGGCTCGATTCGAAGAGCTCCAGCGCCAGGCGAGCTGGGCGAAGACCTTCGGCCTGCCGCTCGAGCTGATCAGCGCGCACGAGGCCCGCGACCGTTTCCCGCTGATGGCGACCGACGGCGTGCTCGGGGCCGTCTGGCTCCCGACCGACGGCTGGCTCGATCCGTCCGGACTGGCGATGGCCCTGGCCGCCGGTGCCCGCCAGAAGGGGGCCTCGATCCGGACCCACACCCGCGTTGTCGGGATCGGTGTGGAGCGCGGGCGCGTCACAGGCGTCGAGGTCGAGCTCCGAGACGGCTCGCGCGAGACAATCGCGGCCGACGTCGTCGTGAACGCCGGCGGGATGTTCGCGCCCGAGATCGGACGGCTCGCGGGGGTCACCGTCCCGATCATCCCGATGGCCCACCAGTACCTGTTCACCGAGGCGATCGACGGCGTCCACGCCGGCCTGCCCCAGCTCCGCGACCCCGACAACCTCGTCTACTTCCGCGAGGAGGTGGGTGGGCTGTGCATGGGGGGCTACGAGCGAAACCCCGCGCCGTGGTCGCTCGACGGCGTCCCGCCCGATTTCAACGGCAAGCTCCTCGCGCCGGATTGGCCTCGGTTCGAGGAGATCATGGCCGGTGCCGTCCGCCGCGTTCCTGCGATCGCCGACGCCGGCGTGTCGCGGATCATCAACGGCCCGGAGGGGTTCACCCCGGACAACGAGTTCATCCTCGGCGAATCGGAAGTCGGCGGGTTCTTCGTGGCGGCTGGGTTCTCGGCCCACGGGATCGCCGGCGCCGGCGGGATCGGCCGCCAGGTGGCGAGCTGGATCGTCGACGGCCAGCCGGAGCTCGACCTCTGGAAGATGGACATCCGGCGGTTCGGGCCGGCCTATCGCTCGCAGGGCTACTCGCTCGCCCGCTCGATCGAGAACTACGCAACCTACTCCGACATCCACTACCCGAACGAGGAGCGCCAGTCCGGCCGGCCGCTCCGGATGGCGCCGACGTACGACCAGCTCAGCGCGCTCGGCGCCGAGTTCGGGGAGAAGTCCGGCTGGGAGCGTCCGAACTGGTTCGAGTCGAACGCGGCAGCCGGCGACGAGGCGCTCCGACCGCGCGGCTGGGCCGGTCAGCACTGGTCGCCGGCGATCGGCGCGGAGGCGATGGCGACGCGGACCACGGCGGGTCTGTTCGACGAGAGCTCGTTCGCGAAGCTCGAGATCGCGGGTCCGGGCGCACTCGGATTCCTTGAGCGGGTGTGCGCCAACCGGATCGATCGGCCGGTCGGCTCGATCGTCTACTCCCAGCTCCTCGATCCGCGCGGCGGCATCCAGGCCGACCTGACTGTCACCCGGACCGCGGAATCGACCTTCATGCTCGTGACCGGTACGGCCGTCGGGAACCATGACGCGGCATGGCTGCGCAGCCACCTGCCGGACGACGGCTCGGTGACGCTCCGGGACATCACCGCGGGCCGCGTCTGCTTCGGGCTGTGGGGCCCGCGGGCTCGGGACATCGTCGCCGGCCTGACCCGCGCCGACATCTCGGACGCCGCCTTCCCGTTCCTGACCGCGCGCGAGCTGAGCATCGGCCACGTCCCTGTCCTCGCCCTCCGGGTGACGTATGTCGGCGAGCTCGGCTGGGAGCTGTACGCAGGCGCCGACTACGGCCGGGCGTTATGGGCGACGCTGTGGGAAGCCGGCCGTCCGCACGGCCTCGTCGCCGCGGGCTACCGGGCAATCGACGCGCTTCGGCTCGAGAAGGGCTACCGCGTCTGGTCCAGCGACATCACCCCCGACGAGACCCCGTACGAGGCCGGGCTCGGGTTCGCGGTCGCGCTCGACAAGGGGGTCGATTTCCTCGGTCGCGAGGCACTGATTGCGGCGAAGGCGGCCGGGCCGCGCAAGCGCCTGCGCTGCCTCGTCCTGGACGATCCACGCTCGGTCTGTCTCGGCAATGAGCCCGTCCGGATCGACGGCGCGATCGTCGGCCGGGTCACGTCGGGCGGCTATGGCTACGCGGTCGGGCGCTCGATCGCGTTCGCCTATCTGCCGCCCGACGCCCCGATCGGGACCCGCGGCGAGATCGACGTGTTCGGAGAATGGATCGGCTTCGAGGTCATGCGCGATCCGCTCTACGACCCCGCGAACGCGAGGATCCGCTCGTGAGCCGGTCGTGAGCCCGGCGGCGATGGACCAGACCGCGGGCTACGGAGCCGAGTGGAGCGCGTCACACCGGCGGGCCCCCGAGGAGGAGCTCGACGCGTGGCTCACGCTTGCCCAGGCCGCCTGCGACGAGGCCGACACGATGGCCCGCGCGGCGTTTCGGCGCGACCTCGAGATCACCACGAAGCCCGACGGGACGTTCGTGACCCAGGTCGACCAGGCGATCGAGCAGGCAATCCGCGGCCGGATCCTGGCCGCGCATCCAGACCACGGCCTCGTCGGCGAGGAGTACGGGACGGAGGCCGGCGAGGCGGCGACGCGCTGGTATATCGACCCGATCGACGGGACGCACGACTTCATCCGGGGCGTGCCGCTGTTCGGGACGCTCCTCGCGGTCGAGCGCGACGGCGAGCTCCAGGCGGCGGTGCTCTCGGCGCCGGCCCTCCATCAGCGCTGGTGGGCCCGCCGCGGGGGAGGGGCGTGGGCGCGCAGCGCGGACGACCCGGAGCCGCGGCGGATCCGGGCTTCGCCGGTCACGGCCCTCGCCGATTCCCAGCTCCTCCATGGCTCCGTCCACGACATCGAGGTGTCCGGCCGCGCCCCGGGCTTCCACGACCTGCTCGGCGACGTCTGGCGCGAGCGCGGCTTCGGCGGCTTCTGGGGCTACGCATTGCTCGCCGAGGGCGCGGCCGAGGCGATGGTCGAGGTCGGCTTCTCGACTTGGGACGCGGCCGCGCCGATGGTCCTGATCGAGGAGGCCGGCGGCCGGGTCACCGACCTCGACGGCCGTCGAGCGATCGACACCCGGACGCTCCTGACCAGCAACGGGCTGGTCCACGACGAGGTCCGGGCGCGCCTCGTCGGTTGACGTGAATCTCCGCCTGACGACGAGGAACCGCCAGGCGTCGTGAGCTCGACGATCCGAGCGTCAGGCCTCCTCGGCGAGGTCGTCGATCCGATCCCGGCGCCGTCGGGTCGCGACGGCTGCCATGACCAGGAGGACGAACACGACGAAAGACCCGACGACGAGCAGGCAGGCGATCAGCACGATGGCGACGATCAAGCGACCGTGCTCAGGGAGCTCGATCGGCGGGTTGATCGACGGCGCGGTTCCGCGCATCGAGGCGGCCAGCACGAACGGTTCGCGCAGCGCCGCGAGATCGTCGGCCGGCAGCAGGTCGTCGGCGACGGCCGCGATCCCGGCGTCCTCGATTGCGGAGATCAGATGGGCGCGGTCGTCGGCCCGCCCGATCGAGCGTGTCCACATGACCCCGAACCACGATGGCTGGAACCCGAGGACGTTGTAGGCGACGAGCATGTGCACGCGGATGCGGTCGGGGGTCGCGACGAGCTCGGCCAGCCGGTCGGGGCCGGCCTGGCGTGCGGCTTCGAGGGCCCGGCCGAACCGCTCCGAGCGGACGGCGCCATCTGGTTCGGGAAGGGCGGTCATGCCGAGATCGTCGAGGTCCAGCCGATCGAGGACCTGCAGGAACAGTGCGAGGCGATCGGGTCCCGGCATGCGCCGATCGTAGCGGACGGACCCGCGGCGGCCCGTCGAGCCGGCGCTCCAGCGGCTCGGGATCGCTTCAGGCCCAGCCGGCAGGCGGCGCCTGGCGTGGGAACCGGGCCATCTGATCGCGGACGCGGTCGAGCTCGGCGGAATCGAGCAGGGTCGCGCCGCCGATCTGGTCCGCGCGCCACGCGAGCATCGCCAGCTCCTCGACCCGTTCCGCGCGCCCGAGGGCGGAGGCGAGCGTTCGCCCGACCGCGATCGCGCCGTGGTTCGCGAGGAGGCACGCCTGGTCGTCGCCGAGCGCGAGCACCGCGTTCCGCGCCAGCTCCGCCGTCCCGAAGGTCGCGTAGTCCGCGACACACAGCGTGTCTCGCCCAGGCGCGACGAGCAGCGCGAGGATGTAATGGACCGCCGGCACGGGCCGCCGGGCGGCCGCCCAGGTCGTCGCGAACGGTGAGTGGCTGTGGACGATGGCGTTGACGTCCGGCCGGGCCGCGAACGTCTCGAGGTGGATCCGCAGCTCGGAGCTGGGGCTGTGGCGACCCTCCGATGGGCTGCCGTCGGCTCCGACGATCACGATGTCGTTGGGCGTCATGTCGTCGTAGTCCATCGTCGAGGGGGTGATCGCGACCCGCCCGTCCGACAGGCGCGCCCCGACGTTGCCGGATGTCCCGATGGCGAGGCCGCGCTCGCGCAGGGCCCGGGCGACCCTGACGATCTCGCTTCGAACGGTGAGCGTCGGGTCGGCGGTCATCGCGCCGGCGCGCGCTCGTCGCTTGCAGCGGCGTCCGGCAGGAGGCGGGCCCAGAGGCCGAGAAGCTCCGCGGCGTCATCCGGGTCGAGCCGCTCGCCCAGCACGATCGCCGTCACCGCGTCCGCCAGCGACCGAGTGATCGCGACCCGTTCCTCGACCGGGCCCACGTTCGGAGCCATGGCCACGCCGCCGATCCAGACCCGGTACTGGCGGGCGCCGAACTCCCGGATGAGGGCCTCGACGACGACGCGCCGGGCGGCATCGACGGCCGGAACGAGTCGGCTCTCGATCGCGACGAGCTCTGCCGTGTCGATCGCCGCCTGGTGGCGCGGCTCTGCGGGTTCGGCGGCGAATGTCCGGAGCCGGTCGACGTCGATCCGGTCGACCGCCTTCGTGAACGCATCGAGCCGGCGCCGTGCGTCGGCCGGCAGGCCGTCGAGGCCGTCACCCGCCCCCTCCGCGGTCGTCATGCGCCCGCGGCGGCGAGGCTCTCGTCGAGGATCCGGAGCGCCTGATCGACCTCGCCGGCGGTTGTCACGAGCGGCGGAATGATCCGGACGACGTTCACGTAGGTTCCAGCCGTCAGAACGATCAGCTTGCGGGCGAGCGCCTCGGCCTGGACGCGCTTCGTCACGTCCGGGTTCACGACCCGTCCGTCGCCTTCGCCGGGCTTGACGAACTCGAGCGCGACCATCAGCCCGAGCCCCCGGGTGTCGCCGATCGACGGGTATTTCGGCGCAAGCGCGCGCAGCCCGGTCAGGAGCTGGAGGCCGCGCTCCCTGGCGTTGGCGACGAGCCCCTCGTCCTCGATCACATCGAGCGTCGCATTGGCCGCCGCGCAGGCGACGACGTTGCCGCCGTACGTTCCGCCGTGCGACCCGGCCGGCAGGCGATCCAGGATCGAACGCTGGGCGACGATCCCGCTGAGCGGCAGCCCCGACGCGATCCCCTTGGCCATGACGAGGATGTCCGGCTCGACGTCCCAGTGGCGGACCGCGAACAGCTCGCCGGTTCGCCCGAACCCGGTCTGGACCTCGTCGGCGATCAGGAGGATCCCGTGCTGGCGGGTGATCTCGCGAAGGCGCGGCAGGAAGCCGGGCGGCGGGACGAGGTAGCCGCCCTCGCCGAGGATCGGCTCGACGATGATCGCCGCGACGTGCTCCGGGTAGACGAACTGGTGGAACGTCAGGTCGAGCTGAGCCTCCCAGTCGCAGGTGCAGTGCGCGTCGGGGAGGTGGGCGCCGCCCGGGGCGCGATAGCAGTACGGGTAGGCCGTGTGGTAGACGCTGCCCGGGAGCGGCTCGAAGTGGCCGCGATAGACGTCCTTGGCGGTCGTGAGCGCCATCGTCTGGCCAGTCCGCCCATGGTAGCCGTAGCGGAAGCCGAGGATGACCGGCCGGCCGGTCGCGATCCGGGCGAGCTTGACCGCCGCCTCGACGGCCTCCGCGCCGCTGTTCGACAGGAACGCGCCCCAGCCGTCTCCGGGCAGGACGTGGCGGAGCCGCTCGTACAGGCGCAGCCCGGGCTCGTGGTACAGGATGTTCTGCTGGCCGTGAAGGAGCTTCGCGGCCTGCTCCTGGACGGCGGCGACGACCCGCGGGTGGGCGTGGCCGGTGTTGGTGACCCCGATCCCCGACGAGTAGTCGAGATAGCGATCGCCGTCGGTCGTGATCAGCCACGAGCCCTCGCCGCGATCGACGACCAGGTTCGTGATCCTGCCCCAGACCGGCGGCACGACCGATCGGTCGGGCAGGGGAGTGGACGCCGGAGCCGGAGCCCCCGATGGCGCAGGTGCGGTGTCGACCATGACCGGGTTCGCCTCCAGGAGCTAGCGGATCCGCGCGGCGCGACCGGAACGCAGGGTCGTCGCCCCGACGAGCGTGACGGCGCCGAGGAAGATGATCGAGCCGATCACGTTGATCTGGACGGGCAGGGCGTTCTTCTGGATCGAGTAGACCCAGATCGGGAACGTGTTCGTCGTCCCGGACACGAAGTTCGTGATCACGAAGTCGTCGATCGACAGGCTGAACGCGAGCAGGGCGGCGGCCATGATCCCCGGCAGGATCAGCGGGAACGTGACCTTCCAGAACGTCGTGATCTCATTGGCCCCGAGGTCCATCGCGGCCTCCTCGAGGCGCCGGTCGAAGCCGGCGAGGCGAGCCTTCACCGTGACCACGACGTAGCTGATGTTGAACATCACGTGGGCGATGAGGATCGTCAGGAAGCCGGTCGGGTAGAGGGTCGGGACGCTGCCTGCGAGGGGCGGCAGGGCGGTCGCCACGAACAGCGTCAGGAGGCTCGCCCCGAGGACGATCTCGGGGGTCGCCATCGGCAGGAAGATGATCCCGTTGAGCGCTCCCCGTCCGCGGAAGTCGTAGCGGGTCAGGGCCAGGCCCATCATCGTCCCGATCGTCGTCGCGATCACCGTCGAGAGCACCGCGATCGACAGGCTCGTGATGACCGCGTCGCCGAGACCCGGCCAGTCGAAGGGGTGGGCCCAGCCGTCGAGCGAGAACTGGCCCCAGATGTAGTTGAACTTCCCGTCGGGCTTGTTGAACGAGAAGACGATCATCACCGCGATCGGGATCATCAGGTAGATGATCGCGAGCGTCGTGAAGATCGGCAGGATCCGGTGCTGGAGCCCGTGTCGGAACCCGCCCTTGCGCCGTCCGGCGAGGGCCAGCGGCGTCACGCTCGGAAGTGTCGTCTCGGCCATCAGCCGGTCAGCTGCTCGGTGCCGAGAACCCGGGCGTAGATCGCGACCGCGACGATGATCCCGGCCATGAGCATGAACGACAGCGCCGACCCGACCGGATAGTCGTTCTGGACGAGCAGCCGGTTCTGGATGACGTTGCCGATCATCCGGGTGCTGGGATTGCCGAGCAGCTCAGCGTTGATGTAGTCGCCCATCGACGGAATGAAGGTCAGGAGCGATCCCGCAAAGACGCCGGGCAGGGCGAGCGGCAGCGTGACCCGCCGGAACGCGGCCGCCCGGTTGGCGAACAGGTCCTCGGCGGCCTCGATCAGCCGGACGTCGATCTTCTCGAGCGCGACGTACAGCGGCAGGATCATGAACGGCAGGAAGTTGTAGGTCAGCCCCGCGACCTGGGCGACGGCGGTGTTGAGGATGCTGAACTGGCCGTCGATCACCCCGCCGTGGCCGAGGATCGGCCAGTTGTTGTCGAGGAGCCCGAAACCGTGCCGAAGCGGCGCGAGCAGCGGCCCCTCGTCGCCGAGCAGGATCTTCCAGCTGATCGTCCGGATCAGGAAGCTGGTGAAGAACGGCGCGATCACGAGGAACAGGATCAGGTTCTTGTAGCGCCCTCCGCGGAAGGCGATCGTGTAGGCGACCGGGAAGCCGATCGCGAGGGTCAGGATCGTGGCGAGGCCGCCGTACAGGATCGAGTTGAGGAACTGCTTGCCGAACCGATCGATCGCGGTCGCGTAGGCATCGGCGCTCAGGGACATCGTGAACCCGGTCTCGACGGTGCCGGTCGAGATCGAGTAGGTGAACATCTGGACGGCCGGGATCACATAGAAGAAGACCAGCCAGAGCAGGCCGGGTGCCAGGAGCAGATATGGCACGAACCGGCCGAACCGGGCCCGGAAGGTGGGCCCGGTCGGCGCGCTGCCCGTCTTGGCGGTCATCGCCCGGTCGTCATGTCGGGTCGGTCCTGGCTCAGGTCCCGGACAGCTTCGAGAAGAGATCGTTCATCGTCTTCTCGTTCGCAGCGCTGAGCGACTGGAAGTTGCGCTGCTTCGCGACGATCTCCGGGGTCGGGAAGAGGAGCGGGTTGGTGGCCGCGCTCGCATCGACCTTCTTGATCTCCGTGTCGGCGCCCTTGACCGGCGACACGTAGTAGACGTATTCCGCGATCTGGGCCGCGATCTTCGGGTCGTAGACGTAGTTCATCATCAGCTCGGCCGTGTACTTGTTGGCCGCGCCCTTCGGGATGAGCATGTTGTCGGTCCAGATCATCGTCCCCTCCTCCGGGAAGATGAACTTGTCGTCGGGCCCGCCCGACGACGCAAGGTCGCCGGACCACACGAACGCCCCCCAGACCTTCTTCTGGCCGAAGTCCTGGAGGTACTCGTTGCCGGTGAAGCGCAGGCCGCCGTCGACCAACGGCTGGATGGCGTCGGCGACCTGCTGGAGCTGATCGGCCGTCACGGTGTCCGCGTTCGCATCGATGCCGAGCTTGAGCAGGACCAGCCCGAACGTGTCGCGCGCCTCGGTCAGGAACGTCAGCTTCTTGGGCGGGATGTTCCACAGGTCGGCGATCTTGGTCGGGATCGCGATGTTGTTGTCCTTGAGCGTCTTGGTGTTGACGCCGATCCCGGTCATCCCCGACTGCCACGGGTAGTGGAAGTCATTGGCCGGATCCCAGGTCTGGTTCTTCAGGGCGTCGCGGATGTTGGCGGTGCAGTTCGGCACGTTCGACTGGTCGATCTTCTCGGCCCAGCCGCTGGCAACGATCTTCGATGCCATCCAGTCGGTCAGGACCATCAGGTCCCAGCCGGTCGGCAGGTTGCCGACCAGAGCCGGCTTGATCGTCTCGACGAAGGCGGCGTTCTCGCCGATCTTCTCCTCGTAGTCGACCTTGACGTTGTACTTCGTCTGGAACTGCTCGAGCGTCGGGGACGACCCGGGCTTGTACGCGCCGGCGGTGCCGGCCGCGCCGGCCAGGTCGATGTAGGCGGGCCAGTTGGCGAACTTCAGCGGCCCGCTCACGACCTTCGGGGTCGCAGCCACCGATGGGGCCGGCGCGACCGACGGCGGCGCGACCGACGGCGTCGTGTCGGTCGATGCCGCCGCCGTCGAGGGGGCGGCCGATGCGCCCGTCTTCGTGCCGGTGCAGGCGGCGATGAACGCCGCCACGCCGGCCATCGCCGTGCCCTGCAGGAAGCGACGCCGGGTCAGGTCCCTGGTCAGTGCGGGAGTTGGTTCAGCCATCGGTTTCTCCTTGGGTGCTACGCGTTCACGGTCGGCCGTGCCGCGCACCGTCAACGGTTGTCGTGGTCGGCCGGCACCCCCGCGCCGGAGGTTGCGGTGGTGGGTTCCTCGTCGTCGCCGGGGACGACGAAGCTGTGGTCGGGCGACCAGGTCAATTGGACCTCGTCGCCGCGCGCCCAGAGCTCGGCCCGGGTCGCGCGTTCGACGTTCTGCTCGTAGACGGTCAGCGCCCCGCCCCGCGATTCCACGAGGTACTGGGTGCTGACCCCGAGATACGAGGCGTCCCGGACCCGGCCCGTGAGCCGATTGTGGCCCGCCGGAACGGGTGCCGCCGGCTCGCTGAGGCGGATCTTCTCGGGTCGGACACCAATATTGACGTGAGTCTTGCCATCGACGAAGGCACGCGGGACGCGGATCGCCGTCGCATCGGCCAGGCTGGCGCTGGCGTAGCCGTCGTCCAGCCCGACGACCTTCGCAGGGAGCAGGTTGCTGATCCCGAGGAAGCTCGCCACGAAGCGGGTCGTGGGGCGCTCGTAGAGGCTCTCGGGATCACCCAGCTGCTCGTAGCGGCCCTTGTTCATGACGGCGATCCGATCGGACATCGTCATCGCCTCCTCCTGGTCGTGGGTCACGTAGATGAACGTGATCCCGACCTCCTGCTGGATCCGCTTGAGCTCGACCTGCATCTGCTTGCGGAGCTTGAGGTCCAGGGCGCCCAGCGGCTCGTCGAGGAGGAGCACCGCGGGGCTGTTGATCAGGGCCCGGGCGAGGGCGACCCGCTGGGCCTGGCCACCGGAGATCTGGGTCGGCTTGCGGGCCTCGTAGCCGGGCAGCTCCACGAGCTGGAGCATCTCGGTGACGCGGCTCTTGATCTCGCCGCCCTTGACACCCTTGCGGCGGAGCCCGAAGGCGACGTTCTCGAAGATCGTGAGGTGCGGGAACAGGGCGTAGTTCTGGAAGACCGTGTTGACGTTGCGCTTGAACGGAGGCAGCCACGTGACATCCTGGCCCTGGAGCTCGATGAGTCCGGACGTGGGCTGCTCGAACCCGCCGATCATCCGGAGGGTCGTCGTCTTCCCGCAGCCCGACGGTCCGAGGAGGCTGAAGAACTCGCCGGCACGAACCTCGAGGTTGATCCGGTCGACCGCGACCATCTCGCCGAACTTCTTGACGACATCGACGAGTCGGACGTCAACCTCTGGCAACTCGCTCACTCCTGAAGCACGGGGACGCTTCTGCCCGGCCGATCACGCGACCGGTTTGGGCGACCGAGGGTTGCCGACCGAGGACCTCCTCCGAACGCGGGCGACAGGGCGAGGATAGGTGTCGTCGAGAGAGAGTGTCAAGAATGCGAGGTGCGCAGTGACAACGCATCCGGCGGTTCGAATTTCGTTCCGCACCGTGGGCGAAGATGAACGGAATCGCAGGATCGCGGCCCGAGTTGCGGGCGCGTGCCCGGAGGATCGGAGCGGGTGCCGCACTGCAACGCGTGCCGTTGGCCATGTTCGCGACCGCGTGCCGGGGGTTTCTCCTGGCGCGCGCAGCTGGCATATGACCGACGCCGCCCTCGAGCAACGCTTCCGGCCGGTTCGGGCGCTCCGCGGTAGGATGCCGATATCGACGCAGCGACCGTCAGAAGGCCCGACCGAACGCGCGCCGGGCACTACCCGCGATCCAGAGGTTGTCCACCGATGCCGACCGTTACCGAAGGCGCCATCCTCGACGCGCTCCGCCAGGTCCAGGAGCCGGAGCTCGGCCGCGACATCGTGACCCTCGAGATGGTCAAGGGAATCGCGATCGAGGGGTCGAAGGTCGCCTTCACGATCGAGCTCACGACCCCGGCCTGCCCGCTCAAGGACGAGATCGAGGGCAACACCCGGGCCGTCCTCAGCGCGATCGGCGTCGACGACGTCACGCTCACCTGGGGCGCCATGGTCCGGCGGGCGGCACCGCGTCAGGCCGAGCAGCTCCTCCCGAACGTGAAGAACATCATCGCCGTCGGATCGGGCAAGGGCGGCGTCGGCAAGAGCACCATCAGCGTCAACCTCGCGGTCGCGCTCGCCCAGTCCGGCGCGGCGGTCGGCCTGCTCGATGCCGACATCACCGGCCCGAACATCCCGATGATGCTTGGCGTGGAGGGTCAGCCGAAGGCGGCCGCCAACAACAAGATCAGCCCGCTCGAGCGCCACGGCGTCAAGTGCATCTCGATCCAGTTCTTCGTCCCCGAGGGCCAACCGATCGTGTGGCGCGGCCCCCTGGTCGGCGGCGCGATCCAGCAGTTCCTGCGCGATGTCGACTGGGGCGACCTCGACTATCTGGTTGTCGACCTGCCGCCCGGCACATCGGATGCCCAGCTCACGCTCGCCCAGTCCGTCCCGCTCGGCGGAGCGGTCCTGGTGACGACGCCCCAGGAAGTCGCGCTGAGCGATGTCGGCAAGGCGCTCGCGATGTTCAAGCGCCTGTCGGTCCCGATCCTCGGCCTGGTCGAGAACATGACCGCGTTCGCGTGCCCGCACTGCGGCGAGCTGACCGAGATCTTTGGCCGAGGCGGCGGCGAGCGGTTCTGCCAGGAGCACCAGATCGACTTCCTCGGCGCGGTTCCGCTCGACATCACGGTTCGCCAGGGTGGCGATGTCGGCGTGCCGGCCGTCGCCCAGCGCGAGCCGGGACCGGCCGCCCGCGCCCTGACGGCGGTCGCCGGTGCGGTTGCGGCCCGGATGAGCGTGCGGGCGGCGAGCGCCGATCCCCAGCCGCTCCTCTCGATCAGCTAACAGCGGCGCTCACTCGCCGGAGCCCACCGCTCGATCCACCGGGGCTCGCGCGCTAGACTCGCATCGCGGGCGGCCCATTGCCCGCGCCTGACGAACCGACGGCACCGGCGAGGGACGGCCGCCGCCGGTGGTCGAGCCCAACCGCGAGCTCGAGAGGAGACGGCCGGTGCGCTGTCGGGCCTGTGGTGCCGTCGTCGGCACGAACGCCCGGTTCTGCGAGCAATGCGGCACCCGTCTCCATGCCTCCGACGGCTCCGGTCCTCCGGCCGGCTCGACGATCGACGTCCCGTCGCCGGTCCGCACCGGGGGGCGCAGCTTCGCCCGGGCCGAGGCCATGGCGTCGCCGGCCAACGAGACTGGCCCGGCGCGAGACCCGAGCGCGAGCGGATCAGCCGGCGATCGGCGGATCGTCACCGCCCTGTTCGCCGACCTCGTCGACTACGTCCGGCTTGTCGCCGAGCACGACCCGGAAGAGGTTCGCAGGCGGGTCGATGCGGCGCTCGTGGCGATGGTCGACGCGATCCAGGGGTTCGACGGGACCCGCGAGAAGTTCATCGGCGATGCGGTCTTCGCGGTCTTCGGCTGGCCGGTCGCCCATGACGACGACGCCCTCCGGGCGACCCACTGCGCCCTGGCGATCCGAGCCGGCCTGGCCCGCCTCGAGGATCCGTCGGGCGAGATCCTCCAGGTCCGGATCGGGATCGCGACGGGCGAGGTCGTTGCCGCGCCGCGTGAGGTGCCGGGCGCCCAGGACTGGTCGCTGACCGGCCCCGCGGTCACCACCGCGGCCCGGATCCAGGGCGTCGCGGAGCCTGGCGAGATCCTCCTCGATGAGGCGACGATCCGGGCGGCGCGCAAGGGTCTCGCCATCGAGGATCTCGGCGAGCGCCTGCTCCGCGGCCAGACCCGCCCGATCCGTATCGGGCGGCTGCTCGGTGAAGCCGGGTTCCAGCCGTGGCACCCGTTGACCGGGCGGTTCGTGGGTCGGGTGGCCGAGCGCGACCAGATCGGGGGCGTGCTGGCCGACCTGCGCGAGCACGGCCGGGGCGCGACGGTCCTGGTCGAGGGCGAGGCCGGGATCGGCAAGTCTAGGCTCCTGGCCGGGTTCGAGACGGACGCGCGGAGCGTCGGCCTCGCCTGGACATGGGTCGACAACGTGTCGTACGGCGGTGCCGAGCCCTACCGGTTTGCTCGATCGATGGCCCAGGTCGTCGCGGACGAGCATGGCGCGGATTCCGGCACGATGACCCGCCAGCTCCTGTTCAGCGACGACGCCGATCCCGCCGAAGCCCGACGCTGGGCGGGTGGCATCGCGGCGGTCGCCCGTGACGCTGCCTTCTCGGGCTGGGAGGCGGAGTCGGACCTCGTGCCGCCGGATCCGGCCGACGTCGCGCGCGACCTGCGGTCGGTCGCGATTCGCTACATCGAGCGGCTGATCGATCTCGACGGGCCACGGGTGATCGTGGTCGATGACCTCCACTGGCTGGACCCCTCGAGCGCCGGGATCTTCGAGGAGCTCGTCGGGATGTCGGCTCGGCTGCCGATCGTCGTCCTCGTCGGGAGTCGCACCGACGCGATTCCGGTCCGTCCGACCGGCGTCCATGTCAGCTCGATCGTCCTGAGCGGGCTCGACGAGGACGAGACCGGCGAGCTGGCGCGATCGGTGGCGAGCGCGACCGTCGATCCGGCCGACGTCCACCGCCTGTACGCCCGGACGGGCGGCAACCCGCTGTTCATCGGCGAGACCGTCCGCGCGATCGTCGACGAGGGCGCCATCACCAGCGACGGCAGGCTCGCGATCGACGAGGCGGCCGGCTCGGTCGTGCCGGTCACCCTGCGCGCCCTGCTCGGGAGCCGGATCGACGCGCTCTCGGTCGAGACGCGGACCGTGCTCCGCGTCGGCTCGGTGCTCGGCATGACGTTCCGCGAGGCGACGATCGAGGGCGTCCTCGACGAACCGGTCGACGCCACCGTCTACGAGCGACTCGCTGAGGCGGCGATGATCGTGCCGATCGACGGCAACGGCGGCTGGCGGTTCTGCCACCCGCTGATCCACGACGCGGCATATCGGAGCCTGCTCGCGACGGATCGACGGACGCTTCACTCACGGGTGGCCGACCGGATCGAAACGGCGCAGCCAAACGCGCCGGTCGGCGCGATCGCCCGGCACCGGGCTGCCGCCGGCGACGCTGCGCGCGCGATCCCGCTCCTCATCCGGGCGGCGGAGCAGGCCCAGGAGGTCGGCGCGGCGACGGAGGCCGCCGCCTTCTACAGCGCGGCCGCGGACATGGCGATCGGATCGGTTGCGGCGGAGCTCCGGGAGCGGGCGTCGGAGGCGAGGTTCGGGGTCCCGGCGGGGGGCCGCTGAGCCCGGAGCTTCAGACGATCCGAGCGCCCAGCAGTCCATCGGCTGGTGCACGCCGGTCGAGCTCGGCGCTGGATGCCGCGTTGACCTCGATGGCCAGGCCCGGCCGACCGGCCATCGCCCCCGGCCGGTTCGCGCAGATCCGATCGATTCGCTCCTGCAGCTCGGCCCGGAAGTGGACGAGCACGACCTGAGTCACGCCGGCCCGGTCGGCCATCTCGATCGCCTCCTCGGCGGTCAGGTGGCCCCGTCGCGGATCGTCGAACCGCGAGTCGGCGAGGGTCGCCTCGGCAACGACAAGGTCGGCGCCGCGAGCCGCCTCGACGAACGCGTCGCTGGGACCGGTGTCGCCGCTGATCGCGATCCGGGCACCGTCCGGTCCGGTCACGAGGCAGCCCCAGGCCGGAACGTAGTGCTGGCCGGGGACGAAGCCGATCGTGAGGTCGCCGATGTGGATGCGGTGCGCGGGGTCGTACTCCAGGACGCTGTACGCATCGTCGAAGAAGTGCGGGCGTTCGCTGATCCCGATCGCGAGCGCATCGAGCCGGGCCTTGCCGCCGGGCGGCAGCAGGACGGGCACGTGGGCCCCGGCGACGCCCTCCCACGGCAGGAGATAGCGAAGCGAGACCAGGTCGATGTAGTGATCGGCATGCATATGGCCGATGACGATCGCGTCGAGCTCACGAGGATCGCGGATCCCCATCAGCTCGCGGATGATTCCCTGGCCGCAGTCGATGAGGACGGCGGTCGTCTCGGTCTCGATGAGCAGGCCCGATGCGGGCGTTTCCGGCTGCGGCTGGGACGTGCCGCTACCGACAACCGTCAGGCGCATGAATCAGGACCGAACGACACCGGCATGCGCGAATGGTCGCACCGGGCGGCGGGTCGCGTCGAGTCGATGCTCGACGTTCGGCATGTCCGACGGTTGACAGCCCGGTCCGGCGCACCGGCGCAACGGCGACGAATCTCCCTCGCAACCGGAGGATTCGATCCAGGTCGGCGCGGTACGATCCACCAATGGTGGACGTTCGGTCGATGAGCGATGCCCTTGCGGGCGTGCCCCTGTTCGCCGGCCTCGATGTCGACGGTCTGTCGAACCTGGTCCGGGGCATGCGCGTTCGCCGGTTCCGTCGAGCCGAGACGGTTTTCCACGTCGGCGACCCGGGCGACGCCCTGTTCGTGGTGATGAGCGGCTCGATCAAGATCACGCTCCCCGCCGACACCGGCGATGAGGCCATCCTCGCGACGCTCAGGCCGGGCGACTTCTTCGGCGAGCTGGCGTTGCTCGACGGTGCCCCGCGCTCGGCGACCGCTGTTGCGATCGAGCCGACCGAGACCTACATCCTGGCGCGCGACCGCTTCCGCGAGCTGATCTCGACCGAGCCGGTCATGCGCGACGCGCTGCTCGCGACCCTGGCCGCGGAGGTCCGCCGGCTCACCCATCACGTCGAGGAGCTCCATTTCCTCGACATCACGGGTCGCCTTGCGTCGCGCCTGGCGCGTCTGTCGGCGGAGAGCGGCGCGACTCGCCTGGCCGACGGCGCGATCCGCCTGGCGGGCCCGCTGACCCAGGGCGATCTGGCGGCGATGATCGGCTGCACCCGGCAGAGCGTGAACAAGCTGCTCGGCCTGTTCACCGATGACGGGCTGATCCGGCTCGAACGCGACCGGATCGTGATCCTCGATCTCGAGGGCTTGAACCGGGCGGCCCATCGCTAGCCACACGTCTACGAGCGTTAGGACGTGGCCGTGTGAGCACCCGCTCAGTGGGCGCGTCGTCAGTGGGCCCGAATCGCCTTCAGCAGGATGTCGGCAGCGGTGAGGGCCGACCGCGTGCGGCCGTTCGACCCGCCGAGGAAGACCATCCGCCGCTCACGCTCGACCCAGCCCGGACCGGCCACGACGACCGACACGGCCGTGTCCGCGCCACGATCGCGGGCGCGCACGGCGATCCCGATCGACGCCCCGCCGAGCTCGGCTCCTCGCCTGGCGAGATGCTCGAGCGCCTCGGCGCTTGCGTGCTGGCGCGCCGTCGCGGTCGCGCTGGCCAGCGATTCGGTGAACGACAGCCAGTCCCGATCGCCGAGCAGCGCGGCGAGCGACCCGCCCGTCCCGACCTCGACCACGGCCAGGGTCTCGTTCCGATCGGCGAGCCCGGCTCCGATCGCCTCGGGCCAGGTCGTCGCGCCCTCGGCCCAGACGTGATCCCCGATGACCCCGAGGAGCTGTTCGGTCATCGCCGCGACCCGCCTGGCGGCGGTCGATCCGCCCGCCCCGTCGGGCAGGTCGCGGGATGAGATCCGGAGGTCGACCGCGTCACTCCGGGCGTAGGTCGCAACGACCGGGTCGGTTGCCCGGAGGAGCGCCTCGCCCAGCAGGTCGGCGAGCTGCGATTCGCCGATGCCGGCCAGGCGCAGCGTCCGGCTGGCCATCGGGACGCCCGCCCCGCGAGCGGCGAGCCGGGGCAGGACGTGATCCGTCCACATCGGGCGCATCTCGCGGGGTGGACCGGGCAACGCGACCAGGACGCCGCCGTCGGCGCGATCGACCCACCAGCCGGGTGCGGTCCCGTTCGGGTTCGGCAGCGGGCTGGCCGACGGCAGGATCCACGCCTGCTTGAGGTTGATCTCGGGGAACGGCATGCCGCGCCGTGACCACAGCTCACGAAGCCAGGCCTCGAGGTCCGGGTCGATCGCCGGCTCCTCGCCGACGACCGCGGCGATCGCCTCGCGGGTCAGGTCGTCCGGGGTTGGGCCGAGGCCGCCGGTCGACACGACGAGGTCGGCTCGTCCGACTGCGCCCTCGAACGCGTCGCGGACGATCGCCAGATCGTCCGGGACCACCTGGATTTGGCCGACCGCGACGCCGAGCGTCGTCAGGCTCCGGGCGAGGTCGCCTGCGTTCGTGTCGCGCGTCTCGCCGACGGTCAGCTCGGTCCCGACGCTCAGAAGCTCGGCAGTCAGGATGCGACGGTCGGCGGGCACAGCCGCAGCCTAGCGCAGGCTGGGCAGACCATCTGCCGGCGACTGCGTGCCGGCGGACCGCGCCCCGCTCGTCACCATTTCGCGACCCCGCCGGACCCGATCGTCGGGGAAACCCCCGAGTACCATCGGCCGAGGTGTCACGGAACCTTCGCACAGTGCCGCACCGACGCAACACCGGCAAGTCTCCGGACAGCGATGCTCTCGCCATCGGAACCCGCGGCTGAGGCGGCCGGATGCACGATCTCGAACAGAGCGGCTTCTCGGAATTCGATCGCTGGCGGGCGCTGGCGCACCGGACGCGCGAGCTGCTCGACGCCGCGATCGGCGACGGCGCGCTGCCGGATGGCGGAGCGGCCTATCTCTCGGACCTGACCCTGCCCCACGTCGAGGGCGTCCAGGCGGGCTTCATCGGCTGGTTGCGGAGCGATTCGGCGGGACTGGCCGAGCTCCGCTACCTGCTCGCCCGGGTCGGATCGATGCGGGTCGACGGCCCGATCAACGCAGCCGAGCGGCGGGCCGCGGCGGCCGAGGCCGCGGCTGAGCTCGACCTGGCGACCCGGACGGGGCAACGGTCGACCGCCGCGCTGCGCGTCGCCGAGCCGTGGAACCTCGCGGCCCTCGCCCATGCCCGCCTCGTGCTCGCGATGCTGCCCCACATTCCCGACGACGAGGTTCGCTTCCCCGCCGGCCGCAGGACCTACGCGGACATTCCGGTCCCGCGCGGCCCCGCCGAGCTCTCGGACCGTCTCGAGGAGCTCGAGCGGTCGCTCTGGCGGACCGCGGCCGGTCGCCGTCCGGATCCCCACGATCCGGCCTTCCGCCGCGCCTACGGCTTCTTCGACGCCGCCGATCGGCTCGGCCATCGCCCGTTCGGAACCGCCGCCTGACCATCCGTTTCGGCGCATGCCGGGACGTCCGGTCGGTTGCGGTTATCATGGGCGCGGTCCCCCAGACCTCGACGGGAGCCCACCCCTGGACGATCCGCTGAATCCGACGCCCGTGTCCGACCTGCCCTCCGCGCCCGGCAGCGGCTCGGCCCCCGAGCCGCCTGACGCGCCAGGTCTCCGTGACCAGGTCGGCGCGACTCGCGACTCCGCCAAGCGCTTCGTCGATGCCCACGTCGAGCTCGCCAAATCCGAATTCGCCGACATCGCCGACGCGGCCAAGCGCGCCGCGGCGTTCGTCGGAATCGCGATCGGGGCGGCAGTCGTCACGGGCCTCATCGTCACCGTCGGCATGCCCCTGTTCCTCGGCGAGGCGATCTTCGGCTCGATCGGCTGGGGGATCCTCCTCGGGCTCCTCTTCCTGCTCGCGGTCGCCCTGGCCGCCGTCGTCTCGACCCTCCGACCGGGGATCCGCGCCTCGATCGGACGGGCGTTCCTCGTCGGGGTCGTCCTCGGCGTCATCGTCGGAGTGATCCTCGGGCTCGACCTCACGAACCGCGGCTGGTCGGCGCTGGCGGACACGATCCTGCCGAGCATGGACCCGGCCTATCGGCCGCTGGTCATCGCCCTGATCGGCCTGGCCATCGTCGGTGGGGTCCTCGGCCTGATTGGCGGCACCATGGCGGCCGGTGGCGGCGGGGCAGCCGGCGGGTTGTTCGGCGGCGCGATCGTCGGGATCCTCCTCGCGTTCCTCACCGCCTTCGCACCGGGCGAGCGCATCGGGGCCGCGATCGGGGTGACCGCCGGGCTGATCGCCTGGATCACCGCGATGGGCCTGGGCGTCGCCCGCGGCGGGTTCGACACGGATGCACTCAAGGACCGGTTCTGGCCGGCCCGGACCATCAAGGCCACGAAGGAGACGATCGAGTGGGCACGCGAACGGATGCCGCTCTCGCGCAAGTCGTAGCGGCGCGGGCGGACCTCGGCGACCAGGTCGATCGGCTCGAGGCCGCCGGCCGGGCCGCGATCGACGTCCCGGCCAAGGTCCGCGCGAACCCGGCCAAGGCGGCCGGGATCGCGGCCGGTGGCGCGTTCCTCGCCGTCGGCGGACCGAAGCGCCTGTTCCGCCGCGCCCGCCAGGCGATCACCGGCAAGCAGGAGGAGCTCCCGTCGGAGCTGCTGCCGAAGGACGTCGAGAAGGCCCTCCGCAAGATCGGGACCGACGGCTCGAAGGTCCGCGGCACCCTCGAGCGCGACTTCGCGAAGTACCTCGACGAGCGGGCCAAGGAGCGCAAGAAGGAGGGCGTGACGGCCGCGATCACCGGCCTTGCCGCCTCCGCGCTTCGCCCCATCGCGCTCCGCCAGGGCCGCCAGATCGCCGAACGGATGCTCAATCCGAACGGGCCAGGCTTCACCGAACAGCTCGAGAAGATCCGCGCCCGGCGCCGCGCGGGCGGCCCGGGCGGCGGATCAGGTGCCCCGGACGACGCCGGTCTCTAGAGGTCCGCCCTGCCCTCCTCGCCTGGCCCTGCCTTGCCCGCGGATCCGATCCCGACCGTCGCCCTCGGACCCCATGCCGGCCTGCTCCACGGATCCGATCCCGACCGTCGCCCTCGAACCGGCAACCTGGCCAAATACTCGCCGGAGGACTCTTCGGCCACCTTCCTGACCTTGACCTGCCTTGACCCGCCAATCTGTTAGCCTTCGGCGGCTGATTCCGGGGTGTTTCCGGCTCGTTGCCGGCGCATCATGGTCCCAAACCAGGCTCAAGAGTCCGTGGGCGGATATTCGGCCAGGTAGCAGGGTCCAGGCGCTCGCGACGACGGTGGGGTGCTCGCAGGCAAGACTCGCTGATCGCACGAAGTCACATCGATCGACCTGTCGGGGTCGCCGTTCAATCGCGGATTCCTCGACGGTCGGTCACCCGCGCTAGACTCGCCGGACGGGCGAGTGGCGGAATGGCAGACGCGCCGGCCTTAGGAGCC
>JANMCU010000155.1:0-6750 GCA_031361415.1 Chloroflexota bacterium | reverse complement strand
GCGCACGAGATCAAGAATCCCCTGGCGGGACTCAAGATGGGCGTCTACGTGCTGCAGCGAGACGGTGTGGATCCGGCGAAGCTGAAGCGCTTCGAGCGAGATATCGGGCGCATCGACGACCTGGTCTCCGGACTGCTCCGGTTCGCGAGCGATCGCGCGGAGTTCGACCGGCAGCTCGGTGCCCCGGAGCAGGTTGATCTCCGGGCCATCGCGACGTCCTGCGTGGCCGATCTGCGCCCGGGCGCGGATGACCGCCGCGTCGCGATGATGGAGCACTATCCGGCCGAGCCGGTGCTCCTCCTCGGCACGCCGGCTCAGTTTCGTCTCGTCCTGCTGAATCTCGTGGCCAACGCGCTCGAGAGCGTCGGCGAGGGAGGCAAAGTGTCGGTGGCACTCACGGTCCTGCCGTCCTCCGTCGAGATCTCCGTGCTCGATGACGGGCCGGGGATCCCGCCCGCCATCCTGCCCCGCATCTTCGATCTGCATTTCACGACCAAGCGGGGCGGCACGGGCATCGGGCTGGCGCTGGTACGCCGCGAAACGGAGCGACTCGGTGGCTCGGTGGAAGTGGCGTACAGCACCGACCAGGGAACGCTGCTTCGAATCACCTTGCCGCGCGCCGCATGAGATTCTCTTCAGCCCCGTCCGAGCCCATGTCACAACCTCTGTTTCTGATCGTTGACGACGAGCGCAACTTCCGGGAGTTTCTCGGCGAGGCGCTCGAAGGTGAAGGGTACGCGGTTCGGCATGCCGGGACGGCGCGCGTCGGTCTCGCGATCGCGCGGGAGTCGTTGCCACGAGTGGTGTTGCTCGACCAGAATCTCCCCGACCGGCCGGGATTGGAGCTGCTGCCCGAGCTGCGTCGCCTGCCAGTGTGTCCGGTGGTCATCGTGATCACCGCGCATGCACAAATCGGCTATGCGGTGGACGCGGTAAAGGCGGGCGCGTTTCATTATCTGCCCAAGCCGTTCGCGTTCGCCGATCTGCTCGACGTCCTCGGCAAGGCTGCCATCACCGGCGCCCGGGGCATGGAGGCGGCCGAGACGAGCGACGCATTGCAGGCGATCGTCGGGGCGGGGTCGGCGATCGAGGAGCTCAAGCGACGAGTCGCGCGAGTCGCCAGCAGCCCGGTCTCGGCGGTACTCGTGCAGGGCGAATCGGGGACGGGCAAGGAGCTGGTGGCGCAAGCCATACACGGCGCGAGCTCACGCGCCGCGCGCCGGTTCCTCGCGGTGAACTGCGCGGCGCTGACCGACACGTTGCTGATGAGCGAGCTGTTCGGCCACGAGCGTGGCGCCTTCACCGATGCACGCCAGCTGAAGAAGGGCGTGTTCGAGCTGGCGCACGGCGGAACGCTGTTCCTCGACGAGGTGAGCGAGATGGGAACGCGGGCGCAAGCCGCGCTGCTGCGTACGCTGGAGCAGCGAAGCGTGATACGCGTCGGCGGCAGCGACGAGATCCCCGTTGACGTCCGGGTGATTGCGGCGACGAATCGGGACCTGGCACGGCACGTGGCCACCGGCCATTTCCGCGCCGACCTGTATTACCGGCTGAACGTCGTACGGCTGGACGTTCCCGCGCTACGCGACCGCGGCGGTGACATCGAGCTCCTGTCGGCGCACTTGTCCCGCGTGATCGCGGAGCGTTACGCCGAGCCGCCGCGCCAGTTCACGCCCGAAGCGCGCGCACTCGTTGCCGCCTACCCGTGGCCGGGGAACGTGCGCGAGCTGCGCAATGCGATCGAGCGCGCATATGTGTACGGCGCTGGCCCAACGATCACCGCCGCCGATCTCCCGCCCGAGGTGAGCGAGGGCGGGCCAACCGGGTACACGTCCATGCACACGGCGTCCGGCGCGGCGGGGGCATCACCGCCTGCCCCGAACGGATTCCAGGACGCGAAGCGAAACGTCGTGACGCAGTTCGAGCGCACCTATCTGCTGGAAGCGCTCTCGGTCGCCGGCGGCAACGTCACACTCGCCGCGCAACGCGCCGGGGTCCTGCGCCAGGTGTTCCAGCGCATGCTGATCAGGCACGGGATCGAACACGATCAATTCCGCGACGCGACGCGCTTGCGGGGTCGGCGACCGGACTGAGTCTCTCGCCGCCCCGTGCGAGCCGCGCTCGCTCGGTGAACCGCGCACTTCGCAGCTTTCCAGGTGCGATGAGTGCACCCCGCGAGGTGCGATCGGTTGGCACACCGCGCAAAAGGCGCGCACACCACCCTGGCGCTCACTCTCGCAACGTGTTGCCGTTGCGAGACTTGGTGCTGCGTCACCCGCGCATCGGTCGGCAGACCCATGTGGCATGCGCGATGCCTTGATGAGCAATGCCGGACTCGTTGCCGATTGCTACCGCTGGTCTCCCCCCCGAGTCGCGCGCCCGCGTCTCGCGACAGGTAGTGCCCCAGGATGGACCGCCGTGCACGCATACCGCCTCCCACGCGGTTCCGGCTCGCGCGGACCAGTCGAACACGAGCGAACACGGCGACCGAATGCTGTTCAGCGCCCGACGCGCACCAACCGGAACGATCACCCCACACATCGGCGAGGCATTCGTGCGAGCTGCGATCAGAGTCGTTCTAGGAATTGCAGTGGCTGGCGCGTCCGGCGCTGCCGGCACCCTCGGCGCGCAGACGATGGCGGCTCGCGCGGGTGGCGCATCGCCGCTCAGCGCGGATCAGGTGCTGTCGATCAGTTCCGTCATCGGCGGGCGAGACGCGCCGATCTGGCATCCTGATGGAAAGCGCATCGCGTTTCTCGGCAGCTTCGGCGGACCGATGGGGCTCTGGGAGGTCGACGCCACGGGAGGACGGCCGCGTCAGTTGATCGACGACGTGTCACTCGTCGGCGTCGGATCCACGGCGTCCCAGAATCCGCTCTGGTCGCCGTCGGGCGCACACGTGGCATACGTGTCGAGCAAGGGCGGTGCACCGGAGATCTGGCTCTGGTCGCCCGGCGATGGACGCAACGTGGCCCTCACGTCGCTGGGAGGGCGCATCAACTCCATGAACTGGTCGCCGGACGGGCGGCGGATCGCCTTCGCCGCCGACCGATACGGCAGTGAGGACATCTACGTCGTGACGGTGCCGTCCGGCGAGGTCACGCGCCTCACGAGCAGCCCGGAGTACGACGTCTTCCCGACGTGGACGCCGGACAGCCGATCCGTGCTGTTCGACCGGCTCGACGACCGATGGCTGAATCACGACGTGCTCGCCGTGCCGGTGGACGGTTCCGCTCCCCCTCGACTCGTCGTGCGCGAGCCGAACTTCTTCGACTATCGCGGCGGTACCGCGTTCGGCTATGCGGAGGTGTCCCGCGATGGTCGGCAGGTGCTCTTCCGGTCGCAGCGGAGCGGATGGCTCAACTACTGGACGGTGCCCATCGAAGGCGGAGCGCCTCGACCCGTCGCCGCCGAGCCGGCAGAGCAGAGTGAGGCATCGTGGTCTCCGGATGGAAAGTCGATCGCGTACATCGCCAACCGGAACGGCACCCACAGTCTGTGGGTGGCGAGCGTGAGCGGTGCCTCGCCCCGCGCATTGGTCGCGCCGCGCGAGGGTGTCGTCTCCAAGCCGGTCTGGTCGCCCGACGGCACCCGCATCAGCTACTCGTTCGGGACGAGCACCACGCCCGCCGATCTCTTCGTCGTCGACGTCGCGTCGGGAAAGGCGACACAGCTCACCAGTTCCATGCCGTCCGGCATTGCGCGGGATGCACTCGTCATCCCTAGGAAGATCACCTATCCGAGCGCCGACGGCTTCACCATCTCGGCGTATCTGTACGAGCCGCGTGGGCTGCGGCCCGGCGAGAAGGCGCCTGGCATCCTCTGGGTGCACGGCGGGCCGACCTCGCAGTACAACGATACCTATCAGGCGCAGGTGCAGTTCTTCGCCCAGCGTGGGTACGCCGTTCTGCTGCCCAACATCCGCGGCAGCTCGGGATACGGCCGTGCCTTTGAAGACGCCAACAACGACTGCTGGGGGCGGTGCGACCTGAAGGACGTCGTCGCCGGCGTGGACTACCTGAAGCAGCAGGGGTACGTGAACGCCGCGAAGATGGGCATTCACGGCATCAGTTATGGCGGATGCATGACGATGTCGGCCATCGTCAATGCACCAGGCGTGTTCCAGGCGGCCATTCCGGAATCCGGCTACGGCGACTGGGTCAGGTTCCACGACTGGAACGACGAGTTGCAACATACGAAGCTGCTGGCGTACGAGTTCGGACCATGGCCCGACAGCCTCGCGGTATACAAGCGCAACTCGCCCATCTACAACGTGAAACGGGTCACGACACCGACATTCCTCGTGCACGGCGAGGGGATGAAGTCCCCCTGGCGTCCGGGCCAGCAGCCGGTACCCGCCTCGCTCGACTTCGCCCGAGCGCTGGACGCGGAATACAAGATCTTCCGGTACAAGTCGTATCCGGGCGAGACGTACTACGTCACGTCGCGCGCGAACGTGCGTGAATAGCTCGGCGACATGCTGGCATTCTGGGATCAGTTCCTGAAGGATCGAGTCACCGATGCGCCCTCGGCCGCGCGCGTGCAGGTGAGCGTGGGCGGAGACAGCCGATGATGCGCGTGGTGTCGAGATGCGGCGGTCGCGTGGTGCGAGCGCTGTCCGCGCATGGATGGAACATGCTGATGGCGCTCACCGTCGCCCTCTCGGCCGGTGCGACGCCACTCGCGGCGCAGTCGGAGGGTCGTTTCGAGGTACGCTTCCCGGCGTCGCTCTCGGCGACACCGATCACCGGACGCATTTTCGTATCACTCTATCCGCGAAGCGACGCCGAGCCGCGCATTGCGGCCTATCAATCGGCCCGCACCCGCGTGGGCCGTATCCCCTTCTTTGCGGCTGACGTCGAGCAACTGGCGCCGGGCACGTGGGCCACGCTGGACACCAGCGCCATCGGCTATCCCTACTGGAGCCTGCGCGAGATTCCAGCCGGCGATTACTACGTGCAGGCGGTGTTCAATGTCTACACCCGATATGCGCGGGCCGACGGACACACCATCTGGGCGCATCAGGACCAGTGGGAAGGGCAGCGATGGGCGTTCGCGCCGGGCAATCTGGTGAGCACGCCGGTGAAGGTTCACGTCGATCCGTCCCGGGGATTCCGGGTGCAGCTCGACTTCGATCACAAGCTGCCAGCGATCGAGGTGGAGCCCGACACGCGATGGGTGAAGCGGATCAGGTTCGAGAGCCCGATGCTGACCAGATGGTGGGGGCACCCGCAATACCTCGGTGCCACGGTGCTGCTGCCGAAGGGCTACGACGAGAATCCGAACACCAGGTATCCCGTCGTCTTCGTGCAGGACCACTTCACGCTCGCCGCACCATTCAACTTCGCGACGACGAACGCGCCTCCCCCGCCCGTGCTCGACATGGCCGCGCCGGGCACGTGGACCGCGGCCGAGATTGGCCGTCCGACTGGCGGTGCCGGCAAGCGCGAGTCGGGCTACGAGTTCCAGCAGCAATGGCTTCGAGACGACATGCCGCGTATGATCGTCGTCAAGTTCCAGCACCCCACCCCCTTCTTCGACGATTCGTACGCCGTCAACTCGGCGAACAACGGCCCGTACGGCGACGCGGTGCTCACGGAGCTCATTCCCGAGCTCGAAAAGCGCTTCCGGATGATCGCGAAGCCGTACGCTCGCGTGCTCACGGGCGGATCCACGGGCGGCTGGGAATCACTCGCGCTCCAGGTCTACCATCCGGAGTTCTTCGGCGGAACATGGACGATGTATCCGGACCCGGTGGATTTCCGGCGCTATCAGCTCGTTGACATCTATCGGGACACCAGCGCGTTCCTGGTGCCGAATGCGGCCCCGGGTGCTCCTGAGCGGATGATGCAGATGAGCCCCGAGGGGCAACCGGTCGCAACGATGCGCCAGATTTCGCAGATGGAACTGGCGTCGGGAACGAGAGGCCGTTCCGCCGCACAGATCGACATCTGGAACGCGGTCTACGGTCCCGTGGGCGCCGACGGCTACCCGCGGCAGCTGTGGAACCTCCGAACGGGCCGCATCGATCGCGACGTCGCGACCTACATGCGCGACAATGGCTATGACCTGCGCCACTACCTCCAGCAGAACTGGCCGCGCATCGGTCCGTCGCTCGTCGGCAAGCTGCATCTGCTCACGGGTGACATGGACGACTTCTACCTGGGACCGGCGGTGTACCAGCTCGAGGAGTTCCTCGAGGGGACCAGGTCGCCGTACTACGGCGGTTCGTTTCGGTACGGACGCCCGATGAAGGGGCACGGCTGGCAGCCGATGACGAACGCGGATCTGCTGCGCGAGATGGCGGCGCACATTGCACGCAATGCTCCCGCGGGGGAGCCGGTGAGCACGTGGCGCGACGCGCGCTGACTGGTCTCCTGCTGGCGGTGGCCGTGGCGACACTGCCGCGTGCCGCGCGCGCGCAGTCCATCGACCCGGCGGAGATGCCGGGGACCTGGGCCGTGATCGCCATTCGGAACGTGGCGACGGGGGACGTGGATTCGATCAGCACGCGCCGCACGATGTGGCTGATGGTCACGTCGTCCCACTGGACGTACGTGTGGATGGATCACGGGCGTCCGGTCGCGACGCCCGACAGTCTGGCGGCGCTCCCGCCGGACGAGCGCCGGCGCGCGAACTACAGCAAGATCTGGGACGAGCACGATCAGCCGCGCTTCTGGGCGAGCGGTGGCGAGTACCGCATCGTCGGCAACCGGTTCGTCATCGCGCGGGCGATGTCCATCGAGCCCG
>JANMCU010000148.1:0-4943 GCA_031361415.1 Chloroflexota bacterium | reverse complement strand
GACCACGACAGGGCCAGGCCCCGGCGCGTCCGCGCTCCCATGAAATGCCACAGTCCCCGAGATGCCATGTTCCTGTGCCTCCCGATCCCCGAGATTGAACCCACGATAGATAAGACCTCGCCGAATGAATGGAGCCCCGGTGAGGTCCCGAATGGGACCTCGTGCCCGTTGAAGCCGGCTTGGGGCCGGTACTTCCGGTCCCCCTGAAGAACCCCCCGGAAGGGAAGTGACGGCCACTGTACGGCTGAACGGATAGAAAAAGGTACTAGTCAGGATTACGTGTGACTAGTCCCAATCTCACCGATGTCCACCGTTTGACACACGCGTGCTCAGCGCATTCCGTTGCAGGCGCGCACCGAAGTACCAGGACCGATGGGTGGCCGGGTGCGGGCGCTACCATTGGCGGCCGATCGCAGCGCACCCGGCGCGCTCGTGCCCACCCTCTTGCGAGGCCCCGCCGACCGTGACACGCCCGAGCCAGAAGGCACTCACCCCACCGATCCGGACCGAGGTCCGGGACGCCGTCGCGCGCTCCTGGCGCCGGGCCATCGAGAGTGGCGCCCTGGCCGCGGTCGACGAGGGACTCCCGACGGTCGACATCGAGCGGCCGGCCAAGCCGGAGCACGGCGACTTCGCTGCCAGCCTGGCGATGAAGCTTGCCCGCCCATACCGGCGCGCCCCGCTCGAGATCGCCCGGATCCTGGCCGACGCGATCGCCGCCGACATCGTCGACCCGGCCACCGACTCGCCCATCGCCTCCGTCGAGGTGGCGCCGCCGGGCTTCCTCAACCTGCGCCTCACGGACCGGGCGCTGGAGCGGGCGGTGGCGGACGTCCTCGCGGATCCCGCCGGCTGGGGCCGGGTGCCGGCGGTCCGACCGAGGACCGTGAACGTCGAGTTCGTGTCGGCCAACCCGACCGGGCCGCTGACAGTCGGCAATGCCCGCGGCGCGTTCATCGGGGACTTGCTGAGCCGGGTCCTCGAGGTGGGCGGCCAGCAGGTCACCCGCGAGTACTACTTCAACGACCGGGGCGGCCAGGTCCCCAACCTCGGCGCGTCGGTCGTCGCGATCAGGCGTGGCGAGCCGATTCCCGAGGACGGATATCACGGTGACTACGTCGGCCAGCTCGAACGCGACCTCCCGGCTGACGTCTGGGCGGCGGCCAACGCAACGGGAGCCGACGCCAACGACATGGTCGGCCACTGGGCGGCGCGCCAGGTGCGAGCGGGGATCGAGGCCAGCCTCGAGCGGCTTGGCGTCCACTTCGATGTCTGGACGACCGAAGACTCGCTCCACGCCGAGGGCTGGGTCGAGCGGGCGATCGAGCGCCTGCGGGCCGGCGGCCACCTCTTCGAGCTGGATGGCGCGCTGTGGTTCCGGTCGACCACCTTTGGCGACGACAAGGATCGCGTGATCATCCGCTCCGACGGCCGGCCGACCTATTTCGCGGCCGATATCGGGTATGTCACCGAGAAGTTCAGCCGCGGCTTCGACCACTTGATCTACATCTGGGGCGCCGACCACCACGGGACCGTGGCTCGGGTTCGGAACGCCGCCATGGCGATGGGCTACGACCGCGAAGCCGTCCAGATGCTCCTCTACTCCTGGGTCCGCTTCATCCGCGATGGCCAGGAGATCTCGATGAGCAAGCGGGCCGGCGAGTTCATCACCCTCGACGAGCTCCTCGCCGAGGTCGGCGTCGACGCCGCCCGCTGGTTCTTCGCCTCACGGGCGGCGACGACCGGGATCGACTTCGACATCGAGCTGGCCAAGAAGCAATCGGCCGAGAACCCGGTCTACTACGTCCAGTACGCCCACGCGCGGATCGCGTCGATCCTGCGCAAGGCGGCTGACGTCGGCCTGGCGCCGGCGGCGAACGTGGATGGCCTCCTCGCGGGCGCGCCCGAGGCCGCCCTCGCGCGGGCGGTTGTTCGCTTCCCCGAGGTGGTCGAGGATGCCGTTCGGTCCGAGGAGACGCACGGCGTGACCGCCTACGCGACCGAGCTTGCGACCCAGTTCCACGCGTTCTACCGGGACGCGCGGGTGGTCGACCCCGACGAGCCGGCGCGGTCGGAGGGCCGGCTGGCCCTCGTGTCGACGGCCCGGGTCACCCTTGCCAACGCCCTCGGGCTGCTCGGGATCTCGGCCCCCGAATCGATGTAGTCGCCGCCGCCGTTCCGAGCGGTCCTAGCGCGCGAGACCGAGGACGCCGGCGACCCGCGCGAGCGTCGCGTCGTCCGATCCGATGACGACCCAGCGCTCGGTGCCGCCGGCGCCCGGCAGCAGGGACGCAGGCGCCGCAAGGGCGTCGACGAGCGTGGTCGCGGCGGCCTCGAACGCCGTCGCGTCGGCGGCGCTGTCCCAGGCCGTCCGGAGGACGACCGACCAGGTCCCGCCGGGCCCGTCGACCAGCGCGATCCGGTCGCCGCCCCAGCCGGCCGCGGCGTCGTTCGCGGCGGCGGCACCGATGGACGTGTTGCCGCGCAGCCAGACACCGAGCTGGAATTCGCCGAACGTGTCCTCGAGCGCCACCGACCAGCCGCTGCCGAGTCTCGCCGCGAGATCCTTCGGGAGGGTCACCGCGATCGGCATCTCGCCGGCCGCGTATTTCTCGGGGTGGAGGACCTGCTCCGACGAGGCGGGCGGCTTGGAGAACGCGGCATTGACGCCCTGCCAGCCGCCGGCCTGGAGACCCTGCACGAACGTGAGTCCCTGGATGTACGGGAAGAGCAGCGCCTCGCGAAGGATCGGCGGCATCTCCAGGAGGACCTTCGTCGACGGGTCGCTGGCGGCCGACGCGAGCAGCTGGCCGAGCTCGGCTTGACTGAGGTTCTGGATCTGCCAGTAGCTCATCGACAGGGTGGCGTCGCCCTCGACGAGGGCCAGCCGGGCAAAGGATCGATCGCCCTGGCCGACCTGGTCGAGGTGGAGCGAGCCGAGGTCGAAGTTCTGATCCTGCAGCGCGTGGGTGAACTCGTGGGCGAAGGTCGTCTTCTCGGAGGGCCCGATGCCCCCCGATCGAGACACGACGTAGAGCGTCTTGTCGTCCGGGTTGTACAGGCCGGCGACCTGGCTCCCGAGGAGCGTCAGGTACAAGTCCTTGAGTGACGCGTCCGCCGGCAGGAGGCCGAGCGCCTTCATGATCCGCTCGTTCGCAGCGACGATCGCCGGTGGGTTGTCCTTGGCGAACGAGTCGGCGATGAGCTTCTTGATCCCGGCGTCGTCGAGGACCTTCGGGTCGACCTTCGCCTTGGGCTGGAGGCCGCGGATCGCGACGACCTGGGCCTCGATCGTCGCGTACAGGGTGGCCGGATCGACGACCGCGGTCGGGGCCGGGCTGGCGGTCGGCGGCGCGGCCGTGACCAGCGCCTGCGACGCGGACGGGCCAGCGGTCGGACCGTTCGAGCCGCACGCCGTCAGCAGCAGGACGACGCCGACAACGAGCGGACCGATGCGCTGCGGGCGTCGGCGGGCACGATCGAACGTCATTGGATCGGCGAGGGGAGGCATCGGCGGGATTGTGGCATGGGCCGTCGCGCCCGACGATGGGTCGCCCGTACGGGGTTCCATGTCGCTTTCTTAATGGCTTACCCGGTCGTCGTTGAACGCGTCACGGCTAGCGTTCGCATCGGACCGAACCCTCAGGGTTCCATCCTCCCTCCCTCCGAGCGGGGGTGCCGATTGGGCAGGCACCCCCGCTCTTTCTTTGCCCCGGTCACAGGCTGTCGCACCTGGGCACGCCATCGCGGCGTTGCCGCCTGTGGTCCTCGCTCACACTGTCGGGAAGTCGCGCCGGGCCTGAGTCGTGCGGTGACTCAAATTCGTGAGCAGCACGCTTGGATCGGTCGCGAAACCGGTTCGGCCGAGCGTGCTGGCGATCATTCTGAGTCGCGTAGCGACTCACCCGCGACCGTGCCGACCGTGCCGGCGCACTCGTGGAACGCGGTCGAGCCGGCGTGCATTCGCCGTGCAGTCGCGTGTGCAAGAATCGGGTCATGGAATTGACCTGGTACGGACGGACCTGTGTTCGGCTGCGCGGCAAGGACGCCGTCGTCGTGGCCGACCCCTTTCAATCGATCGTCGGCCCGACCGGCCGCGGCATCACCGGCGAGATCGTCACCTACTCGCATCCCGACGATCGGCCGCTGCCGAAGGCGAAGGGGATCCGCTCGCGGGACGGGGCGACCCTCCTTCCGTCGTCACTCGATGAGGCCTTCGTCCTCGACGGACCGGGCGAATACGAGGTCCGCGACGTCCTGCTGACCGGCGTCCGGACCTATCGCGACGACACGAAGGGCTCCGAGCGGGGCAAGCAGGTCGCATTCGTCGTGGAGCTCGACGGAATTCATACGATCCATCTCGGCGAAATCGGCCACCTGCTGACCGAGGAGAAGCTCGCCGATATCGGTCCGGTCGACATCGCCTGCGTCCCGATCGGCGGCGCGCTGTCGCCGCAGCGGATCGCGGAGCTCGTCGCCCAGCTCGATCCACGGATCGTCGTCGCGATGCCGCTCGACGAGGACGCGCCGGACACGCAGGAGGCCCTCGCCAAGTTCCTCCACGAGATGGGCGGCGCGCCGGCCGCTCAGCCGAAGCTCTCGGTGTCGATCTCCGGCCTGCCGCTCGAGACGACGACCATCCTGCTGGAGTCGCGCGGCAAGGTCTGAACCTCGGGTCCGGCGGGCGGACGGGCTACGTCCGGTCGAGCACGACGCGACCCCGCTTGACCACCGTCCGAACGAGATCCGCCGCCGGCCAGTACGGGATCTGGCGAGACGTCGGAACCGCCCAGACGACCAGGTCCGCCTGCTTCCCGCCCTCGAGCGAGCCGATCTCGTCGGCCAGGCCGAGGGCGAGCGCCGCGTTGATCGTGACGCCGGCGAGCACCTCATCCGGCGTCATCCGCAGATTGAGGCAGGCGGCCGTCATCGCCAGCGGCAGG
>JANMCU010000113.1:0-7903 GCA_031361415.1 Chloroflexota bacterium | reverse complement strand
GCCGGCTACTTCCTGATCGTGGCCGACTTCACGCGCTTCGCCCGCGAGCAGGGGATCATGACCACCTGCCGGGGGAGCGCGCCCGGGAGCATCGTGACCTACTCGCTCGGCATCACCCCGGTCGACCCGATCGCCTACGGGATCCCGTTCGAGCGCTTCCTCAACCCGGACCGGGTGACGATGCCGGACATCGACGTCGACTTCGAGGACGAGCGGCGGGACGAGGTCATCCACTACGTCAGCCGCAAGTACGGCTCCGACCACGTCGCCCAGATCATCACCTTCGGGACGATGCTCGCCCGGGCCGCCATCCGCGACGTCGGGCGGGTTCTCGGCCACAGCTACGGCGAGGTCGACCGGATCGCCTAGGCGATCCCGAACCAGCTCGGGATCAAGCTCGATGAGGCGCTCGAGATCTCGCCCGACCTCAAGGGCCAGGTCGACGCCGACCCGGCGGTCAAGCGGATCATCGACTTCGCCCGCCAGCTCGAGGGCGTCGCCCGCAACGCCTCGACCCATGCCGCCGGCGTCGTCATCAGCCGCGAGCCGCTGACCGAGCTGATGCCGCTCCAGAAGGCGACGAACTCGGACGCGCTCATGAGCCAGTACGAGATGCATGGGATCGAGGCGCTCGGCCTGCTCAAGTTCGACTTCCTCGGGCTCTCGAACCTGACGATCCTGCGCCACGCCGTCGACCTCGTCCGGCAGGAGCGCGGCATCGAGATCGATCTCGACCACATCCCGCTCGACGATGCGACGACGTTCGCCCTCCTCGCGTCGGGCGAGACGACCGGCATCTTCCAGCTCGAGTCGGCGGGCATGCGCCGCTACATCCGCGACCTCCAGCCAACGTCGGTCCTCGACCTCGCCGCGATGGTCGCGCTGTACCGGCCCGGCCCGATGGACAACATTCCCGCCTACATCCGGCGCAAGCACGGCCAGGAGAAGGTCACCTACCTCCACCCGCTCCTCGAGCCGTACCTGAACAAGACGTACGGGATCTTCGTGTACCAGGAAGACATCATGGCCGCGGCGATCGCGCTCGGTGGCTTCACTGGACCCGAGGCGGACACCCTCGGCTACGCGATCCGCAAGAAGAAGTCGTCCGTCCTTCGCGCTCAGAAGGAGAAGTTCGTCAAGCAGGCCGCCGAGCGCGGCGTCGCGCCGAAGACGATCGACGACGTGTTCGCAGCCTTCGAGCCGTTCGAGCGGTACGGCTTCAACAAAGCGCACGCGACCTGCTACGGGCTGATCGCCTACCAGACCGCGTACCTCAAGGCGAACTACACGGTCGAGTACATGACGGCGGTCCTGACGGCGTTCCGCTCGAACGAGGAGAAGGTCGCCGCCGCGATCGCCGAGTGCCGCCGGATGGGGATCGAGATCAAGCTGCCCGACGTCCACCACTCCGATGTCGAGTTCACCGTCGAGGGTCCCGCGATCCGGTTCGGGCTGCTGGCGGTCAAGAACGTCGGCCAGAGCGCGATCGAGTCGATCGTCGCCGCTCGAAAGGATGGCGGCCCGTTCAAGTCCCTCGCCGACCTGTGCTCGCGGATCGACCTCCGGCTGGTCAACCGCAAGGTCCTCGAGGCGCTCGCCAAGGTCGGCGCGCTCAACGCCCTCGGCCATCCCGCCCAGGTGCTGCTCGGGCTCGACGACGCGATCAATGCCGGCCAGGCCGCGACCCGCGATCGACTGAGCGGCCAGACATCGCTGTTCGACCTCGCCGCCGACGACACGACCGCGCTCGAGCGACCGCTGCCCTTCGCCACCGAAGTCCCGGTCCGGGAACGCCTGCGCTGGGAGAAGGAACTGCTCGGTCTGTATCTCTCGGAGCACCCGATGGGCGAGGTCGCGGCCCAGGTCGGGCAGTACGTGACCGCGTTCAGCAGCGACCTCAAGGACGAGTCGCTCGATGGCCAGCGGGTGGTGATCGGCGGGATCGTGACCGGCTTCCGGCGGGTGATCACGAAGGCGAACGCCACGATGGGGGTGGCGACCCTCGAGGACCTCCAGGGGACCATCGAGATCGTCGTGTTCCCGAAGATGTACGAGCAGACCGCGGCGACCTGGAGCGAGGGCACGATCCTGCTCGTGGCCGGCCGGATCGACCACCGCGGCGACGATGTGTCGCTCCTTGCCGACCTCGCGGTGGACTGGGACGGGGCTCTCACGCGTGGTCCCGAGGCGTTCGCGCGCGAGGTGGCAGCCGGCGATCGCGGTCGGGGCGGGCGGCGGGGCGGTGGACCGGGTGGCAACGGCACTGGGAGCGGCAACGGGTGGCCCCGCCCGATCTCGCCGAATCCGGCGCCGGTCTTCACGCCGTTCGAGCCCGTCGCCGGTGTCCCGGTGATGGCCGTCCCGACCTCCGAGCCGGCCGTCGCCGTCGCGGTCGGACCGGGTGGAGCGCCATCTGACGAGATCCGGCCCGGCGTCCCGCGCGTCTCGCCGCTCCGAGCCGAGGCGCAGGGCGGCGACCTGCCTCGGAACAGCGACCTGCCGCGGATCGCGCCCGCCGAGCCGATCTCGACCTACAGCGAACCTGATGGCGCGGCCTCGGTCGGCGGCCGCGCCGAGTCGGACGACGAACCGGCACTCCCCGACGAGGCGCGGGCACGGGCGGCCCAGGCGTCCCAGGCGCCGACCTCGCAGATCGAGAGCCAGCCCGACCAGGTGCTCCATGTCCGGTTCGGCGGAGCGACCTCGGACCGCCTGGTCCTTGCGATGGAGACCTTCAAGAACCTCCTCCGCGAACGACCGGGCGCGACGCGCGTCGTCCTCCACGTCCCGGCCCAGACCGGCGGCGGATCGTTGCCGATGGAGCTGAGCCGGCGCGTCGCCTACGACGCCGAGCTGATCTTCGAGGTCCGCCGCCGCCTCGGTGAGGGGCTCGTCGACCTGACCCTCGGCTGACTGTCAGCGAGACGCAGCCGCTGCCCGTCTGGACCACGCCGTCCGCTGATGCTGCCCATGGATCATTTCCACACGAGTGAGCGTAGTCAAATTGCGGATCCGACCGATTCCTGTCGGGTGGGCGATCGGACCGCATTCATTCGTCATCGATTGATCCACCCTGCGCATCACCGCACTCGCCCAGCACGTATCCGGGCTCGCCACCGCGGCTGGCCGCTACCCTGTTCACGTGAGTGAGTTCGTCGGTGCCGTCCTGACCCGTCCGGTCATCGACCTGGATGAAGCGGACAACCTCCTCACGCGGACCTGGGCTATCGAGGGCGACCTGCGGCCGCTGCCCAGCGAGCGGGACCGGAACTTCGCGGTGAGGGTCGAGGGGATCGACCGGTTCGTCCTGAAGATCTCGAACGCGTCCGAGGATCCGGCGTTCCTCGAGCTCCAGCACGCGGCGATGCGCCGGCTCGTCGGCGCCGGCGTGCCATGCCAAGTGCCGGTCCAGACCGCCGCGGGCGATGATCTCGCCGTCATCGATGGCGACCGCCCGCTCCTCGCCCGCGTTCTCACCTGGCTTCCGGGCCGACCGCTCGCGACCATCGCGCCCCAGCACCGCTCACCGGCGTTACTCGCGGATCTCGGTCGGGTGATGGGTCGGACGGCTGCCGCCCTCGTTGGCTTCGACCATCCGGCCGCCCATCGGCCGTTCCAGTGGTCGGCCGAGGAAGGCCTCGCTGTGATCGCGGCCCACGCCAGCGCCGTCGCCGACCCGGGTCGGGCGGCCCTCCTTGCCCGCTGGCAGGACCGGCTGACGCCTCTCACCTCGGCACTGCCGGCCTTCCGCCACGGCGTGATCCACAACGATGGGAATGACCACAACGTCCTCGTTGCCGACGACGGCGCGTCGATCAGCGGCCTGCTCGATCTCGGCGACGCGATCTGGTCGGTGACGGTCAACGAGCTGGCCGTGGCGGGGGCCTACGCGGCGCTCGACGCGCCCGACCCGATGGCGACGATCGCCGCTGTCCGAGCGGGGTTCGAGGAGGCGATGCCGCTCGTCGATCCCGAGGGCGCGCTCCTCGTCGACCTGGTCGCCCTGCGGCTGGCGACGAGCGTCGCCTTGAGTGCCCACCAGTCGCGGCTCGATCCCGACGATCCCTACCTCACCGTGTCCGAGGCTCCGGCCTGGGCCCTCCTCGAGCGGCTTCTCGAGGTCCCGCCGCCGACCCTCGAGGAGCGACGATGACGACCCTCCATCCGTCCGGCAGCCTGACCGCCGCGGAGATCCTGGCCGCCCGTCGAGCGCGCCTCGGGCCGTCGCTGTCGCTGAGCTACCGGTCGCCGCTCCACATCGTCAGAGGCGAGGGCGCATACCTCTACGACGCCGACGGACGGGCCTACCTCGACTGCGTCAACAATGTCGCCCACGTCGGCCACGGCCATCCGCGCGTCGTCGAGGCCGGCGTCGCCCAGATGCGCCTGCTCAACACGAACACGCGCTATCTCCACGAGAACGTCGTCTGGTACGCAGAGCGACTGACCGCGCTGCTGCCCGACCACCTCGAGGTCTGCTTCTTCACGAACTCCGGCAGCGAGGCCAACGAGCTCGCGCTCCGGCTCGCCCGCGCCGCGACCGGCCGGCCGGACGTCGCGAGCGTCGATGTCGCATATCACGGCAACACCCAGCGGCTCATCGAGATCAGCCCGTACAAGTTCAACGGCCCTGGCGGAGCGGGCCCGGGCGAAGATGTCCAGGTCGTGCCGCTCCCGGACCCGTATCGCGGCCGCCACCGCGGACACGGACCGGAGATCGGCGCGGCCTACCTGGCCGATGCGCGGAGTGTGCTGATCGAGGCCGCCGCTGCGGGTCACGCCGCCGGCGCCGTGATCTCCGAGGCCATCCCCGGCACGGCCGGCCAGATCGTTCCACCGGCGGGCTGGCTCGCCGGCCTGTTCGATGCTGCCCGCGAGATCGGCGCCGTGCCGATCGCCGACGAGGTCCAGGTCGGCTTCGGGCGCGTCGGGTCGGCCGTCTGGGGGTTCGAGGCGCAGGGCGCCCGGCCGGACATCGTGACGATGGGCAAGCCGATCGGCAACGGCCACCCGCTCGGTGCAGTCGTCACGACCCGTGCGATCGCCGACACCTTCGCCAACGGGATGGAGTACTTCAACACGTTCGGTGGGAATCCCGTCTCAGCGGCGATCGGGCTGGCTGTGCTCGACGTGATCGCGGACGAGGGCCTCCAGGAGCACGCCCGCATCACCGGGGAGCGGCTGCTCGGCGGGCTTCGCGAGGTGGCGACCCGTCACGAGCCGATCGGCGACGTCCGCGGGGCTGGCCTGTTCGTCGGGTTCGAGCTGGTCCGCGATCGGGCGACCCGCGAGCCCGACGCCGCGTTCGCCACGGAGCTGGTCAACCGAGCCGCCGCGCGCGGCGTCCTCCTGAGCACGGATGGCGCGGATCACAACGCGATCAAGATCAAGCCCCCGCTGGTCTTCTCCGACGCCGACGCCGACCGCCTGATCGAGACCGTCGAGGCGATCCTCGTCGAGATCCCTGCGGGCTGAGCCAGCTCTTCCGGGCCGCGGCCATCCGAAATCGCACGCTCTGGACAGTCATCCGCGCCCCGACCGTCCCCTTCCGATTTCGCCGTCCGAAATCGGATTCTCGCGGCGAATCCGAGGTGGTTGTGGCCGGCTGACGATTTCGGACGAGTCGTCCTGACGGGCCGGGCAACGGCGATCGGCGATCAGGCCCCGGCGCCGCCGGCTCCCGCGCGCCGGAGTGCCTGGACCGCCGACAGCTGCTCGTGGAATTCCGCCCGCACCGCGTTGACGTCGGCGGGTTCCAGATCCAGCTCCCGGGCGATCTCGTTGATCGTGCCGGCCTCGGGCGCCGAGATCGTCCCGTCGGCCGCCCCGACCGCGAAGCAGCAGCGCAGGAGCGCGAGCCGCTGCTCCGGTGTCGAGATCGAGCGGAATTCGCGGGTGACGACGAAGTCCTCGGTGCCGCCGTTGACCCGTGCCTGGACCTTGGCCATCTGCACGACGAGCACGGCCTGGGCCGTGTCGAGCCCGCCGTATTCGACGGAGAACCGCTCCATCACCGCGGACTCCTCGTCGCTGATGTCGAAGTCGGCGTTCGCCGTCCGGCTCATCACATAGGCAAAGCAGGCGAGGTAGCGGGCCTCGGCGGGCGGCAGGGCCTCCAGCCGGGCCACGATCCGCCTGGCCGTAGCGGTCTCTGCAGCGGAGTCGGGCAGGGGAGCGGCGGCATCGCCGACCGGCAGGCGCTGGTCGGGAGCCGAGTGGGAAAGGCCGAGGAAGCGACGGAACATCGAGGAGGCTCCTACCAGCGGTCGTATGCGGGATGGTCTGGCCGGACAGCGACGAACGTGCCCCGGCCGGTCGCGGTGATGACGCCGTCGGAAGCAATCTCGGCCTCGACGGTTGCCCGATCGTCGGCGGCGTCGACGACCCATGCCCGGAGATCGATCGGCCGGTCCGACGGGGTCGGCCGGCGCATCCGGATCGCGTACTCGAGGGTCACGGTCGTTGGCGGACGTTCTGCGCCGCGCGCCCGCATCAGGTGCCAGGTCGCGGTCCAGTTGGCGTGGCAGTCGAGCAGCGTCCCGAGGATCCCGCCGTTGACGACGCCGGCGAACGCTTCGTGGGCAGGCCCGGGCTCGAAGCTCGCCACGAGGACGGCCGGATCGTCGGCCGATGGCCGGCTCCCGACCCTGAGGCCATCCGGGTTTGCCGGTCCGCACCCGAAGCAGCGCCCGAACGGCGCATAGCGCTCCTGCAGGCTGGGGTCCGGCTCCGCGCTCATCGTCGCGAGTATCGCAGCGATCGCCCGACGGGGCCGCCGGCGTCGGGCGCCACGGCCCGAGGGGTTCGGGCGCCACGGCCCGCGGGGGCCGTCGGCACTACCGAGCCCGTCCGGGCTCGATCACGGGCCGAAGCAGCAGCGCGCCGATCGCGAAGCAGATCGGTGCGAGCAGGAATACCGCGCGAGGACCGAGTTCGGGCACGCCCGCCCGGCTGAAGGCGTCGATGATCAGCCCACCGACGAAGATCGCCGCGACCCCGTTCGTCGCGGTCGCGACATTCGAGATCCCCATGTACCGGCCCGACGACGCGCGCGGGATGATCTCGGTCATCAGCGCCCAGTCGACGGCGAGGAAGCTGCCCGCGCCGACGCCGAACAGGACCGCGGCCACGATCGCAACGAACGGCCCGGGCGCCACGCCCGCGATCGCCATCCCGAAGGCGCTGATCGCCGCCGCGACATAGATGACCCGTTTCCGGCCGGCCCGCTGGGCGATCCGCGCTGCCGGAACTGTGGCAGCGACCGTGCTGGCCGCGGCGACGAGGCTGATCGCGAACAACCACGACGCGCGATCGCCGGCGACGGTGAGCCCGAGCGATCGCTCGAGGTACGGCACCGCGAGGACGATGAAGAAGGCGCTCCCGCCGAGGATGAAGAACCGCGACGCGACGAGGAACGGGAAGCTCCGCTCGCGCAGGATGTCGGTGCCCCAGGCGAGCGCGGCGACGGATCGCCAGCGGAGCCCGTGCCGTTGCTTCGCGGGCGGCCCCTCGTCGAGCCGGACAACCAGCAGGAGCATCGTCCCGAACTCGATCGCCCCGAGCGCGACCGTTGGGACGAGGAAGTTTCCGAGCGCGAGTCCCAGCGATGCGAAGGCGGCGCCGATCACGGCCCCGAGGACGGTGAACGTCCCGACCATTGCGCTGGCCAGCCCGACCTGTGACGCCGGCACGAGATCCGGGATGTAGCCCTGGAACGGACCCTGCGCGAAGTTCGAGCTGAGCTGGAGCAGGGTGACGAACGCGGCCACCGCGAGGACCGTGTTCGAGGTCGCCAGCCCGACGAGGAAGACGAGATCGAGCGTCGTGCCGATCACGATGTACGGCTTGCGCCGCCCGAACCGGCTGATCGTGTAGTCGCTGATCGAGCCGATCGTCGGCTGGA
>JANMCU010000102.1:0-30907 GCA_031361415.1 Chloroflexota bacterium | reverse complement strand
CGACCCTCAGGATCATCGAGACCCGGATCCTGCGCGGCCCCAACTACTGGGCGCGCGAGCCGGTCGTGCGGATGGTCGTCGACCTCGGGATCCTCGAGGAGTACCCGTCGAACAAGATCCCGGGTTTCGTCGACGCGCTCGTCGGGCTCCTGCCGAGCCTCGAGGACCACGCCTGCAGCCTCGGCCGGCGCGGTGGGTTCATCACCCGGCTGCGCGAAGGCACGTGGGCCGGCCACATCGCCGAGCACATCGCGCTCGAGCTCCAGAACCTCGCCGGCACCGACGTCCGCCACGGCAAGACCCGGAGCACGGGTGAGCACGGCCGCTACAACGTGATCTACGAATTCCGCGAAGAAGCGGTCGGGGTCGAGGCAGGAAAGATCGCGGTCGCGCTCGTCAACCGCCTCGTCGCGCCGAATGACGAGTCGGTCAATCTCGACTTCATGGCCGAGATGGAGCGCCTCATCCGGCTCGCCGAGCGATCGGCATTCGGTCCGTCGACCCAGGCCCTCCTCGACGAGGCCGCGAGCCGCGACATCCCGTTCATCCGGCTCGACCGGCACAGCCTCGTCCAGCTCGGGCAGGGCGTCCACCAGCAGCGCATCCGGGCGACGATGACCTCGATGACGTCGGCAATCGGGGTCGACATCGCGAGCGACAAGGGGCTGACGAACCGACTCCTCGACTCGGCCGGGCTTCCAGTCCCGAAGAGCGCCGTCGTCGACAACGAGGAGGACACGGTCGCGGCCGCCCGGCGGATCGGCTTTCCGTGCGTCGTCAAGCCGCTCGACGGCAACCACGGCCGCGGCGTCCACCTCGACCTCCGCTCGGACGAGGCCGTCCGGGCAGCGTTCCACGGCGCCCGCGCCCAGAGCCGGAGCGGCGACCTCGTCGTCGAGAGCTACGTGTCGGGCAGTGACTACCGCTGCCTCGTGATCGGCGGCAAGGTCGCCGCCATCGCCGAGCGCGTCCCGGCCAGCGTCGTCGGGGACGGCGAGCACACCGTCCGCGAGCTGGTCGAGGTTGCCAACCAGGATCCGCGCCGCGGGATCGGGCACGAGAAGGTCCTGACCCGGATCAAGGTCGACGAGGCGGCCGAGGAGCTGGTCCGCGCCCAGGGCCTCGAGCTCGACTCGGTCCCGCCCGAGGGCACGCGGGTCAGGCTCGCCCTGACCGGCAACATGTCGACCGGCGGTACCTCGATCGATCGGACGATCGAGGCCCATCCCGACAACGTCGAGATCGCCGAGACCGCCGCCCAGATCGTCGGCCTTGATATCGCCGGCATCGATTTCATCTGCCCCGACATCGCGACCCCGGTCCGCGAGACCGGCGGGGCCATCGTCGAGGTCAACGCGGCGCCCGGGTTCCGGATGCACACCCACCCGACCGAGGGCGAGCCCCAGTACGTCGCCCGGCCGGTGATCGACGGGCTGTTCCCGCCGGGCACGCCGGCCCGGATCCCGATCGTCGCGGTCACCGGGACGAACGGCAAGACGACGACCGTCCGGATGATCGCCCACATCCTCAAGCTCAAGGGCAGGCGGGTCGGGATGACCTCGACCGACGGCATCGTCATCGACGGCCGGATGATCAAGAAGGGCGACATGTCGGGCCCGAAGTCGGCCCAGATGGTGCTCCAGAACCCGACCGTCGACACCGCGGTGTTTGAGGTCGCCCGCGGCGGCATCCTGCGCGAAGGTCTGGGCTACGACCGCAACGATGTGGCGGTCGTGACCAACGTCACCGGCGACCATCTCGGAATCGGCGGGATCGACTCGATCGGCCAGCTGGCCAATGTCAAGGGCGTCATCGTCGAGGCCGTGCCGCGATCAGGCACAGCGGTCCTCAACGCCGACGACGGCCATGTCTATCGGATGGGCCGCCATTGCGCGGGCAAGGTCGTCCTGTTCAGCATGTCGACCCAGAAAGGCGAGGACGGCTACGACCGGATCGACGGCCACACGGCGCGCGGCAACGCCGCCTTCGTTCTGCAGCCGGGCGCGGAAGGTGAGCTGATCGTGTTGCGCCACGGCCCGCGAACGATGCCGGTCCTGTACACCCACCTGATCCCGGCCACGTTCGGCGGGCGGGCCCGGATGAATGTCGCCAACGCGCTCGCGGCGGCCGCGGCGGCGTGGGCCGCGGGCGCCCACCTGCACGACATCCGCCAGGGCCTGCGGACGTTCTCGACCTCGTTCTTCCAGGCGCCCGGCCGGCTCAACCTGCTCGACGTCGGGGGGATCCGGGTCGTCATCGACTACTGCCACAACGTCGATGGGATGCGCCAGCTGGCCGACTTCGTCGGGCGGATGATGACCGAGCCGCAATCGAAGGCCGGCCGGATCGGGCCGTCGACCAATGGCCACACCCGGAGCGGCCGGGCGATCGGCGTCATTGGCATCCCGGGCGACCGGCGCGACGAGGACCAGGTCGAGTACGGCGCGATCGCCGCCCGGGCCTTCGACGAGATCATCGTCCGCGAGGATAAGAACCTCCGCGGCCGGGCGCCGGGAGTGTCGGCCGGCAATGTGATCGATGGCGTTCGCGCCTCCCGCGCCGACGGTGCCCGAACGTTGAAGGCGGAGAAGATGCTCGACGAGCTGACCGCCGTGCGGATGGCGCTTCGCCGGGCCGCGCCGGGCGACCTCGTCGTGTGCTGCGTCGACGACGCGATCGGGGTGTATCGCGAGGCGATGGCGGCGTCCGGCCATGCCCGCGGGACGACCGCATTCGCCGACCCCGGCGAGCTCGAGGTGCCCGAAGGCTGATCCGGTCCTCCGGATCAGCGGCCGAGGGCACGATGATGACCACTGGCGTTTCGGTCGCCGTCGCACAGGTATCTCCGGCAGTCGACACGGCGGCCGCGCTCGAGGCGATCGAGCGATGGGCGGCACAGGCGGCGGCGGCCGGCGCGAAGCTGTTGCTCTTTCCCGAAGCGTTCGTCGGCGGGTATCCGCGCGGAAGCGATTTCGGCGCAGTGGTCGGTTCGCGCACGGACGCGGGACGGGCCGCATTCGAGCGGTATGCGGCGCGGGCCATCGACGTCCCGGGTCCGGTCGTCGATCAGCTTGGCGCGATCGCCGCCGCGAACGGCCTTCTCCTGGCCGTCGGTGTCATCGAGCGTGGCGGGAGCACCCTGTACTGCTCCGTCGTCTTCGTGGGACCTGATGGGACGTACCTGGGCAAGCATCGGAAGCTGATGCCAACCGCCTCGGAGCGGCTGATCTGGGGCTTCGGCGACGGCTCGACCTTGCCGGTTCTCGATACTCCGATCGGCCGGATCGGCGCGGTGATCTGCTGGGAGAACTACATGCCGCTTCTGCGCGCGGCGATGTACGCAAAGGGGATCGAGATCTACCTTGCCCCGACCGCCGACGGCCGCGAGACCTGGCTCCCGACGATGCGCCACATCGCGATGGAGGGTCGCTGCTTCGTCCTGTCGGCCAACCAGTTCGCGTGTCGAAGCCACTACCCGGAGGCCGACGGTCCGGTCGATCCGGCCGACGACGAGGTCGTCTCGGCGGGCGGCAGCTGCATCGTCGATCCGCTCGGAACCGTCCTGGCCGGCCCACTGTTCGGCGGCGAGGGCCTCCTGGTCGCCGAGATCGATCTCGGGGCGATCGCACGCGGCCGATTCGATTTCGACGCCGTCGGGCATTACGCACGCCCGGACGTGTTCCGCCTGGCCGTCAACGAGGTCGAGCAGGCGGCGGTCGTGTTCGAACCGGTCGACGGGTGAGGATTCTCGTCCTCGGTGCCGGCGGGATCGGCGGCTACTTCGGCGGGCGGCTCGTCGAGGCCGGCGAGGACGTCACCTTTCTCGTCCGGCCGGGCCGCCGGATCGAGCTTGCCGAGAACGGGCTGAGGATCCGGAGCCCGCGCGGCGACGCCGACCTCGCGGTCAAGACGACGACCGCCGACGAGCTTGCCGACCACCATGACCTCGTCCTGCTGACCTGCAAGGCGTACGACCTGACCAGCGGGATCGAGTCGATCTCGCCGGTCATGACCGGCCGCTGCGGAGTCCTGCCACTCCTCAACGGGATCGATCACCTCGCGATCCTCAGCGCGCGGTTCGGCCGCGATCAGGTCCTCGGCGGGACGGCGAAGATCGCGGTGACGCGCGCCGCCGATGGCTCGATCCGACACCTGAACAAATGGTCGGCGGTCACGTTCGGCGAGCAGAACGGCCGCATCTCCGAGCGGGTGGTCGCGCTGAAGGCGGCGTTCGATCGGACGCGCGTCGACGCCACGATCTCGACCGACGTCCGACGTGACCTGTGGCTGAAGTTCGTTCATCTCCACACGGTCGCCGCGATGACGTCGCTCATGCGGGCGAACGTCGGCGAGATCGTCAGGGCACCCGAGGGTGCCGCGCTGTTCCAGGCGCTGCTCGAGACCAACATCGAGATCGCCCGGCGCGAGAGATGCGCGCCGGATGACGCGTTCGTCGCCACGTACCGGGCGATGTTCGCCCAGGCCGACTCGACGTATGACGCATCACTCGCCCGCGACATCGAGCGCGGCGGACCGATCGAGGCGGACCATCTCCTCGGCTCGATGCTCGAGCGCTGCCGGGCGCACGGCCTCGACGACCGGATCCACCAGCTGGCCTGGGTCGCGGCGAAAGCCTATGAGGAGCGCCGTGCCGCCGGTCGACTGGCTGCGCCACCGCGGCTCAACGCGGGCGAGCGCTGACGACAACCAATCCGGCGATCGCCCATCTCCGCTTCGCCGCCCGCCTCGACGTCCGGGCCTGGCCACCGCAACGAGCGTAGCGGTCAGGCTCGGCGGGGGCGCGCCTGGAGCCGAGGGATGAGGGTTGTCAGCTCGCTCCCGATGTCGATCGGATGGGCGCCGAGCTCGGCGAGGAGGGCGAACACCTCGGCTCGCTCCTCGTGGCACATCAGGACGATGATCCGGAGAGCGTCGGGCCGCGCGGCGCCCTCGCCGTTCCGCGCGAGCTCGCTCCGGAGTGCCTCGGTCTCCGATTCGTAGACCGGCACCTCCGCGGTCGTCCGGCCCGCCGCCGCGATCCCGGCCATGATCTCGCCGACGATCGACTCGCGACTGCGGCCCCGGAGGTATTTGAGGGTTTCCTTGATCGCGACCCGCTGGGCCCGCTTGCCGGCGATCTTGCCGATCCCGCGCAGGGTGTCGTCGGGTCGGTCGCCGGCGGTCCCGATGATCGCGGTGACCGGGGCCATCCGCCCGGCCGCCCCGCCGGCGATCCCCTCGGCCACGTCGAGCACGGCATCGACGCCGGCCTCATTGTGAGCGAAGTCGACGATCACGATCCGGGACCCGATCCGGAACAGGTTCAACCGGCCGGGCGACAGCTCGGACGTGGGCACGAAGTCGGCCAGCCCGTCGCGGAGCTGAGCGAGCGTCACCCCGAGGCCGCGCGCGGCAGCGGACGCCGCCAGGGCGTTGGCGACGTTGTGGCGGGCGAGGCCGCCGAGCGTGATCGGCACGCGCTCGACCTCGACGATCCGGTGTTCGACCGGCGCGGCCGACGACGAGCCGTTGCCCGTTCCGCCGGCCTGGCCCGGACCCGATTCGGCGTGGCTTCCGTCGATCTCGACCAGCCAGCCGTCGCGCAGGATGTAGGCGCGCCCACCACCGGCAACGGTCCGCCGGACGACGGCTGCGCCGCCGGATCCGACCCCGAGCGAGAACACGGCCACGTGCGCCCGGACGCGCCGGCTCATCGCGGCGGCCAGCGGGTCGTCTGCGTTGAGGACGGCCCAGCCACCCACACGGGTCGCCCGGACGACGGTCGCCTTGACCTCCGCGAGCTCGGGCAGGGTGTGGATCCCCTGGAGGTCGAGATGATCGGAGGTCACGTTGGTGACGACGCTGGCATCATTGGTTTCGTAGCCCATGCCGCGCAGGACGAGCCCGCCGCGTGCGGTCTCGAGCACGGCGACGTCGATGTCGGAACGTGACAGGATCTGCCACGCGCCACCGGGGCCCGTCCAGTCGCCGGGCTCGATCAACCGCTCATTGACGAGGATCCCGTCCGATGTGGTCGTCCCGACTCGCCGGCCGGCCACCTTGAGGATGTGGGTGGTCAGCCGGGTGACGGTGCTCTTGCCGTTCGTGCCGGTGATCGACACGACCGGAAAGCGCCGATCGGCGTCGCGGACCCAGGCTGGCGGGGTCGCCCGGGCGTCGTCGATCCGTGCGGTCCAGCGCGCCACGAGTCGCTCCTGGGCTCCCGTCAGCCGAGTCCGCCGGACCGGCGAGACGTCACGCTCGGTCAGGGCCAGGGCCGCCTCCGCGATCGTCCGGGCCCGCTCCGCGCCGGTCCAGCCGAACGTCACGATCCAGTGCCCGGGGTCCGACGAGCGATGCACCCCGACGCCGCCGCGGCCCTCGCCGTGATCCACCCGGAGCCGGCGGAGCCACTCGACGAATTCCTCGATCGGGAGCGGCCATTCGCGCGTCGGGACCCGCGCCCCGAGATGGACGAGGGCGTGCCGGGCGGGACTTCGCTGGCCGTACCAGGTCCGGCGCCGGCCGATCGCGACCTCCACCTTGACCACAGGCTCCAGCCGGTAGACGTTCGGGCCCTCGAGCAGGCGGATCTCGATGAGTCGCACGGTTCGGGGAGGATAGCGCTCCCACTGGCCGACGACTGGCACGTTTCGGTGGACCGGCGACGGCATTCCGTTCGGCGCCTTCGACCTACACTGGCCCGATGGACATCCAGACTGGCCCCGCGGCCGGCGTCGCCGATGCCGAGCTGGCGGCCCTCGAGGCCGCGATCCGGGCCGACGAGCCGGCCTTCCTCGCCGACCTCGCCCGGCTCGTGAACACGGACTGCGGTTCGTACACCCTTGCCGGCGTGGACGAGGTCGGCCGGTTCGTGGCCACGTTCATGACCGAGCACGGCGCCACGGTCGAGGTCCGACCCGACCCGGCCGGGACGCGCGGCGCCACCGTGATCGGGACCTGGGCGGGGAGCCGCGCGACGGTGGGCGGGCCGCGGATCCTGCTGATCGGCCACATGGACACGGTCTTCGATCCGGGCACGGCGGCGGCGCGGCCATTCGCGATCGACGCGGACGGGATCGCCCACGGACCGGGCGTGACAGACATGAAGTCGGGCCTCCTCGCCGGGCTGTATGCGCTGAGGGCGCTGTCGGCCGCGGGTCCACTGCCGTTCGAACGCCTGATCTACATCGCCAATCCGGACGAGGAGATCGGCTCGCCGAGCTCGACCCCGCACATCCGCGAGATCGCGGCCGACTCCGACGTCTGCCTGGTCCTCGAATGTGCGCGAGCCAATGGCGACATCGTCTCGTCGCGAAAGGGGATCCTCGACGCCCGGATCACCGTTCACGGCCGGGCTGCGCACGCGGGTGTCGAGCCCGAGAAGGGCCGCTCCGCGATCCTCGCGGCGGCCGATCTCGTGACCCGCCTCCACGCCCTGAACGGGCGCTGGGACGGGGTGACGATCAACGTCGGCGTGATCAACGGCGGCACGCGGCCGAACGTTGTCGCCGAAGGCTGCTCGTTCGAGGTCGACCTGCGGGCGGTCCGAAGGGCCGATCTCGAGGCGGCCGAGACCGAAATCCGCTCGATGCTCGGGGCGCTCGCGGTGCCCGACGTGACCGCCGAGCTCGAGCCGATGGCGCGCTGGTGGCCGATGGAGAAGCTCGAGCGGTCCGGCCGGCTCGTCGAGCTTGCCGAGGCTGTCGCCCGACAGCTCGGGTTCGAGGTCAGCGACGCGGCGACGGGTGGCGCGTCCGACGCGAATACGACGTCGGGCATGGGTGTTGCCTCGATCGATGGGCTCGGGCCGATCGGCGGGATGGATCACTCGCCCGCCGAGTACCTCGAGGTTGCCTCGATCGTGCCGCGGACCGCACTCCTTGCCGGCCTGCTGCTCGCGATCGGGCGCGACCCGCTGGTCGCCGGTTGGCGGGTGGCCGGGCCGAGCGTGCGTTCGTGAGCCTGGATCGTCGGTGAGCCGGGATCGCCGGCTCGTCTCGTCCGGCAGCCCATACGAGGCGCGCTACGGCTACAGCCGGGCGGTCGCAGTCGGGGATTCGTGCTGGGTGGCAGGCACGACCGACGCCGGCCCGGATGGGATCTCCCTCCATCCGGGTGACGCCGCCGCACAGGCCCGGGCCGCATATGCGATCGCGCTCGGCGCGCTCGCCGAGGCCGGCTTCGATCCGGAGGACATCGTCCGGACCCGGATGTACATCGTCCGGGCCGAGGACGCCCGGGCGGTCGCCGGCGTCAACGGCGAGGTTTTCGGCGCGATCCGGCCGGCCTCGACGATCGTCACGATCGCGGGGCTGATCGATCCGTCGATGCTCGTCGAGGTCGAGTTGGAGGCACGTCGGGCCTGACGGGCGGCCGACCGTCGGTTTGACGCTCATCCAGGTGGCTCCCGAGGGCGAGGATCAGATGCCGATTCAGGCCAGGCCGTTCAACCGGCCGAGGATCGCGACGGCGACGGCGGCCGCAAGGCCGAGGAACAGGTTCCGCCGCCACCCGACGATCCCGAGGCATACGAGCACCGACAGCCACGGCAGGCCGACGACGAAGATGGACCGGCCGTCCTTCGTCGCGACCATGACGTTGACCGCGGCAAGCGCCGCGAGCACTGCAGGTCCGACGAGCTGGAGATAGTCGAGGGCGCGCCTCGGCAGCCGTTCGATGGCCGGGTTCAGGAGGCCGATCGCCCGCGCCGGATAGGTCACCGCGAACATCAGGACCGCGAGCGGCACGAGGTCGGTGCTCATGGGCTGACGTCGTCGAGCTTCGGCAGCGTCGTACCCGTTGCGTCGGGCGCGGCGCTCGCGGCGGGTTGCACCAGCAGGCCGACGAGTGGTCCGAGGACGCCGCCGGCGATGACCCCGATGGTCGGGCTGAGCGCGAGGGACGACACCACACCGATCGCGGCGCCGGCCAGCGCAGCGACCAGCTCCCGACGACCGCTGATCAGGCCGACGGCGAGCCCGGCCATCGCGGCGGGAAAGATGACGTCGATGCCGAACCGGCGCGGCTCGATGATCGCGTCGCCCAGCATCACGCCGGCGAAGGTCGCGAGGTTCCAGGGGATCAGGGTCGTCACGATGGCCGGGTACCAGTAGCCGACCGAGTCGAACCGGCCGAGTCGTCGGAAGTGGGCGATCGCGAGGGCGAACGACTCGTCGGTGAGGAGGTGAGCGGCCAGCGCCCGCTCGGCCACGGATCGACCCCGGAACCATGGCGCCAGCGCCGCGGAGTACAGGACGTGACGGGCGTTGAGCAGAAAGGTCAGGAGCCCGATAACCGGCCACCCGAGCCCGGTCGCAACGAAGCCGATCACCGCGAACTGGGCGGCCCCACCGAACGCGATCAGGCTCATCGCCATCGCCTCGATCGGAGAGAAGTGGCCGGCGGTCCGGGCGGTCAGGCCGTAGACGAAGCCGAACCCGGTCGCGCTGATGATGATCCCGAGACCGTCGAGAACGAGCTGGCGCCGGGCGCGGCCGAGGGTACCTGCGTCGATCGGGGCCGGAACGTCGGGGGTCAGCGGAGGAACGTCTTGCCGCAGGTCCCGTCGCACACGACGAAGAGCGCGTGCTTGTCGGCCGCATAGCCGGCCACGTGCAGCAGGCCCGGGCAGCCCGGGGTCGGACACTTCCAGACCCACCAACGCTCGTTCGCGTCGAGCGGGGAGGTCTCCGCCCTGAGCGTGTCGGACAGACCTGCCCGTTCCGCGACCAGCGCACCGATCCTGGTGGCGCGATCCACCTCCGACTCGCTGGTGTACGGGTAGTTCTGGCCGACGTTCGAGCTCACGGGCGACTCCACGATCGGGAGGGGAGACCGGTGGCGGCGTCGTGTGAGCGCAGCCCGCCACCGGTGGACGGGAGGATAACTCCAAATCTGTCGCGCTGGAACGACGCTGGCGGCGTTGGCCGCTGCGCTCCTCGCTCACGACCGTCCGAGGTCGCTCGCTGCGGTGCTCGCGGCCGCCTTGCCAACCTCGCCCCAGCGCGACGAACGCAGTCACGACGCTGTCGCGCTGGGAACGACGCTGGCGGCGTTGCGCCATGCGCTCCTCGCGGCCATCCGAGGCCGCTCGCTGCGGTGCTCGGCCGCGCCTTGCCCTGGTCGCCCCTCCGCGACGAACGCAGTCGGGGTTGTCGCGGCGCTCCGTGTCGATTCTCGCCCGGGCGGGCCTATCGAGCACGTTTTCGCTTCACAAACGCTGCCGGTTCCTGTTTGGGCCCGATTCGGCAAGAACTTGCGTCGGGCGGGACATCGCCGCGGGAACGCGGCCTACCTCGTTCGATCGGCCCGCCCGGCGAGAAATTCGGTCATGGCGGCAAGGTGGTCTCGAACGGTTCATTCGAAGTCGATCGGGGTCGGCCGGCCCTCCAAGCCGGTCGGCCGTGGTTACCCTCCGGCGGCGAGGTCCGGCAGGAGGTTGGCCGCGTTCGGCGTGCCGAGCCCGGTGACCGGGTCCCAGCCGACTGTCGCCGGGTAGCCCGGGATCGATGGATCGAGCTGGTTGTTGCCGGTCGTGACGTCGTAGAAGTCGGCGGCGTAGTCGGCCGGATGCGAAGCGATCTTGTAGAGGGTCGGGTTGATCAGGCCCAGGCCACTGCCGTGGATCTGATCGGCGACCGCGACCATTCCCGCCCACTGCGGGCAGGCGACGGACGTGCCACCGATGATGTACCAGCCACCGGAACCGGCGTTCGAGCCGGTGTCGAGGCCGGCGTTGCTGTCATAGATGAGCGGACCGGTGGTGGCGCTCGCCTCCGACGCGATGTCGGGGACGCCGCGCATCGAGCCGATCGCCGTCGAGCCGACCGGCAAGGTGTTCTGGTAGGCCGGCTTCGAGAAAACGTGGCTGAAGCCACCGCCCGCCGCGATCCAGCCGACCTCGGCGATCCCGGGGTTGGCCCGACACCTCGCGGGCGGGTCGGCGCTGTCGACGACGCGGGCACCGGTGCTGTTCGGGTCGGTGCACAGATACGTGCCGCCGACGCCGGTTACGAGCGGATCGGAGGCCGGCCATTCGACCGTCGGGTACGGCACCGTGGTGCCGCCCTTGGCAACCGGTGTCTTGATGATGTTGGCGGTCCCGCCGTCACCCGACGATCCGAGGACCGTCACGCCGTTGGCCGCTGCCGAGATGTACGCATGGCGAAGGTTGAGCAAGGACCTGGTGCTGCTGAACCCTTCCTCCGCGGACGCAAAGCTCTGGCTGATGACGTTCGCGAGGTGGTGGTCGATGACGTACTGCTCGGCGTTCATCATCAGTGGGAAGCCCTGTACGCCGAGCGTCTCGGCCGTCGGGATGGTGACGAGGAGGATGTTGGCGCCAGGCGCGAACGTGTGGACGCTCTCGACGTCGAGCGCGACCTCGAGGGACCACGCGGCCTTGTTCTCCTGGCCGGTGCCCTTGCCCGGTTGCTGGACGGTGGCCGGGCTGCCCTGGATGCTCAGCGTCTTGAACGTCGGCATGCCGGCTGTGCAGGTCACGCCCTCCTCGCCGCACATCGGCGGCAACCCGAAGGCGGTGTCGAACACATGAAGGTCGTGGGCCATCGTGTCACTGCCGTACGAATCGACGATCGCGACGGTCATGCCGCGGCCATCCTTGCCTGCGTCAAACAGCGGGCCGAGGTTGTACGCAGCCCAGAATCCCTGGGGCGTGAAACAGCGTCGCCCGACCGCGAAGCACGCAGCTTCGGTCGGGGGTGTTGCGCTGGACGTGACCAACGTGTAATCGGACACGGCAGGCTTCAGGAGCGGCGCGGCGAGAGCGACAGCCGGTGCTCCGGAACTCATCGTCAGGGCAGCGGCGGCAAGAACCGTGCCCAGGCGTGCGCGTAGGTGTACGGGATGCATTGCGCGAGCCTCCATCCAGCGGCGAGCGAGCCTGATCGCGCCATGGTTCAGCGAGCGAACGGAGCGCAATCGGCGTTCACGGCCCACCTGGTCTCCCGTCGTGATGGGCTTCCCCGTATTCGGTATAGGTAGACACCGATCTCCGCGGTTGTCAAACGGAACCCCGGAGCTCGGGCCGATGGAGTCGCGGAACTCCTCCTCGGACCTCCGTGAGCCGGCCGCAAGTCCGCTCTCGCAGACGCGCGGCAGGATGGGACGCGGCTACCAGACCGCTGGCAGTCCTGCGCTGCGCGGGTCGGTGGCGGCGGCGAGCGAGCCCTCCGGGTCGGCCGGGCCGCCGCCGATGAGCTCGATCGCGTGGGCGTGTCCGAGCAGGCCGTTGAACGGGATCGTCCGCATCACGGGGTGGCCCATCGCCTCAAGCTGGTCGAGGATCGCCGCCGGGACGCGTCGTTCCGCGCGCACGTTGACCGGCGGCGCGAAGTGGGCGTCGCCGTCGACGAACCAGCGCGGCGCGCCGACCGCGGTCGCGACATCGAGCCCGCCGTCGACGAGCCCCGAGACGACCTGGGCATGGATCTGCGGCTGCGCGTCTCCGCCCATCGATCCGGTCACGACCCACGGCCGTTGCTCGCCCGCCCGGAAGAGCATCCCCGGCAACAGGGTATGAAGGGTCCGCTTGCCGGGAGCAAGGACGTTCGGGTGCGCCGGGTCGAGCGAGAAGTAGGAGCCGCGGTTGTGGTAGTGGATCCCGGTCTCGGGATCGACCACGCCGGAGCCGAAGCCCATGTAGTTCGACTGGATCAGGCTGACCGCGTTGCCCTCCCCGACGACGGTCGCGAGATAGATCGTCCCGCCGCCGTGCGGGTTGGTCGAGGCCGGCGGCCGCGACGCGCGATCGGTTTCGATCCCGGCGGCGAGCTCGGCCGCATATGCCTTCGAGTTCAGCTTGTCGATCGGAATGTCGAGGAAGGTCGGATCGGTCAGCCATCGGTCGCGGTCGGCCATCGCGAGCTTGGCCGCCTCGATCCCGAGATGGATCCAGCGGGCGTCCTCGACGCCGGTCGGCCCGAACGCGGACGGGTTCGGCGGCTCGAACGTCTCGAGGATGTTGAGCAGCTCGAGGGCGACGATCCCGGATGAGTTGGGTGGATGGGTCGTGACCCGGACCCCGCGATAGTCGGTGGCGATCGGGTCGACCCAGGTCGAGGTGTGCGCGCGCAGGTCGTCGAGGCCGATCAGGCAGTCGACCGCGGCCAGCCCCGCAGCCTGGCGCCGGCCGGTCTCGCCGTCGTAGAAGTCCTCGAAGCCGACCTCGGCCAGGCGCTCGAGGGTCGACGCGAGGGCCGGCAGCCGGACCCGCTCGCCCGGTCGCCAGGCGCGGCCGTGCGGCCGGTAGACCTGCTCGAACCCGGAACCCGCGCCGAGCGCCTCGACGACCGCGGTCAGGACACCCTCGACCGCAGAGATGAAGCCGTCCCAGGCCGGAAAGCCGCTCCACGCGAGCTCGATCGCCGGCCCGAGGATCTCCGCCAGCGACAGCCGGCCATGACGGCGGTGTGCGTCATCCCACGAACGGACCGCGCCCGGCACCGTGATCGTGAGCGGGCCGCGGTAGCCGAGCGTCGCGAGCCCACCCGCCCGTAGGGCCGCGGCATCGGCCCGAGCAGGCGCTCGACCCGACCCGTTGAGCGCCGTCTGGCGACCGCTCGCCTCGTCCCAGATCAGCCAGAACGCGTCGCCACCGAGGCCGCAACCGGACGGCAGCACGACCGCGAGGACCGCGTTCGTCGCGATGGCCGCGTCGACGGCGCTCCCGCCGGCTCGCAGGGTCGCGAGGCCGGCGGCCGTCGCGAGATGATGGGGTGCGACGACCGCGCCGCGCGCTCCCCGGACGAGCGGCATCGGCACGAGCGGGCGGTGGTCGGGAACGGCCGTCATGGCCCCTCCGCGGTCACGGGCGCGGGGCCCGGCTCCGGCTCGGCGAGTCCCAGCTGATGCTCCTGCCGCCGGAGCAGCGCCAGCGGGCCGAGGGCGAGCGCGAGCAGGGCGAAGGTCGCGACGAGGAGGCCGTCGATCCCGTGCAGGTCCGCGGCGACCCCGCCGATCAGGCTGCCGACGATCTGGCCGAGGGCGAGGAAGACGCTGTAGAGGCCCATGATTGCGCCGCGATCGGACGGGAAACGCTCGGACATGTCGGCCAGCAGGCCCAGCGCCGCGGGCGTCGCCCCAGCGAGGACGAACAGGCCGAACGCAATCGCGACCAGGCCCGCCAGCGGCACCAGCACGATCATGCCTGCGGCGTGGTTGACGATGAGCCCGCCGATGGCGAGGACGGCTCCACCGCCGATCCCGTACAGGATGATCGTCGTGCGGCGCATGTTCTTGAAGCGGTTGCCCCAATACAGAAGGCCCGCCCCGAAGACGATCCCCACGACGACCGCGGCCAGCGAGATCTGCATCGGGTGGAAGCCCCGATGGAGGGCCTGCTCGGGGAACCGCGGGTCGATCCGCGAGAACTGGAAGAGCGACTGGCTGAACCACAGGCCGATCGAGGCGTTGACCGCGATCCAGGTCGGGGCGAGGAGCCACACGTGCGAGCTTCGAAGGACGCGCCCGTAGCGCGACCAGTCGACGCGCCGGCCATGGCCGGACTGGCCCGCATGCGCGGCGGCGCGTTCTGCGCCATCGCGATCCTCGACCCCGAACCGGTAGATCAGGAACGACACGCCGTAGACGAGCGCGTTGAGGAAGAACGCGGTCGGCCCGAACGCCGCGAACAGCAGGGGAGCGACCGCGAAGCCGGCGCCGATCCCGGCCAGTGTCGCTCCCTCGAACCGGGCCGCCGCCTTGCCCCGGAGGACCTCGCTCCCGGCAGTGGCGACCGCAATGTAGCCGAGGATCGACGGGACGCTGGCGGCCGTCGACGCCCCCTCGAGGATCCGCGTCCCGCCAAGCAGCGGGAGGCTCGTCGTGAGCCCGGTCAGGATGACCGCCGTGGCCCCGAACGCTGGCCCCACAAGCATCATCCGGTGGTGGCCGAGCCGATCGGAGATCACGCCGAACACCGGAGACAGCAGCAGCTCCGAGATGAAGAACGCCGAAGCGAGGAGGGCCAGCGTGGAGGCGTGGACGACCTCGCCGCCGTGCTCGGGCAGCTTTGCCAGGTAGACGCCGAGCATCGCCCCCGTCAGGCCGGTCGAGAAGCGCAGCGTGAACGTTCCGCCGAGGACGGCCCACATCGATCGATCCATCGCCGGAAGGGTAGCCGAGCTTCGAACCGAGCTTCGGATCCGCGCCGAATTCGCATGTTGCGGTCCCGTATCATCGGCTGGGGATCGCCACTCTGGAGGAGCCGTGGCCCGCATCGTCTTCGTCACCGACTCGGCGTCCGACCTCGATCCGGCGGTCGCGATGGCCCAAGGCATTCGGGTCGTGCCCCTGATCGTGACGTTCGGGGCTGACACCTTTCGAGCCGGTGTCGACCTGACGACCGCCGAGTTCTGGCAACGGATGACCGCGCCCGACGCACCGTTCCCGAAGACCGCGGCATCGAGCCCCGGAGAGTTCAAGGCGATCTACGACGGGATCTTCGCCGAGGGCGCCGACGCGATCGTCTCGGTCCACGTCGCGGGCACCCTGTCCGGCGCGATCAAGAGCGCCGAGATCGCGATGTCGATGCTGCCCGACCGGGAGATCCATATCGTCGACTCGAAGGGCGCGTCGATGGCCGAATCGATCCTGTGCTTCATGGGCCAGGAGCTCGCGGCCGGCGGAACCCCGGCGGCCGAGATCGCGGAGATCCTCACCGATCGCGCGTCAGACCTCCGGATGTACGTGTCGCTCGAGACGCTCGAGTACCTGAAGAAGGGCGGCCGGATCAGTGGTGCCCAGGCGGCGATCGGCACGCTCCTGTCGGTCAAGCCGATCATCGCCGTCGAGGACGGCAAGGTCGAGACCGCCGACAAGCCGCGGACCCGCTCGAAGTCGCGCGAGCGCTGCATCGAGCTGATCACGGCCCGTCCGATCGAGCGGATCGCGATCCTGCACACAATGGCACCGGACGTGGACGCATTCCGCGACGAGGTGATCCGGCGAGCCGGCCTCGACCCGTCGGACGTGTCGGTTTCGATCGTCGGCCCATCGGTCGGTCCGCATCTCGGTCCGGGCTGCGTCGGCGCGGCGGTCCTGTACCAGCGCTGACTGGCGTTCGCGCTCGGTGGCGGCTTCCGGCCAATTCTCGCCCCACGATCACGTGCGACCAAGCAAGGGGCCATACCGGCCCATGGCGGCCCGATTCGGGCCGAATCGTCTGAGGATTCTCGCCCCGCGAGCAAGCGCGAGCCGTCTCCGCCCACGTCGCGAGTGCTCGCCCCACGAGAATCGGAGTCGCGGCCGCCTGCGCGCCCGCTGCCGTCGGCCAACTGACATTCGTCCGCAACGACCGGGACGTTGGTTGCAGTTCGGTAGCGTGGACGTTGCGCTACGGTGGATCGACGAGGAGCGGCTCGGGATCCCCGGGCTATACTCGTGCCGGCATTTGACGCGCCGATCGCCCACCACGTGAGCGGCGCCCCGTGGGGTCGTCCGGGAGACGACCCACATCTCGGCCGGCCGATCGGGTCCGGTCATCGGAGGTCCGCCTCGCATCATGACCACAGAGCACGTCGCGACTGCCATCAATCCCTGGCTGGTCGCCCAGCAGCAGTTCGACCTCGCCGCCGAACGCCTCAACCTCGACCCCGGCCTGCGCCGCGTCCTGCGCGAGCCGCGCCGCGAGCTGACCGTCCATTTCCCGGTGAAGATGGATGACGGCTCGGTCCAGGTCTATACCGGCTATCGCATCCAGCACAACCTCGGACGCGGCCCGGCCAAGGGCGGGATTCGCTACCACCAGAACGTCAGCCTCGACGAGGTCAAGGCCCTCGCGATGTGGATGACCTGGAAGTGCGCGGTCGTCGGCATCCCGTACGGAGGCGGCAAGGGCGGCGTGATCGTCGACCCGAAGAAGCTCAGCCAGAAGGAGCTCGAGGCTCTGACCCGGCGCTATTTCACCGAGATCGAGGTCCTGATCGGCCCCGAGCGCGACATCCCGGCCCCCGACGTCAACACCAACGCCCAGATCATGGCCTGGATGATGGACACCTATTCCATGCACGTCGGGTACACCGTCCCGGGTGTCGTCACCGGCAAGCCGATCAGCCTCGGCGGGTCTGAGGGTCGCAACGAGGCAACCGCGCGGGGCACGGTCTACTGCATCGTCGAGGCGGCCCGCCATCTCGGGATGGAGCTCTCCAGGTGCAAGGTCGCGGTCCAGGGGTTCGGCAACGCCGGATCGATCGCGGCGACCCTGATCAGCGACGAGGGCGCGACCGTCGTCGCGGTCTCGGACTCGACCGGTGGCATCCACAAGCCGGACGGGCTCGACATCAAGCGAGTCATCGCCTGGAAGAAGGAGCACGGCACCGTCCAGGGCTTTCCGGGCTCGAAGGACATCACCAACATCCAGGTCCTCGAGGTCGACTGCGACATCCTGATCCCGGCTGCGCTCGAGAACCAGATCACCGACCGCAACGCCGGCAACATCAAGGCCCGCCTGATCGCCGAGGCGGCGAACGGGCCGACGACGCCCGAGGCCGACGAGATCCTCTTCAAGGCCGGCAAGTTCATGATCCCGGACATCCTGTGCAACGCCGGTGGCGTGACGGTCAGCTACTTCGAGTGGGTCCAGGACCTCAACCGCGACCACTGGAGCGAGCGCGTCGTCAACGAGAAGCTCAAGGAGATCATGGTCAAGGCGTTCAGCGAGACGCTCGCCATTGCCCGCCGCGAGCAGGTCAACATGCGGACCGCCGCATACCTGCTGGCGGTCCAGCGGGTCGCCGACGCGACCGCGCTGCGCGGCCTGTACCCGTAGGCCGATCCTCCCGACCAATGGACCGAAGCCCCGGCAGCGCGCCGGGGCTTTGTCGTCCGCTGGCTTCGCGGTGACGCCGAGTCGGGACCCGCGGTACGCGCCCGGGGCGGTGCTACCATCGCCGCCATGCTCGATCACGAAGAGAAGTTCCTGTTCAAGGAGGAGATCCTCCACCTCGCGAACGCGGTGGCGGAGCCCGGCACCCTGGACAACGTCGAGGACCTCCTGACGGACGTCATCACGAGCCCGCGCTTCGACTCCGAGGTCTTCACCCTCGAGCGCAGCCTCCAGGTGATGCTCGGCCCGCGGGCGGGAACCACCCTCGTCGGGCTGCTGACCGTGGCCCCCGAGGTCTTCGAGGAGGTCGCCGAGGTCAGGATCCCGTCGGAGGTCCACGAGCGCCTCGTCGCCTGGCGGGCGCGGTTCGGGCTGGCGATCGACAACGCCCTGAACTTCCTGAACAACCCCGACGGCATCCAGGGCCACAACTTCGCGACCCAGGTTGCCCATGTCGAGGAGCGGCGCGTGCTCCAGGGCCGCCTCACGCTCGTTCGCTACAACAACGAGCCGCAATTCTTCCAGGCTGATGCGAGCGTCTTCTTCGGGCTCATCACCGACGTGATGGAGCGCCTCGGCCCGTATCTCGAGCCGGACGCCATCGATGCCGAGACGCTGTCACGGATCCGCGACGCGGTCGCCCTGATCGAACGCAAGACGGCCTCACGCGGCTGATGGACAGCGGGCGCGCAAGGCGCCGGCGCAGATGGATCATCGTTGGGCCGGTAGCGATCGGGTTGCCCATCCTCGCCTACTTCGGCCTGATGCTGGCGATCGACCTCGGTCTGTCGGGCGAATACTAGGTCTCGGTGCGCCAGCTCCATCTCGCCGGGCAACCCTCGACGCGTTGCGAGAACCAGCGTCATCCCGAGTCGCCAGTGACTCAAATCAGGCCCTTGCACGCGCTGCGGGGGTGCCAAAGCGGCGGATCAGGACCCCGGCCGAGCGTGATCAGCTTGGAATCGATGCGCCAGTGACTCGGGCCGCGGCGGCGCGAATGGACGCGGGCGCTCGATGAGACAGCTCTACCTGGCAGCGACGGGTCAGAACCGGGGCAAGACGACGGCCTCGCTCGGGCTGTTCGACGGGTTCCTGCGGGCGGGCCTGCGGACCGCATTCATGAAACCGGTCGGCCAGAGGACGGTGATCGATCACGGCCAGCCGGCCGACGAGGATGCGGTCCTCATGCACGAGGTCTTCCCGCTCGCCGCCGACTACGGGGCGATGAGCCCGGTCCACATCCCGCGCGGATTCACGAAGAAGTACATCGCCGGCGAGGTCGTCGAGGATCTCGGGGCGCGGATCGTGGCTGCCCGCGATACCTTCCGGGCGGATCACGACATCCTCTTGATCGAAGGCACCGGGCACGCGGGGGTTGGGGCAGTGATCGGGCTCTCGAATGCGGTCGTGGCGGCGATGCTGGGCGCACCGGCGATCATCGTCAGCGAGGGCGGGGTCGGTCGACCGATCGACGAGATCGTGCTCAACGCATCCCATTTCGAGGCGCACGGCGTGCCGGTCGCCGGAGCGATCGTCAACAAGGTCGACCTCGACGCCCAGCCCGGGATCGAGCAGGTCCTCGAGCGCGGCCTCGCCCTCAACGGGATCCGCCTGCTCGGCGTCCTGCCGATTCGGCCGATCCTGTCCAACCCGACCCTCGGGATGGTCCTCGAGGGGGTCGGTGGCGAGACGATCCATCCGGGTCCCGATCTCGACCGAGTGATCGATGGCGTGGCGATCGGGGCGATGGAGCCGAGCCACATGCTCCAGCGGGTGGGTCCCGGGACGCTCGTCATCGTGCCGGGCGATCGGGAGGACGTGATCCTGACCCTGACGACCGCCCATCTCGCTCGGCGATTCCGGATCGCCGGCGCCACCGAGGCGGCCCGGATCGCCCAGATCGCCGCCGAGGCGACGAACGAGCGGACCGCCAGCGTCGTGGGTCACGAGGGAGCGGCGATCGGGCTGGTCCTGACCGGCGGCTACCGGCCGCGCGACGCGGTCCTGGCCGCGATCCGCCAGGCGAACCTGTTCGCGACGATCGTCCCGCGCGATACGTATGTCGTTGCGTCCGAGGTCCACGACCTGCTGGTCAAGACCCATCCCGCCGACCTCGAGAAGATCTCGTTGATCAAGGCGCTCGTGGCCGAGCACCTCGACATCGAGAGGATCCTGGCCGTCGCCACGGAGGTGCCTGCAGGCTGATCGTCGGTCGCGAAGCCCGGCACGGTCGGGTTGCCCGCCTCAAGCTTCGGGGAGGACGGCTTGCCGCCGTCGAAGAACCCAGCCTGCCAGCCGGTAGAGCTGCCACGCGATGAACGACAGGATCACCCCGCCGATCACGATCGGCAGGCCGACGATTGCCAGCCAGATCCCGATCGACGTCGTCGTCTGGCCGATCCCGACGAGCCTGTCGCTGGCTCGCGCGACATCGTCGCCGGGGTCCCAGCCCTTCGCCGGAACGGATGTGGCCCTGGGCGTCGGGAGCACGGGCAGGCGATACGTGACGGCGAGGCTGCCATACGAGGCCTGGTCCTCGAGATGGGCCTTGTCTCCGACGAGCCGTTCGATCTCACCGCGCGTCGTCGTCAGCTGCGACTGGACGTCGAGGACGTCGCTGATCTTCGCGGCCTTGGCCATGATCGCCTGGAGGGCGGCCTCGGTTGCGTGCAGGTTCGCGATCCGAGCGGTGAGGTCCACGACCTGGCCGGTGACCTCATCGGTCTTGATCGATTCGCTCACGACGGTGGACGCGAGCCCATGCAAGGCGGCAAGCGTCGACTGCCAGGCCGCGCTCGGGATCCGGTACGTCGTCTGGGCGGTCTCATCGCCGCCCACGCCGTTCTGGGTCGAACCGCTGATGTAGCCACCCGCCCCGGTCACCGTCGCGTCCCCGTTGCGCACTGCCGCGGTGAGGTCCGGCACCTGGAGCGTGAGCTCGCCTGTCCGGATGATGAGGAGGGTCGGCACGCCGGCCCCGGCGTCGGCGACCTGCCCGGCGGATCCGGTCCCGCTGCCGGCGGATCCGACGCCGGTCGTGTCCTGGCCGTCGCTCGACGAACCGCCGCCCGACGTGCCCCGACCGGCGCCCGAGGTGTCGACCGCCGCCCCGACCGTCGAGAGGACCTTCGGGACCTGTCCACCGAGGAACATCGACCCGACCAGGAATGTCCCTCCGAGCAGAAGTCCGGCGATGATCAGCGTGCCGCGTCGACCGGGAAGCTCATCCATGCCCGGACCCTACGATCGGTCGCGGCCCCCGGCGAGCGATGATGACCCTGAATGCGAGGCGGGCGACGGCGCCTGGCCGTCAGCCGATCGGCTCGTTGTCGATCAGCCGGGTCGACCCGAGGCGGACCGCCAACGACAGCAACGCCGACTGCCCATCGACAACCCGATCGAGCTCGGCGAGTGTTCGCCCATCGGCGACGCTGACGTAGGCCGGCGTGGCCAGCGGTTCGGTCGCGAGGCCCTCCGCCATCGCCGACCGCAACGCATCGCCCGATCGCTCGCCGGCCTCCCAGCGCGCCCGAGCCGCGAGGAGCGCCCGGCGCAGCACGGGCGCGGCAGCCCGCTCGCCGGCCGACAGGTGGACGTTGCGCGACGAGAGGGCGAGCCCGTCCGGCTCGCGGACCGTCGGACAGGCGATCACCTCGGTCAGGATCGCGAGGTCGCGCGCCATCTGGCGGATGACCATCACCTGCTGGGCGTCCTTCTGGCCGAAGTACGCGTGGTCCGCTCCGATCAAGTCGAACAGGATCGCGACGACGGTCGCGACGCCGTCGAAATGACCCGGCCGAGCCACGCCCTCCAGCGGCCGGGCGACGGCCCCGACCGACACGACCGTGTCGAAGCCCGGCGGATAGACCTCCTCGACGCTGGGCACGAACACCAGGTCGACCCCCTCTTCCGCGCAGATCGCGAGATCCCGGGCCTCATTGCGCGGGTAGCGCTGGAAGTCGGCCGCCTCGTTGAACTGGCGCGGGTTGACGAAGATCGTCGCGATCGTCGTGGCATCGTCGGCTCGTGCGCGCTGCATGAGCGAGCGGTGACCGGCGTGGAGCCAGCCCATGGTCGGCACGAGGCCGAGAGGGCGGGGGACAACGGCCAGCGCGGCCCGAAGCTCGGCACGCGTCCGGACCACGCGCGTCGCGACTCGGGGCTGTGCGCTCGTCATGCGCTGAGGCTACGGCATTGCGCCGCAGACGCGTCGAACGGCGAGTGCCCGAGGGCCGCTCGCCGTTCGTCGGTTGCGGGTCACGCGACCCGCGGGTGGCTGGTCAGACGGGGTTGGCCACCGGGCGGAAGGCCGGAGCCTTGACCTTCTCGGTCGCGGCGCGGGTCGCCCAGACCAGGCCGAGGCCGGTCAGGACCACGGTGAAGCCGACGAGGGCGAAGAGGGCCGTCAAGCCGAGGCCCATCTGGAGGGCCGAGGCGGTGACGCTGCCGACGCCGAGCTGGCCGATCAGGGCCAGCGCCGTGCCGGTCCAGATCTTGTCGCGGGCCGCGCCCTCGATCGGGTTGGTCCGATCGAAGCCGGAGTAGTACTTGCCGCTGTTCGTGAAGTCGTATGTGCCGGCAGCCTGGACGACCTGGCCGTTCACGACGACATCGGTCGGGAAGGTGACGGTCGTTGCCGCATTCAGGGTGTGCTCGGTGATCGTGGCCATCTGGTACATGTACTCGCTGGCCGTGTTGACGAGCGGATCGTTCGGATTCATCTCCGAGGCGCTGACCTTGTAGCCCCAGTCGTTCGTCAGGAGCGACATGATGGCCGCCGCGCCCTGGGTCGTGCCGCGGTCGGTGAGCTGACCCTGATCGTTGTAGGCGAGCTTGACGTTCTGTGCCGCGCTGAATGCCTGGAGCGCGCTCGCCCCGTCCTGGGTCTTGATGTACGTGTATCCACCGGCCGCGAAGAACGCGATCCCGATGAAGACCAGGCCGATCCCCAGCTTCTGCAACCGCTTGTCCATGATGTCGATCCTCTTCCGTGCTGCGACTGGTTTCTTGTTCCAGCCCAGCGTCGCGGTCGAGGGGCACTGGCCGCAGGGGGCACGCGGACCCTAGAGGGGGTCCACTGCCCAAGGTCGAGCGGGTCCGACGCCACGGGTCGTGCGGGACCTTTGGCAGGGTGCCCGGTTCGTTTGGACGGGGCGGCTCGACGGAGCGGCGCGCTCGCGAGCTCCGTTCCTCGGGTCGATGGCTTCGCGGAGCTCAGCCTCGGACCACGGAGGGCACGTTGCCGGTCGTGCCGGCTACAGGTCCCGATCGAGGGGAATTCCGCCCGGGATCATGGCCTCATCGCGGTCGGGGGCGCCCCGGCCGAGGACCTCGTCGAGGACGCCGTCGTCCATCCGGACCGTCTGCTCCGGGCCCGGGAAGGTGCCTGCGGCCACGTCGTCCGCGTACGCCCGGGCCGCGGCCAGGATCGTGCCGCGCAGGTCGGCGTACGGCTTCGAGTGCTTCGGGTGCCAGGTCTCGATCCCGAGCAGGTCCGTGATCACCTGGACCTGGCCGCTGCAACCGGCGCCGGCTCCGATCCCGATCGTCGGGATCCGGAGTCGGTCGGTGATCGCGCCGGCGAGCTGCTCCGGGACGAGCTCGAGGACGATCGCGAAGGCGCCGGCCTCCTGGAGCGCAAGCGCATCGTGCAGAAGGCTGCGCGCCTGGTCGCGGCTCTTGCCGAGAACCCGGACCTTTCCCGCGGCGTTGGCTGCCTGCGGAGTCCAGCCGATGTGGCCCATCGTCGGGATCCCGGCCTTGACGATCGCCTCGACCGTCCGTGCCGTTCGCGTCCCGCCCTCGAGCTTGACGGCCTGGGCACCGGCCTCGGACAGGAAGCGGCCGGCATTGGCGACGGCGGCGTCGACCGTGGCGTAGGACAGGAACGGCATGTCGCCGACGACGAGGGCGTGCTTCGCGCCGCGCGTCACCGCCGCCGTGTGATGGAGCATGTCGGCCATCGACACCGGGATCTCGTTCTCATAGCCCAGCATCGCCCGGCCGAGCGAGTCGCCGACGAGAAGGAGCGGGATTCCGGCCTCGTCGAGGAGCTTTGCCGTCGGGTAGTCGTACGCGGTCAGCATCGCGATCCGCTGGCCGTCGGCATGAAGCTTGGCGATGTCACCGATGGTCAGGCGACGGACGGTCTCGGTCGTTGAACTCACTCGCTGGCCTCCTGGGTCTCGGTTCCAGTCTGCGCGGCGGCGTCGCGGGCGTCCAGCGCCGCGGCGATCCGGTCGAGGATCTCGTCGCCGACGGCCCGCTTCGAGCGCAGGGGCAGGTCGATCTGGTCGCCGTCCGCCGACAGGATCCAGACGTGGTTGGTGTCGGCGCCGAAGCCCGATCCCTCCTCGGCGACGTCGTTGGCGACGAGCAGGTCGACACCCTTGCGGCGGAGCTTGTCGGCCGCTCGATCGAGCGAGCCGGTCTCGGCAGCGAACCCGACGAGGAACGGACGCGCGGGGTCGCCGGGCGGCGGAACCGCGGCCGCGACGCCGGCCAGGATGTCCTCGGTCGGCTCCAGCTCGAGGGTCAACCCGGTCTCGCGGCCCAGCTTCGTCGTCGCGGTCTCGCGCGGCCGGAAGTCGGCGACGGCGGCGGCCATGACGAGGGCGTCGGCATCGGCTATCGCGGCCTGGACGAGCCCGCCCATCTCGGCTGTCGTGTCGGCCTCGAAGACGAGCATGCTCGTGCTCGTCGGCAGGGCGACGCTGATATGGCCGACGATCAGGGTCACCCGCGCGCCGCGATCGAGGGCTGCCTGGGCCAGCGCCACGCCCATCTTGCCGGTCGATCGATTGCCGATGAACCGGACCGGGTCGATCGGCTCGGCTGTGCCGCCGGCCGTGATCACGATGTGGCGCCCGTCGAGGTCGGCATCGCGGGGCTCGGCGACCACGGGCGGGCGATCGGCCGGATCCGGCGCTCGGACCGGCCGGCCGGCCACGGCAGCGACGACGGCCTCGACGATCGCGCTCGTCTCGGCGAGCCGCCCCGTGCCGGCGTGACCGCTCGCGAGCGGGCCGGCCGCAGGTTCGACGATCGCGTAGTCGAAGTCGTCGCGCAGGCGGGCGAGGTTGGCCCGGGTGGCGGGATGGGCGTACATCTCGCCGTCCATCGCCGGCGCGACGACGACGGGCGCGGTCGTGGCGAGGCAGACGGCGGTGACCGGATCGCCCGCCAGTCCTGCCGCCATCGCGGCGAGCCAGTGGGCGGTCGCCGGCGCGACGACGATTGCGTCGGCGCTGTCGGCGATCACGATGTGACCGATCCGTTGGTCCGTGAGCAGTCCGCCGCCGGCATCGGTCTCGACCGGATGGCGGGTGAGGGCGGCGAACGTCAGCTCGCCGACGAAGCGAGTCGCGGTCGGGGTCATCAGGACGACCACGTCGGCGTCTTCGTCGCGCAGGCGCCGAACGAGGTCGGCGGCCTTGTAGGCGGCGATCGAGCCGGTCACACCGACCGCGACCAGGCGGCCGGCGAGACGACCCGCGGCGGCGGGGTCGGGCGCAGTCGTGTCGTCGGTCGCCGTCACGTCGTCGGCCGTCATGTCGGCAGCCCGAGCTCGAGCGGCTGGCCGCCGCCGACCTCGGCATGGTGGATGGCCAGGCCCTTGAGGGTCAGGTCGGGGTCGATCGCATCGACCCCGACGAGGGCCTGCGCCCACGGTGCGGCCGACAACCCGCCGGTCAGGATCACGCGGACGTCCGCGGGAGGGACCGACGCGGCCTCGGCGAGCTCGGCCCGGATGCGCGCGATCAGCCCGTCGGCGAGGGCCTGGTAGCCGAGGATCGTGCCGCTCTGGATCGCGCCAACCGTGTCGCGCCCGATTGCCCGGTCCGGCGCTCGCAGCTCGACCCGGGGCAGCCTGGCGGTCCGCGCGGCGAGCGCCTCAAGCCCGAGCTCGAGACCGGGCGCGATCGCCCCCCCGACGAAGGCCCCGTCGCCGGCCACGCAATCGATCGTCGTGGCCGTGCCGAAGTCGGCGACGATCGCCGGCGTGCCGTGGATCCGCGCGGCGGCCAGCGCGTTGACGAGCCGATCGGGGCCCACGTCCGCCGGCCGGTCGACGCGGATCGCGATCGGGACCGTGCCCGCGGCCGCGATGAGGAGCGGCCGATCGCGGCGGCCGGCGACCGTGCCGAGCGCATCGGTCAGGGCCGGGACGACCGAGCAGGCAACGATCGCGGACACATCGGCGAACGAGGCGTCGTCGAGCCGGAGGAGGGCATCGATCAGATGCTCGAGCTCGTCGGCGGTCGAGCGGGCGTGGGTCGTGGCCCGCCGGGTCGTGGCCAGGGAGCCGTTGCGGAACAGGCCGATCGTGACGTTCGTGTTGCCGATGTCGAGCGCGAGCAGCATGCGGCGATGATACGGGCCGTTGCACGAACCGCGAGTCGAGCGTCCATCGGGCAATCCATCTTGTCCTCGCCGCTCCGCGGCAGCCCACCGGAGTTCTCGATGCATCCGTCACGACCGATTGCCCGGGCACTCGTCCTGCTCGTCGCCGGCCTGGGTATGTGCGGTTGCGTGGCCGCGACGACGTCGCCCAGCTTCCTCGCCAACCTCCCGTCGCCGTCGGCCTCGCTGGCTCCGAAGCCGACGCAGACGCCTGCTTCGCCCGCATCGGTCGATTCGTCGGCCGAGCCTGAGCCGACCATCAACCCCGACGAGACGAACCCACCGGACCCGACGCCGACCCCGATCGAGCCGATTGCCGGATGCGGGACCGGCGAGGCGGGCTTCGCGGCCCATCGCTCGGAGATCCCGAAGACGCTCGCGTTCGGCCATGCATCGATCGAATTCACGACCGCCGGGCTCGAGATGCGCGACGGATCGGTGGTCACCGGCGACTCGATCCCCGGCGGGGTCGGTCTCACTGCCGACGAGATCGCCGTCGTTGTCGCTCCCGACGAACAGATCATCCTGCGCGCGCCGAACGCTGTCCTCGTGGACACGACAGCGGCCGCGGTCTCGTGGTCGACGGTGAAATTCGAGAATGGCCTAGCCGACTTGTCCGGGCCGCGGACTGCCCTCCGATGGCGCGTCCGCGCCGACGGCTCGCTGTCGGTTTCCGCGCCGGACCGGGTCGGCGACTGGGCGGTCGAATTCCTCCCGCGCTGGCAGGGCGACTGCCTGAAAGGCGACGGCACGGCCTACGCCAGGATCAAGGTCCGCTAGGGCGAGCATCGGCGCGATTCGGAGCGCCGATCGCGGCGTCGCTGCGCTACCATCGGGCCTGCCCACCGCCCGCTCGTCTTCCCCAGGAGACCCGTCGTGTCGAGCGTCCCGAGCGCGAAGTTCTTCGTCAACCAGGGCGTTGTCACGAGCCGGGTCGACATGCAGAACCTGCTCCGGCCGCTTCTCAAGCAGACGGTCTCGTACCGGTTCCAGCGAGGTCGCGACCTCGTTTCGCACGGCACCGGCTGGGTCGAGCGGATCGTCGCGGATGACCCGGACATGTCGACCTACTTCACCCCGATCTCGATCAGCCTGAACGTCGATTCGTTCGAGCACCTCGAATTCGACACCCGACCCGACCAGCTCCTCGTTTACACCCTCGTCCAGGGCGACGAGCGGGTGATCATCGAATACGCCCCGTTGGCGACGGAGTCCGATCCGTTGCATGGCGCCCGGCAGCTGACGTTTGACACCAGCGGGTTCGTCCAGATGGAGCTGCAGGGCCTGGTCTCCGACGCCGTGGTCGGCGAGCCGGTCATTGACGATCCCGAGCCGGCCGGGCGATCGTCGGAGCCTGACGCCGAGTCGTAGCGGACTCGCCGTCCCCGCGGCGCCGTCCGCCGCCTCAGTGCCCGCGCTCGCCGCGGACGTACGGGATCCCGAGCGCGGCCGGCGCTCCGATCCGGCGACGCGCCGCAGATCGCGCTCCGATGACGACGCCGGCGATCACGAACAGGTATGGCAGCATCTCGAGGAAGAACGTCGCCGATCGACCCGGCAGGAACGGATTCTGGAACCCGAGGATCGTCTGCACTCCCTGCATGCCGAGGATCCATGGAGTGATCGCCGCGAACAAATAGCCGCCGAACGCCGCCAGAACCGGGTTCCAGCGGGCGAAGATCACGAGCCCGATCGCGATCCAGCCTCGCCCGTTGACGGTCTGGTCTCCGAACCAGCCGGGCGCGACGGCAATCGTCAGGGTGGCCCCGGCGAGCCCCGCCAGGATCCCGCCGACCACGACGTAGGCGAGTCGCAGCCGCTCGACGCCGATCCCCTGCGCGTCAGCCGCCGCCGGGGACTCGCCGACCGCTCGCAGGTGCAGGCCGGGGCGCGTTCGCTCGATCCAGAACCAGGCCGCCGGAACGAGCAGGAAGCCGACGTAGACGAGCACGCTCTGATCGTGGAACGCGATCGGCCCGACGATCGGCACCGCATCGAGGAGCGGGATCGAGAGCTTCGGCAGGCGCGTGGCATCGGCGTTGGTCAACCCCTCGCCGAGGACGCGTGCCAGCCCCGTTCCAAGGAAGGTCAGCGCGAGCCCGGAGACGACCTGGTCGGCCCGGAGCTGGATCGTCACCACGCCGTGGAGGAGGCCGAGCAGCCCGCCGACGACCATGGCAGCCGCGAGCCCGAGCCATGGATTTCCGGTCGAGAGCGTCGTCGAGAAGCCGGCGACCGCGCCCATCAGCATCATCCCCTCGACGCCGAGGTTCAGGACGCCGGCCCGCTCGGCGAAGATCTCGCCGATTGCCGCGAAGAGCAGGACCGTTCCCGTCGCGATCCCGGCGGAGGCGATCAGGCCGAGGTCCATCAGCCGCCTCCCGGTGCGGTCGGCGCCGGCGCCGGCGCGCCGGTCGCACTGTTCGAGCGCCGACCGATCCGGATCCGGTAGCGGACGAGGACGTCGGTCACGATCAGGGTGAACAGGATGATTCCCTGGATCATCGCCGGCACGCCGGACGGCTGGATCTCGCGACCCGCCAGGATGAGGGCGCCGAAGAGGATCGCGGCGACGACGACACGGCCCGGCCGGAACTTCGCCAGGTAGGCCACGATCACCGCCGTGAAGCCGTAGCCCGGCGAGATGTGGTCCTGCAGACGGTGGACCGAGCCGCTCACCTCGGCCATTCCCGCCAGCCCGGCGAGTGCACCCGAGATCGCGAAGACCACGACAAGCCGCCGGCCGATGTCGATCCCGGCGTAGCGCGCTGCGCGCGGGCTGTCGCCGATCAGGCGGATCTCGTATCCGAACCGGGTCCGCTCGAGGAACAGCCAGAGGAGGGCGGCCGCGACGAGCCCGAAGATCAACCCGAGATGGACGGGCAGGCCCCGGACGCCGGGCAGGACGTTCGCGAGGTCGCTCAACCGGGGCAGCCAGGCCTGGGGCGGGAACGCCTTCGTCTGCTGGAACCCGCTCTCGCTCCACGGCCCGAACACCCAGAACTGGATCCAGGACAGGGCGATGTAGTTGAGCATCAAGGTGGTGATGATCTCGTTGACCCCGAGTCGTGCCTTGAGGACGCCGGGGATCAGGCCCCACAGCCCGCCGGCGATCATCCCGGCGACCATCATCAGGGGGATCAGGACGATCCCCGGCGTCCCGGCCGGGACGAGCGGGACGAGGACGACGGCGCTGGCGCCCCAAGCGCCGAGCAGGAACTGGCCCTCGGCCCCGATGTTCCAGAGGCGCATCCGGAAAGCGAGCGCGCAGGCGAGCCCGGTCAGGATCAACGGCGTCGCCTTGACGAGCGTGTCCGACAGGACCCCGATGCTCCCGAACGATGCGTTCAGGATGTGGAGGTAAGACGCGACGGGATCGCCGCCCACGATGGCGATGATCGCGCCGGAGATGACCAGCGCGACCACCACCGCCCCGAGGGTCAGGGCGGGTGACAGCCAGCGCGGCGTGACCAGCCGCGGTTCGAGGCCAATCGTCACTGGACGCGCCCGGGCGCCGACGGCGACGCCGCTGCATCTTCGTCGGCGCCGCCGGTCATCAGGAGCCCGATCCGCCCAATCTCGGCTTCCTCAGCAGCGAACGATCCGACGAACAGGCCCTCGTACAGGACCTCGACCCGGTCGGCGAGAGCGAGGATCTCGTCGAGCTCCTCCGAAATCAGGAGGATCGCCGTGCCGCTCGAACGCAGGCCCATCAGGAGCCGATGGACCGACTCGATCGCGCCGACATCCAACCCTCGCGTCGGTTGCACGGCGATGAGCAGACCCGGCTTCGTCTCGATCTCACGGGCAAGGATGGCCCGCTGGAGGTTGCCGCCGGAGAGCAGCCGGACCTCCGTGTCGACGGTCGGCGCCGCGATCCGGTAGGTGTCCCGGAGGCCGTTCGCGATGGACCGGGCCGATGCGTCGTCGAGCAGCCAGCCACGCGCGATTGGCGCGTCGCGATAGCGCTTCATGATCAGGTTGTCCGTCAGCGACAGGTTCGGTGCGCTGCCGACGCTCGTCCGGTCCTCCGGGACGTGGGCCACCCCGCGCCGGAGGATCGTGCCGGCCGACGCGTTGGCGACCGGCTCACCCCCGACCAGGATCTCGCCGGTGCACGCCCGGAGCCCGGTGATGACCTCGGCCAGCTCGCTCTGGCCGTTGCCCGCGACGGCGGCGATCCCCACGATCTCGCCTGCCCGGACCGCGAGCGCGACATCGCGCAGTGCCGGTAACCCGCGATCACTCGTGGTCGACACGCCGCGGAGCTCGAGCACCAGGGGGCCGGGCTCGATCGGCGGCCGATCGAGCGATTCGAGGACGCTCCGACCGACCATCAGCCGGGCGAGGTCCGCCTTGGTCGCGCCGGCCGTCGGCAGCCCCGCGGCGGTGACGACCCCGCGACGCATGACGGTCACCCGGTCGGCGATGGCCAGCACCTCGCCGAGCTTGTGGCTGATGAACACGACGCTCCGGCCGTCGGCGGTCATCGACCGCAGGGTCGCGAACAGGTCGTCAGCCTCCTGGGGGGCGAGCACCGCGGTCGGCTCGTCCAGGATCAGGATCCGGGCTCCGCGGTAGAGCATCTTGAGGATCTCCACCCGCTGCTGCTCGCCCACCGATAGCTGCCAGACGCGAGCTCGGGGATCGACCTTC
>JANMCU010000101.1:0-7827 GCA_031361415.1 Chloroflexota bacterium | reverse complement strand
CGGACGGCGCAATGCCGAGGATGTCGGCCTGGCGGGCGGCGAAGGCGTCAAACGCTTCCGTCCGGAGTCGGCAGAACGTCTCACGGCCGATCCGGCGGGTCGTGACAAGCCCGGCCGCGATCCATGCCTGCTGCGACGCCGCGACCGCATCCACGACGGAGATCCCGAAGCCCAGGACCGTCAGGGCGTTCGGTGTCAGGCCGAGCCGGCCGAGGGCCAGCGCGATCGGGACCGCCACGCCGCGGACGCGGGCGCGCAGCTCCGGGGTGACGAGCGAACCGGTCACGAGGTGGCCCGATCCCGCTTCCCGGACGGCGCGATGCCGAGGATGTCGGCCTGGCGGGCGGCGAAGGCGTCAAACGCTTCCGTACGGAGTCGGCAGAACGTCTCACGGCCGATCCGGCGGGTCGTGACGAGGCCGGCGGCGCGAAGGCGGCCCACGTGCCAGGAGACGAGCGGCTGCGAGAGCCGGACCTGGGCGACGAGGTCGGCCACCGTCGCTTCGGCACCGGCGAGCGCGCGCACGATCCGGAGACGGTTCACGTCGGCGAGGGCCTTGTGCACGAGACGCAGCTCGCGCAGCTCCTCGGGCTGGAGGACGGCGTTTGCGATCGTGCTGCGAACGCGGGCGGGAGAGGGGCTCAGGGGTCTGCTCCGCTTGGGGGCTCGGGTGCCCGGCCGGTTCGATCAACGGCCGTTTATATCAATGGAGGTTGATCCTAACGAGGCGATGCTCCGGCTGTCAACCGCGTTCGGGTCGGACGATGCCCCCGGCCGCCCGGGACTCGTGCCCTGTACCCTCAGTCGGTGAGCCGGTTCAGCGCTTGGAGCCTCCTCGCCGTCTTCGGGATCGGGGTATTCCTCGCGGGCCTCGAGCTGATGATCACGGCCACCGCCCTGCCGTCGATCCTGCTCGACCTCGCCACGACCGACCAGCTCGGCAAGCCCGCCTTCTCCGAGCTGCGCCACGCGTCGTGGATCGTCAATGGCTATCTCCTCGCCTACGTCGTGGCGATGCCGCTGGCAGGTCGGCTCGCGGACGTGTGGGGCGCCCGGCGGCTGTTCCTCGGGGCGCTCGTCATCTTCGTCATCGGGTCGCTCGTCGCCGGGCGCGGCCAGACACTCGACGAGCTGATCGCCGGCCGGATCATCCAGGGGATCGGCGGTGGCGTCCTCGTCCCGGTCGGGACGGCGGCGGCGTCGCACCTGTTCGATGGCCACGATCGGCCGAGGGCGCTCGGGATCATCGGCGCGCTCACGTTCCTCGGGATGGCCGCGGGGCCGTTCCTGGGCGCTGCGATCCTCGGCGGGTTCAACGTGTCGAGCGGGCTGGATCGCCTCGGCGTTGCCGACCCGAGCGCTGTTCGGGACGTTCTGACGCCCGCCTGGCGCTGGGTGTTCTACGTCAACGTCCCGATCGGTCTCGGCGCCCTGCTGATCGCATGGGCCGCATCGAGCGGCTGGGAGACCCCGCGTCGGGCCGGCGGCCCCGATGTCGTCGGAGCGGTCGTCTGGAGCGTCGCCCTTGCGGCCGCGCTCGGAGCGGTGACCCTGATCGGCGTGACCGACATCGGCGGGCCCGATCCCGTCCTCGTCGGCGTCGGGCTGGTCGCGCTGGCGGTCGCGGCGACGCTCCTGACCGTCGTCCGTGGATTCCGTCGTGCCGACCCGTTCCTCGATCCGCGCCTGTTCCGGAGCATCGCCTTCTCGTCCGCGGCGCTGGTGTCGCTCCTCACCGGCTTCGCGTTCGCGACCGCGATCATCGGTGGCGCCGTGTTTGTCGACCGCGTCCTGTACGGCGGACCGGACCAGCAGCGATTCGCCCTCGGAGCTCTCGCGGGCGCGACGGCCCTCGGCGCGCTCGTGTCGGGGTTCGCGGTCCGCGTCCTCTCGCTTCGGCTCGTGACCTTTGTCGGCCTCCTGCTCTGTGCGGCGATGTTCTGGCTGATGTCGGGCTGGACGCCGGCCGTCCCGATCGGGATCGTCGCCGTGGTCCTCGGCGGGTTCGGGTTCGGGTTCGGGCTGACCGTGACGCCGCGGAGCACGGCCGCGGTCGAGAGCGCCGGCCGGGCGTCGTTCGGGATGGCCAGCGCGATCGTGACGGTCGCCCGGATGATCGGGATGGCGATCGGGGTCGCGATCCTGACCGCCTACGGCTCGACGACCATCGACCGGCTCTACGATCGCCTGTTCTCGGCGGCAAACCCGGACGGCTGGAAGGCGGTCATCCCGGCCGAGCTGCGCGACCGGCCGCTTCGCGACGGGCTGGTCGTCGATGCGCTCGAGGCATGGGCGGCGAGGGAGGCGTCGGGGATCCTGGTCGGGATGTTTCTCGCGGCGGGGGTCGTGACGATCATCGCGATCCCGCCCGGTCTCGCCCTCGGCGGTCGGACGCGTAGACTCACCGCCGAGCGGACCGCGACCGGCACGGCCGCGGCGGCGGGAGCGGAAGGCGGAGACGGACTCGATGGCGAAGACGGGCTCGAGTCGACGATCGCCCTCTGAGATGCGCCAGCGCCCGGTGAAGGGCGACCGCGCGGCCGCCAGGCCCGGGGGCCGCCGCCCCGGCTCGCGCGGTGACGCGCTCGAGCGAACCCGGGACCCTGGGTCCCCCACGGACGACCCGCACCTCAAGGCCACCGAGCTCGGAGCGAAGAAGCCCGGGTCCGTCCGGATCGTGTCTTGCCACGGCGACAGCTCGACCGAGTCGACCGATCTCGCCGACCTGGCGAAGCTGATCGCCGCGCCAGACCACCGGATCTGGGTCGATCTCGCCAGCCCGGACGAGAGCCAGGTCAAGGCCGCCGCCGACGCGCTCGGGCTGCATCCGTTGATCGCCGAGGACATCCGCGAGCGGAACCAGCGCTCGAAGATCGAGTCGTTCGACCAGGATGTCGTCCACCTCGTCCTGTTCGCTCTGCGCTACGAGGGCGAAGCGGCGGCCGAGGAGATCGACTTCGTCCTCGGTCAGGGATACCTCCTCACGGTCCACGACGGATCGCTCGGTGACTCGTCGGCGGCGCCGCTCCGGTTCGGGGTCGAGCACGCGCTCCAGAAAGGCCCGGACTACCTGCTGTACGCGATCGCCGACACGGTCGTCGACGGCTACTTCCCGGTCCTCGACAAGATCGGCGACGACATCGACGATCTCCAGGACCGGGTGATGCAGACGGCGTCCGACACCACCCTCCAGCGGCTGTTCGCGATGAAGCGCGAGCTGATCGACCTGCGCCGGGCGACGTCGCCGGCCCGCGAGATCTTCAACCAGCTGACGAACCGCGAGGTCGGCTCGATCGACCCCAAGCACATCGTCTACTTCCGCGACGTCTACGACCACCTGATCCGGGTCACCGACGAGCTCGACAACTTCCGCGACCTGGTCTCGGGCACCCTCGACATCTACGTCTCGATCGTGAACAACGACCTGTCGCGGATCATGAAGCGCCTGACCGGGGTGACCGTGATCCTGGCCGGGATCGGGGCGGTCGCCGGGATCTTCGGGATGAGCGAGGCGGGGACGGCGTTCGCGGGCGCCGAGGCCGGCGGGTTCTGGCTCGTCACCCTGGGCGTGATCCTGCTGGCCGTCGGCGCGGCGGCGTTCCTGCGCCGGATCGACTGGATCTGAGGTTCCGAGCAGCGGGCCCGCCGCTGCGTCCCGGATCGTCGTCCCTTGATCAGGCGCAGTTGATCGGGTGAGGTTTCGGGTGGGCGTCGGCGTGCGGCGCCGCCTCGACGTCGAACGGCATCGCGACCACCTGGAGCTTGGGATACGACCCGTTCGGGCCGGTCGACGTCTGCAGCCAGAGGGTCTCGGACTTGACCGCGAGCGGGCCGTCGAGGAAGTGGTTGTCGGGCGGCACGTGCGGCAGGACCCTCGTGATCTGGTACTCGAACATGAAGTCGTCGCTGGTGTAGAGGCGGACGAGCATCGTCTTGAGCGAGGCGGCACCGCCACTCCGGCCGAGGATCGCGCGCTCGTACAGCGGCCCGAACATCCCGGTCCGGGCATGGGCGTAGATGTAGATCGAGCGACCGAGGCCGGGCTGGCTGAGCCCGGGTGCCACGTAATACATCGCCACGTTGCACGACGGGTAGTTCGCGTTCGGCTGGGCGATGACCGGCAGGTCGATTCCGAGCTGGTCGATGACGACGCGGGTGGCCACGCGGTTTGGATTCGGGCTCGGAGCGACGCTCGGCGGCGGGGCGGAGCCGTCGATGGGCGGCAGGCTCGGGAGAACGAAGCCGGGCGTCGCCAGCGCGGCGACATCCGACGGTGACGGAAACCCGCCCGGGCTGGCGTCCGCCGAGCCGCCGTAGTGGAGCAGGCCGGCCGCCAGGAGCGTGACGCCAGCGGCGGTCAACAGGGCCGGCGCGAACCGGTCACGGAGGACGCGGGCGAGGGTGTGCATCGGGCGGGCATCCTAGCAGCGCTCGGACGGGCGCGCCGTCGTGGCGCCTCCGCGCCTGTCGGTCAGGCGCAGTTCAGGGGATGCGGCGTCGGATGGGCGGCCTTGTGATCGGCCGGCAGGGTGATCAGCGGCAGGGCCAGGAGCTGGGTCTTGCCCGGCGTGCCCTTCGGGCCCTCGGAGGTCTGGAGCCAGAGCTCCTCGGTGGTCGCATTGGCCGCTGCGTCGAGGTTCAGCTGGTGCAGGCGGACCTCCGTGACCTCGTACTCGAACAGCAGGTCGTCGCTGGTGTAGATCTGGATGATCATCCCGATCATCGACTTCGGACCGCCGCTCTTCTTCAGGATCGCGCGCTCGTAGATCGGGCCGAACATCCCATCGCGCGCATGGGCGTAGAGATACGTCGAGCCGCCCTGGCCGGGTTTGCGCAACGGGGCCTGGATGTACATCGCCACATTGCACTGCGGGTAGGTCGTGGAGTCGCCACGCGGCTTGATGATCGGCAGGTCGATACCGAGCGCCTCGACGACGACCCTCGTTGCGACCCGATTTGCGTTCGGGCTGGCCGATGGCGCACTCGAGGTCGACGGCGAGGCGTCGATCGGCGGCAGGGACGGGAACGCGAGGCTGGAACCCGGATCGGCGGACACGATCGTCGGCTCGGCCGAGATCGACGGATCGGCCGCCGCCGAGGCCTGGCCGGTGTAGCTCAAGAGCCCGGCTGCGATCAGGGTCACCCCGGCTGCCGTCAGGACGGCCGGCAGGATGCGGTCGCGGAGCGAGCCCAAGAAGGTCCTCACAGGACGTCCACCCTAGCAGTGGCCGGGTCCGCGACGCCCCCGCCCGTCCGTACTGGTACCCTCGCCCCGCGATGAAGACCGGGATCACGATCCTCGCCGGCCTCCTTGCGGGTGTCCTCGTCGCCGCGGGGATCCTCGCCGCGCTCGTGTTCGCCGGGCCCGATCCGGTCGGGTTGCGCCCGACCCCGGCGCCGACGCTCGTTCCGTCGGTCGCGCCGTCGCCATCGCCGTCGCCGTCGGTCGCGCCGTCGCCGAGCACCGCCTGCGGCTCGGCCGCCGCGAGTGGCTCGCCCGCCACGAGTGGCTCGCCCGCCACGAGTGGCTCGCCCGCCCCCAGCTGCGGTCCGGCCGCGAGCGGCTCGCCCGCCGCCCTCGGCCGGGTCGGGCCGGGCGTCTTCGCGACGGGCCTCCAGAAGATCCTGCCCGACGTGAAGGTCACGCCGTAGCGTCAACCGGCGTCGGGAGCGGACACCCGGGATCTTCGCCCGGTCGCGCGGTCGGCCCTACCCTGCGCCGATCTAGAAGGCGATCGCCTTTGCCGCGTTCTGGACAACGCCCAGGATCAGCCCCGGAAACACCCCGAACGCGATCGTGAGCACCGTCGCCGCCGCGAGCCCGCCCCACAGCAGGCGCCCATGACGGAGGGCGGGCGCCTCGGACGCCGGTTCGCGCATGTACATGTAGACGACGACCCGCAGGTAGTAGAACGCGGCCGCGGCGGCGTTCAGGACCATCAGGACTGCGAGGAAGCCGACCCACCCGCCGGCCTGGACCGCGGCGACGATGATCAGCGCCTTGGCGAAGAACCCCGCGGTCGGCGGGATGCCGGTCAGGGACAGCAGGAAGAGCACCATCAGGAGCCCGAGGATCGGCTCCTTCCGGCCGAGGCCGGCGAAGGTCGCCAGACCGGACGTCACGCCGGCCCGCTTCTGGAGGGCGGCGATGACGGCGAAGGCGCCGAGGTTCATGAACGAATAGGCCGCCCCGTAGAACAGCAGTCCCTCGAGGCCCTGGCGCTGGCCGCCGGCGTACGCCGCGAGGCCGACGAGCATGTAGCCGGTGTGGGCGATCGAGCTGTAGGCGAGCATCCGCTTGACGTTGTCCTGGGTCAGCGCGACGAGGTTTCCGAGAGTCATCGTCGCGGCCGCCAGGACGACGATCACCGGCAGCCAGTCCGCCTTCATCGGCCCGAGCGCCTCGACGAACAGCCGCAGGATCAGCGCGAACGCGCCGATCTTGGGACCGACCGACAGGTAGCCGGTGACCGGCGTCGGCGAGCCCTGGTACGCGTCGGGCGTCCAGTAGTGGAACGGCACGGCGGCGATCTTGAACGCGACGCCGGTCGTCAGGAAGGCGAAGCCCATCGCCAGGCCCGGGCTGAATGGCGCCTGGCCCGTTGCGACCTCGGTCAGCTTGCTCGCGACGACGACGATGCTCGTCGAGCCCGACAGGCCCCACACGAACGCCAGCCCGAACAGGAAGATCGCCGAGCTGAACGAGCCGAGGAGGAAGTACTTGATCGCGCCCTCGGTCGAGTAGTTGTCCGACTTGTGATAGCCCGCGAGCAGGTAGCCCGGCAGGACCATGAGCTCGAGACCGAGGAACAGCAGGAGCAGGTCGGCCGAGGCGGCGATCACGAACGTCCCGCACATCGCGAACACGAGGACGACCGCGAACTCGGCCACCGGCAGGCCGCGCGGAGTCAGATAGTCGGGCGCGAACACGATCGTCATCGCGATGATCGAGATGAACAGCAGGTCGAGGAAGCTCGTCAACGCATCGAGCCGGTACATCCCGCCGAACGCCCGGGCGGTGTCGCCCGACCCGACCACGAGGGTGACCGCCGCGGTGATCGCGAGCCCGGCCAGGGCCGTGAAGATCACCGGCGTCGGTCGATTCGGCAGGATGAGGTCGACGATGAGGATCGCGATCGCGGTCGCGACGGCGGCGAGCAGCGGCGAGATGACGGTGAGGTCGGCCAGGCTCACGAGGCGCCCTCCACCGACGTAACCGGCTCGACGGCCGAGCCGCCGCTCGCGGCGCCGCCCGACAGGTCGATCCGGGCGACCCAGATCAACCGGCCGACGACATACAGGATCGGGACGGCGATCAGGACGACCGCGGTCTGGGTGGCGAGCGCGATCGAGCCCTCGCGCCCGGCATCGGCGAGGACCGCGCTGACCGAGCCTTTGACGAGGTCGAGGAGGAGCCCGGGGAACAGCCCGAAGACGACCGTCAGGGCCGCCAGGGGCCCGAGCGTCAGGATCTCGGTCGGGGTCATGTCGGTGAGGTGGTGGCCGAGGCCCTTGAGGAAGTCGGACACCTCGCCGAACGCGATCCGCTGGAACATCCAGAGCAGGTAGCCCGCGGCGAGGACCATGCAGAACGTCGCGACCGCCGCGACCGCCGGCGCGTACTCGAAGGCCCCGACGAGGACGAGGAACTCGCCGACGAAGCCCGACAGGCCCGGCAGCCCGCCCGATGCGAAGACGAAGAAGCCGAGCGCGACCGCGTAGATCGGCATGGCCGCCGCGACCCCGCCCATCTTCGCGATCGTCCGGTCGTGGGTCCGCTCGTAGATCACCCCGACGAGCAGGAACAGGGCGCCCGTGATCAGCCCA
>JANMCU010000057.1:0-26558 GCA_031361415.1 Chloroflexota bacterium | reverse complement strand
CGGCGTGGCCGTTTGCCCGAACGAGGATGGCCATGTCGCGCGGCGCGGTGCCGGCGGCGATCCGGGCGGCGATCTCCGTCGCGATCCGGTCCGCCTCGTCGCGGCCCGACGGATGCGTCTCGAGGCGGACAGTCCGGCCGGCCGGGTCGGTCGCCCGCTCGGCGACGAGTCGCGTGGTGTTGCCGGCCTGGACCTCGAGGCGATCCGGGTCGTTGAACTGGATCATCCGGTGCGACGCCTCGAGGATCGCCGGCCGGGACCGGTAGTTGCGGCGCAGCACGACGGTCCGGGCGCCGCGGTCGCGGTCCCGAAAGCCGAGGATGTTGCTGATCGCGGCGCCGCGGAACCGGTAGATCGACTGGTCGTCGTCGCCGACGACCGTCAGATTCCGGTGGCGATCCGCGACGAGCGAGACCAGCTCGGACTGGGCCCTGTTCGTGTCCTGGAACTCGTCCACGAGGACGTACCGGAACCGGGCCTGGATCTCTGCCCTGGCGGCCGGCGACGTCCGGACGAGCCGGAGGGCGAGCGCCACCTGGTCGCCGAAGTCGACGCAGCCGTTCGTCTCGAGCAGGTCCTGGTAGCGGCCGTACGCTCGGGCCAGCTCGGCCTGGCGCGCGGCCTCTTCGGCGAGAACGGCGTCGCCCGGGGATTCGGCGGCCGCCGCCAGGAGCCGATCGGCGTGGGCGCGGTACGCCTCGACCGACACGTCCTCATCCTTGCACCGGCTGAAGAGCGTGGCGAGGGCGCCGAGGAACCGGGTCGGGTCGCCGAGCGGGCGATACCGTTCGAGCTCGAAGGCGAACAGGTGCTCGCGCAGGAAGATCACCGTCTCGGCCCGGCTCAGGACCCGGATGTCCGACGGCAGGCCGAGCTCCAGCGCGTACTCCCGGATCAACCGATCGCCGAAGGCATGGAACGTCCCGATCGTCGTGTCGGTGTAGCCGTAGGGCACGAGCTGGTCGACCCGGACCTGCATCTCGGCCGCCGCCTTCTCGGTGAAGGTGAGCGCGAGGATCTCGGACGGTCGCGCCCGGCGGGTGGCGATCAGCCAGGCGATCCGACGGGTGATGACCTGGGTCTTGCCGGTCCCGGCTCCGGCCACGACGAGCACTGGGCCGTCGCCATGGGTCACCGCCCGGAGCTGCTCCGGGTTCAGCCCGCCGAGGAGGGCGTCGAGGCCGGCCGGTGGATCGCCCGACGGCGTCGACCGTGGGTCCACGAGGAAACCGTCCCAGACGGGGATCTGCTCGAGCGGGACGGGTTCGTGACGGGTGCGCGGACGGCTCATCGGGTCGCCCAGCGAGATCGGATCAGGGGCCATGACACGATCATCGTCAGGCCCCGTGACACCTAGTCTGTCAGGCCGGTCCGGCGACCCGGTCGCGGGCGCGGGCTCCGCTGCCCGCCGCCGCCGGGCCATTCAGCGCGAGGCGGAGCGCCTCGGTCTCCTCGGCCGACAGCGCGCCGTCCGAGCGACCGTCGGTCACGGCCTTGGAATACACCCGGGTTCCCGTTCGCGAGTGGAGGCTGCTGACGATCAGGCCCGTGCCGGCGGCGTCGGTCAGAGCGATCGCGAAGCTCTGGTTGCCACCGGTGTCCTCGAACGGGTTGAACCGGACGAGCCCGACCCGCTGGATCGCGCGCCGGCCGGCAGCCTCGAGGATCGCCGATCGGGCCGACAGCTCGTCGAGCTCGCGCGCGACGGCGTAGACCTTGTCGAGGTGGGCGTCGAGCACGGCGCCGAGATCCGCGCCGTCGCCCCCGCGAGTCAGTCCGTCCAGTTGGCGGCGCAACCGTCCGATCCGGCGCCCCTGGACGAGCGCGAGGATCAGCAGCAGGAGCAGCGCCAACGAGAGCCCGACGATGGCCGCCCCGACGAACGGCGCGACGAAGGCGTTGAGATCGATCGCGGGGTCCTCCGGGCGGACGTCGGGCGGCGCTGCGGCGACTGCGTCGACGGGCGGCCCGAGTCTAGCAGGTGGTCCTGCACGCTCGATCACCACGCGCCGGTCTCATGGGCTGGGCTGCGCCGGGGACGAGTGCCGATGCTATTCTCCGCCGGCACCCTCGAATGCACCGATGCGGAGTTTCCACCGACGATGGCGAAGCGTTCCCGGCTCGCGGCCCGTCCAGGCCAGCGACGACCGCTCCAGCGACCGGCCACCCGATCGGCCGACACCTCGGACCGTCCGCTCGGTAGCGTGACCCGCGAGGAGGAGGCCCGCGCCGCCGAGCTGGAGGCCGCGATCCTCGCCCAGGAGCAGGTGGCCGAGGACACACGTCGGACCCGCGAGCGAGGTCGACGGCCGACGGTCGATGCCGTCGGCGGCGTCAGCTACACGTCGGTCCCACTGTCGGTTCGGGCGGCCGACGAGTACGCCTACGTCAAGCGCGACATTCGCCGGATCGCGTTCGTCGGCGGCCTCCTGATCGCGATCCTCGTTGTCCTCGAAGTCCTCGTCAACGGGATGAAGCTCTTCACCCTCTGATTGCGCTCGCGTCTGCGACCCGATCGCGCGCGAACGCGAGGGCTTCGGTCAGGCGCCGACGTAGGACGCGAGGTGCTCGCCGGTGAGGGTCGAGCGGGCGGCCACGAGGTCGGCGGGTGTGCCCTCGAAGACGATCCGGCCGCCGTCGTGGCCGGCGCCGGGACCGAGGTCGATGATCCAGTCGGCGTGGGCCATGACAGCCTGGTGGTGGGCTATGACGATGACCGACTTGCCGGCGTCGACGAGCCGGTCGAGCAGGCCGAGCAGCTGCTCGACATCGGCGAGGTGGAGGCCGCTGGTCGGCTCGTCGAGGACGTAGACGCCGCCCTTCTCGGCCATCCGGGTGGCGAGCTTGAGCCGCTGGCGCTCGCCGCCGGACAGTGACGGCAGCGGCTGACCGAGCTTGAGGTAGCCGAGCCCGACGTCCTCGAGGCGCGCCAGGATCGACGCGGCCGCTGGCGTCTTCGCGTCGCCCTCGGCGAAGAAGGCGTGCGCCTCGGCGACGGACAGGTCGAGCACCTCGGCGATGTTGAGCCCACCGAACCGAAGCTCCAGAACCGACGCCTGGAACCGCTTGCCCCCGCAGTCCTCGCACTGGGTGGCCACCGTCTCCATGAAGCTGAGCTCGGTGTAGATCATCCCGTTGCCGTTGCACGTCGGACAGGCGCCCTCCGAATTCGCGGAGAACAGCGCCGGATTGACGCCATTGGCCTTCGCGAACGCGGTGCGGATCGGGTCGAGCAATCCCGTGTACGTCGCGGGGTTGCTCCGGCGCGAGCCGTGGATCGCGCTCTGGTCGATCGACACCACGCCCGCGCCGGCGGGGATCGACCCGTGCATAAGCGAGCTCTTGCCCGAGCCGGCCACGCCGGTCACGACGCACAGCACGCCGAGCGGGACGTCGATGTCGACGTCCTGCAGGTTGTGCGAGTCCGCGCCGCGGATCTCGAACGTGCCGGTCGGCGTCCGGACCGTGTCCTTGAGCGCCAATCGGTGGTCGAGGTGACGGCCGGTGAGGGTGTCGGACGCCTTCAGCCCCTCGACCGTGCCCTCGAAGCAGACGGTGCCGCCTCCGGTGCCCGCCCCGGGGCCGAGGTCGACGACGTGGTCGGCGATCAAGATCGTCTCCGGCTTGTGCTCGACGACGAGCACGGTGTTGCCCTTGTCGCGGAGCTCGATGAGCAGGTTGTTCATCCGCTGGATGTCGTGGGGATGGAGCCCGATCGTCGGCTCATCGAAGACATAGGTCACGTCGGTCAGCGCGGACCCGATGTGCCGGACCATCTTCGTGCGTTGCGACTCTCCTCCGGACAGCGTGCCCGAAGGCCGGTCCAGCGAGAGGTAGCCCAGGCCGATCTCGACGAACGAGTCGAAGAGGTGGAGGAGGTTGGCGACCAGCGGCGCCACGCCCTTGTCGTCGATGCCGCGCAGCCACTCGGCCGCGTCGGTGACCTGCAGGGCGCACACGTCGGCGATGCCGAGGCCCTTGATCTTCGAGGATCGTGCCGCCTCGTTGAGCCGGCTGCCATCACATTCCGGACAGGTCTTGAAGACAGCGGCCCGCTCCACGAACGCCTTGATGTGGGCCTGGAGCGAGTCGACATCCTTGCTGAACATCGACTTGCGGATCTTCGGGATCAGCCCGTCGTAGGAGACGTTGATGCCCTTCGCCTTGATCTTGACCGTCTGTTTGTAGAGCAGGTCGTGGCGTTCCTTCTCGGAGTAGTCCTTGATCGGCCTCCGCGGGTCGAAGAAGCCGGACTCGATGAAGGTCGCCACCAGCCAGCCGTCGGCCGTGTACCCCGGCACCAGGATGGCACCCTCGGCGAGCGACTTCGATTCGTCGAGGATCACGGACAGGTCGAGATCGGAGACCGTGCCGCGCCCCTCGCACTCGGCACACATCCCGCCGAGGTAGACGGCGTCCTGGACGATCTTCTTCTCGCCCCTGGGGCCGGTCATGACGCCGCTTGCCCTCGTCGTTGGGATGTTGAAGGAGAATGCCGTCGGCCCGCCGATCCAGGGCTTGCCGAGGCGGCTGAACAGGCTCCGCAACATGGCGTTGGCGTCGGTGACCGTGCCGAGCGTCGAGCGCGGGTTCGCGCCGAGCCGCTCCTGGTCGACGATGATCGCGGTCGTCAGCCCGTCGAGCACGTCGACGTCGGGCCGCGCCAGCGTCGGCATGAAGACCTGGACGAACGTCGAGTAAGTCTCGTCGATCAGGCGTCGCGACTCCGCGGCGATCGTGTCGAACACCAGCGAGCTCTTGCCCGAGCCGGAGACGCCGGTGAATACCGTCAGCCGGCGCTTCGGGATCTCGATGCTGACGTCCTTGAGGTTGTTCGCGCGCGCACCCTGCACGCGGATCAGGTCGTGCCTGTCGGCCTCATGCAGCCCCTCGAAGCCGACGTCCTCGACGATGCCCATGGTGGTCACTCTAGGTGACCTCCGTGACTGGCGCTTCTCCATTCCTGACTGAAGCGACGCCTCACGACCAAACTAGACTGGGACGATGCCATCGACACGGACGAAGGCCGGCGGCGCGAAGCCGGAGCCCCTGTTCCAGCCGCCGCCCGGTGCGCAACCGCTCGCGGCCCGGATGCGACCGCGGTCGCTCGACGAGTTCGTCGGGCAGGAGCACCTCGTCGGCGAGCGCGGGCCCTTGCGCCGCGCGCTCGATCGCGGGCACCTCGCCTCGATCATCCTGTGGGGCCCGCCCGGCACCGGCAAGACGACCCTCGCTCGCCTCCTCGCCGATGCGATCGGCGCCGACATGATCGCCCTGTCTGCGGTCTCGTCCGGCGTGGCCGAGGTCCGTGGTGCCATCGCACGGGCCCAGGACGGGCTGGCGATGAACGGCAGGCGGACCGTGCTGTTCATCGACGAGATCCATCGCTTCAACAAGGCCCAGCAGGACGCCCTCCTCCCCTACGTCGAGGACGGCACGATCACCTTGACGGGAACGACAACGGAGAACCCGTACTTCGAGGTCAACTCGGCGCTCCTCTCGCGGATGCGGGTCTGGCGCCTCGAAGCGCTCCCTGACGAGGCGGTCGCGACGGTCGTCCGGCGCGCCCTCGCCGACGAGGAACGCGGCCTGGCCGGCGCCCTCGGGCCCGACGGTGGGGCGTCACTCGACGCCGCCGCCTTCGATCATCTGATCTCGCTCGCCGGCGGCGACGCCCGCTCGGCGATGAACGTGCTCGAGGGTGCCGTCGCGCTCGCCGAGTCGGAGGGCATCCGCGACGCCCAGGGCCGCGTCGCGCCGCGGCTCGAAGATGTCGAGACGGCGGCCCAGCAGCGAGTCCTCGCCTACGATCGGGCCGGCGACGGCCACTACGACACGGTGTCGGCGTTCATCAAGAGTCTGCGCGGCAACGACCCCGACGCCGCCCTGTACTGGCTCGCGGCGATGATCGCCGCCGGCGAGGATCCGCGGTTCATCGTCCGGCGCCTGATCATCAGCGCGTCCGAGGACGTCGGAAACGCCGATCCGCGCGCGCTCCAGGTCGCCGTCTCGGCAGCCCAGGCGCTCGACCACGTTGGCCTGCCCGAGGCCCAGTACGCGCTCGCCCAGGCCACGGTGCTGATTGCTACCTCGCCGAAGTCCGACTCGATCGGCCGCGCGTACGGCGCTGCCCTCGCGGACGTCATGGCGAAGGGCTCGCTCCCGGTCCCGAACCACCTTCGCTCGGCGGGCGACCGGCGCATGAAGGCGCACGGAATCGGGGTCGGCTACAAGTTCCCGCACGACTTCGAGGGCGACGACGTGGAGCAGCAGTACCTACCCGACGAGCTGGTCGGACGGCGGTACTACGTTCCGAGCGATCAGGGGCAGGAGGTCAACATCGCGGCCCGCCTGGAGGCTCGCGCCCTCGCGCGCAACGAGCGACCGCGCAGGAAGGCAGACCGACCCGAGATGCCGATGGCCTCGATGACCGACGCGATGAAGCCGAACATCGAGAACCGGAAGCGGCTCGCCGACACGCAGAAGCACGACGCAAGCTAGGCGGCTTTGGGCGCCAACCCCGCTCGCGGAGAGGACGCTTGGCGCGCGACCACGAGATGCGCAGCCTTGCGAGCGGCAAGGCGGTGACGCTGCACAACGGACAGGTTCAGCGGGCGGGACTCTCAGGCCACGCGGAAGCTCGTCTGGGCGCTCGATGACTGACCGTTCCAGGTGCACGTGACGTAAATGGGCCACGTGCCCAAGGTGGTCCGGCCGCCGACCTTCCACGTCCAGCTGACGCTCCCGCTCGACGATGCCGTCTTGTCGATCAGGCCGCTGGCGGACGAGGGTCCGGAGGCGTAATCGACCTCGATCGAACACCGTGCCCCGGCTTGCGTTCGTGCGGTCAGGGTCGCAAGCGAATTCCGATAGGCCGGCGAGGTGACGCTCGTGATCCGCACGGTCAGGGTCACCGGCTTCGGGGTCGGTTTGGGCGTTGGCCTTGGGGTTGGCTTCGGAGTTTGCTTGGGCGTCGGTTTCGGTGTCGACTTCGGGGTCGGGATCTTCGTGGACGGCGCAACGCTGCCCGTGGCGGACGGCGCCGCTGGGAGAACTGAGCTCTTCGGGCCACCGGGCGCCGCGGGCGACAGGTCTCCTTGACCAATCGCCGTCGGCGGTTGACTCGGGGCTGCCTGATTCGCGGGCGCTGCGAGCGTCGAGATATCTCCGACGGCGGGCAGGAGGGCGATCGCGATCGTTGCCTTCTGCACGCCGGATGCCGCGACCCAAGCCTGCCCGATACCTCCCACCTGGGCTCTCCCTTATCTGCTTCCCCACCGGTAGAGCGGATGGAGCTCGGCCCAGCTCCCGTGATCCAGGTCGAGGACGTAGCGGCCCTCGATCCAGACGGCGGCGCCGACCGTCGGGAGCTGGCCGGCGTAGGGATCCGGGTCGGCCGCGCACGTCGCCTTCGCATCCGTCTGGCTGACGGATCGCACGCAGACCGGCTCGACGACGAGGTCGCCGAGCTCCTCGCCCTGGTTTGCCGCGGTCAGCAGACGCCGGTACGCCGGATCGAGCGCGACGAGGATGTGCAGATCGCCGTCGGCTTCATGGCGAACGGCCTCGACAACGCCTGTGATCCGGATGCAGGCCGCCAGGACCTCGAGTCGCGAGGGGTTGTAGACGTAGCGGTCCTGGTCGGTCGGCCGGCATGTCGTCGCGGTCGGACGCGCCGTCGGTCGTGGGGTCGCCTGCGGCTTCGTCGTCGGCTTGGTTGTCGGAGTCCCCACGCCCACGGAAGGTGCGGCCACGGTCCCGCTTGCGTCGGCGGCGGTCGGCGTCCCTTCACCTGGCTGACCGCCGGCGGTCTGGGTCGGGCCACCGGGAGCGAGCGCGACCGCCGAGTCGGCCGGGCGTGGCTGTCGCATCCCGACGGCCACGAAGATCGCGAATGTCACGACCAGGACGGCGAGGACCAATCGACTCGACGGCGAGACTCGCATGTGCCCTTCGAACCCCAGCCACGCTGCCAGCGATTCACGGCCGCAGGCGGATCCTCACGATAGCAGCGGGCATGAACGAGACGGACCACTTCGCTGCTGGATCTGGGTCTTCTCGTCGCCCGCCGTCGCCATCGGTGCAGCCTTGAGGACGTCGCCGACGCGCCGAGCGGCGGGCCGGTGGGAGGTTGCGTCCGGAATGCCGCGTGCGTAGGCATCCCGGACGCTCTTGGCCTCCACTCGCCACGCCCGGGGGGAACGGGCTGACGGGCGCAAAGTACCCCGGACCACGCTGCACTGCACATAGGGTGCTTGACCTATTCCGGACGCAGACGGGACGCTCTCGCCGAGGGCTGTCAGTCGCCGTGCCGCCGCCATATCGAGACAATGCCCGCGACAGCAAGGACGACAGGGCCGGTCACGGCGATGATCACGACCATGGCTCCCCAGACGCCCGCGGCAACGGCATATGGGCCGCTTCCTCCCTCGGCAACCGCGTATGCGGCAAGGCCGACTGGCATCGCTGATGCGCCAAGCAGGAGCAGGAGCGCAGCAGCAACAAAGTAGTGGCTGACCTTCATGGGCGACACTACGGCCCGCCGTTGCCGCCGGTCCAGCCTCGGGAACGTAACCGACGCGCGGAGCCGGGCAAGGCGCAGACTACGGCCTGCTGATTCACCGATCAACGGAGCGGACGTGCGATACCTGCTGGCGATCCTGCTTCCCCCAGTCGGCATGCTGTCGGTCGGCAAGCCGTTGCAGGCCCTCCTGTGCCTGCTCCTGATGATCACGATCATCGGCTGGCCAGTCGCCGCCATTTGGGCGGTCCTCGTCGTGAACGGCGCCTTCGCTGATGGCCGCACCAAGAAGACGGTCAAGGCGATTGACAAAGCCAATCGACGCAACCGCTAGACACCGTCGACGGAGCGTCATTGTCGCCGCAGGCCTTGCGGTTCGCGGCGAACTTTGAAGAAAAGGGCGTGCTCCCGGCGCGCAACGCCCCCGTCCGGTCGCCGCCGTCGCACGATCCGATCGGGCCCCGTCTAGCCTCGTACCATCCTGCGCAGGAGGACCGATGCCGGACCGGACGCCGACCCCCGCATGACGCTCGTGCGTCGCGTGCTCGACCGCGTCTTCCCGCGCGGCGCCCTGATCCTCTCGATCCTCTCACTCGGCTATTTCGCGATGGGCGTGCTCCGCAACAAGGCCCTCGCCTCGACGTTCGGAGCCGGCGCGGAGCTCGACGCGTACAACGCCGCATTCAAGATTCCGGAGATCGCTCTCGATGTGCTGGTCGCGGGCGGGCTGACCGCGCCGTTCGTGCCGATCTTCAACGCGCTGCGCAGGACCGACGAGCCTGCCGCCCACGACTTTGCCCGGACGGTCCTGAGCGTTGCCGTCCTCGTCATGGCCGTGATCATCCTGGTCCTGTTCCTGGTCGCGCCGGCCACCGTCGAGATCGTCGCCCCGTCCTTCGATCCAGCCACGCGCGCCCTCTACGTCGACCTGTTCCGGATCATGTGCGCGACGCCCGTCCTGTTCGCCGCGTCGATCGCGATCGGCGAGGTTCTCGTCGCCCACCAGCGCTTTCTGTTCTATGCGCTGGCGCCGATCCTGTATACCGGCGGGATCGTGGCCGGGACCGTCCTGTTCGGTCATCGCTACGGAATCCAGGCGACGGCCGTCGGGGCGCTCGGCGGGGCCGTTGCCCATCTCGGGATCCGGATGATCGGCCTGCTCCGGACGCCGTTCCGCATCCGGCCCCGGTTCGCGATCCGGACGCCGGCCTTCCGCGAGTTCGCGCGGCTGATGGTGCCGCGAATGGTCAGCCAGCCCATCGATCCGCTGACCCTGACCTTCTTCACGAATCTGGCGGCGTCGGTCGGCATCGGCGCCGTCAGCTCGTTCAACTTCGCCTCGGACTACCAGGTCGTGCCAGTCAGCCTGATCGGGGCCTCGTTCTCGCTGGCAGTCTTCCCGACGCTGGCGGCGGCATTCGCGGCCGGCGACGCAACGACCTTCCGGCGGATCCTCGGGCGGAACCTCGTGACGATCGGCGGGCTCACCGTCCTCGGGGCGATCGCGCTCGCGATCCTGGCCCATCCCCTCGTGGAGCTGCTGCTGGGCGGCGGAGCGTTCGGCCCGAACGACGTCGATCGGACCGCGACGATCCTCACCGCTTACGCCCTCTCGATCCCGCTCGACAGCATGTCCTATCCCCTGTCGCGCGCCCTGTACGCGACCCACAACACGATCCTCCAGGTCCTCGCCTCGATCGCCGGGTTTGCCACGATCCTGCTCGTGGGCTCGACCCTCGTCGGCTCCATCGGGATTGTCGCGATCCCGATCGCGGCGGCCGCCGGCGGCGTGGTCAAGGTCGCGTTGCTGACCGTGTTCCTCGTGCCGCGGCTGCGAAGGATCGGGCTCGCCGCGCCGGCCTCATGAGCCGGGCCACTCTCGACCCGCGACGACCGATTCGTCAGCCGCGCGGAATCGTTGGCTCCACGACGAGGAAGTTGCCGTCCCGCACGGGATAGAGGCCCTCGGGACGCTTCCAGGGCAGGTAGTTGCGGATCATCTCGGCCGCGTCCTGGAAGGTTCCCGGTGGATCGGACTGGCCCCAGATCGACGAGTTCCGTGGGTACCACGGATCGAGGATGTAGGTCCCGCTGACCTTCGCGTCGGCGAACACGAGCGGATCGGCGTTGGCCCGGTAGCCGGTCATCACCCAGGTGTGGGCGCCGTACCAGGCAATCAGGATCGCCGGCGAGTTCGTCGCGGCGATGGCCTTCGCGGCGCCGCGCAGGGCATCGGCGCGGGTCTCGTAGATCCGGACCTTGTAGCCGGGAACCCCATACGCCGTGAGGGCCTGGGCCATCGCTGACGGGCCCCACAGGCCGTTGTGGCTGTCGCTGTAGCTGTCCCATTCGCCGATGCGCGAGGCGATCTCCGACTCGCGGGCATTCGTCGGGGCGCCCTTGCCCATGATCGCGAGGACCATCGTGACCCCGGCCGGTGCGCACCAGTCATTCCGGATCTCGCTGATGAAGACGGCCTTGTGGTCGGTCACGATGTCGACGTCGACCGCCACCCGGGGGAGGGGCGTCGCGGTCGGCCCCGGCGTCGGCCGGGGCTGGCCGCTGGCGACCGGTGGCAGGGTCGAGGTCGGACCTGGTGACGGGCTGTCCGGCTCCGGGGTGACGAGCAATTCCGGATCGATCGACCGATTCGGCGGCGGCCCGGCGAGGATCCGGTCGACCTTGGCCACGGCTCGCTGATAGAGGACACCGGCTCCGAAGCTGTCCGTCGCGACCGCGGCCGCCCCGACCGTGAGGCCGACCAGCGCCAGGCTGAGGAGAGCGACGAGTGCTGTCCTCCTCCGGCTGCGGCGCGCGCCGACCCGGAGTCGGGGATAGCCGGGGTCGACGGGACGACGCTGCGAGTCCAAGTGGAAGCACTCCATGGAGGCGGTGAGCGCTGGGTTGACGATCGTCCGCTACCGGCTGCGACGCCGTCGGCCGTCGATTGTTACGAACCGCCGAAACCGGGCGACCCGGAGGATCGTACCGGGTCCGTCAGATCCAACCCCTCCACGCACCGATCGCTGGCTCGCGGTGACCGGCTTCTGACCTCGTTCGCCGGCGGCTGGCCACAACGGTCGGCCGTCGGCGATCCGTTTCCGATCGGGGCGTGATCCCGGGGCACCCGATCCTTCGTCGACTGGCACGATCGCGGCGCTTCTGCGACCATCGAGGGACCGTCACAGACGCATTCCGCACGTCCGCCCGCGTCCCGAGGAGACCCCATGGACCGCTTCGAACCCAACCTCAGGATTCCCGGCCCGACCGCCCTTCCATCGTCCGTCCGCGAAGCGGGCGCTCGCCAGATGATCAATCACCGCGGCCCCGAGTTCGCCGCGATGCTCGCCCGGATCCTCGACGAAATGAAGCCGTTCTTCGGAACCACGTCCGATGTCGTCATGCTGACCTGCGCCGGCTCGGGCGGGCTCGAGACCGCGATCGTCAACACGCTGTCGCCCGGGGACCGGGTCCTTGCGGTGTCGATCGGCAGCTTCGGCGACCGGTTCGCGAAGATCGCCAGGATCTACGGGGCGGACGTGACGAAGATCGAGGTCGAATGGGGCGAGGCGGCCGATCCGTCCGTCGTGCGCGCGGCGCTCCGGGCGAACCCCGGGCCGCAAGCGGTCCTGCTGACGCACAACGAGACGTCGACCGGGGTGATGAACCCGATCGGCCAGCTGGCGGCGGTCGTGCGGGAGGAGTCGCCGGACAGCCTGATCCTGGTCGACAGCGTGTCCGGCCTGGGCGCCGTCCCGTTCGAGATGGACGCGTGGGGCGTCGATCTCGTCGTCACCGGATCGCAGAAGGCCTGGATGGCCGCCCCGGGCCTCGCGATGATCGCCGCGTCGGAGCGTGGCTGGGCCGCGACCGAGACCGCCACGATGCCGCGGTTCTATCTCGACATGCGCTCCCATCGCGAGTCCGCGGCGGCCGGCCAGACGCCGTTCACGCCGGCGATCGGGGTCGTCTTCCAGGTCGACGAGGGCCTTCGCCTGATGCAGGCGGAGGGCAAGGCCGGCGTCTTCGCCCGGCACGAGGCGTGCGCCGCGGCCTCTCGCGCGGGTCTCACCGCGCTCGGCTTCGAGCTGTTCGCCAACCAGCGCTTCGCGTCGCGGACCGTGACTGCCGCCGTCCTTCCTGACGGCCACGACTGGAAGGCGTTCAACGGCGCGATCAAGGGTCACGGCGTCGTCCTTGCCGGCGGCCAGGGCAAGCTCGCGGGCAAGATCTACCGGCTGGGCCACCTCGGCTCGGTCACGGTCGAGGAGATCCTCGGCGTGATCGCGGTCCTGGAGCGGGTCACGCTCGAGCAGGGCCGTCGGATCGAGCCAGGCCGGGCCGTGGCGGCCGCCCAGGCCGCCGCGCTCGCGGTGCAGATGGGGTCGGAGGCGGCTCCCGACGCACGCCCGGCCGATCGCGCCACCGTTCCCGCGTGAGGATTCTGGTCGTCGAGCCGATCGCCCAGGAAGGCATCGATCGGTTGCGAGCCGCCCACGAGGTGGACGAGCGGCCGGGCATCAGCCGCGAGGAGCTGTGCGCGATCCTGCCGGGTTATGACGCGCTCGTCGTGCGCAGCCAGGTCCAGGTCGACGCCCCGATCATCGCCGCCGCGGGCAATCGCCTGCAGGTCGTCGGCCGGGCCGGGGTCGGGGTCGACAACGTCGATCTCGAGGCCGCGACCGCTGCCGGGATCACGGTCGTCAACGCGCCGACGGGCAACACGATCGCGGCCGCCGAGCACACGCTGGCGCTGCTGTACGGCGTCGCCCGCAAGGTCGCGGCGGCCGATGCGTCTGTCCGACGCGGCGAGTGGAAGCGGGCCCAGTTCACCGGGCTCGAGCTGCGCGGCCGAACCCTCGGCATCGTCGGGCTCGGCAAGATCGGCCAGGCGATCGCCGCCCGGGCCGTCGCGATGGAGATGGTCGTCCTCGCGTCGGATCCGTTCGTGTCCGCGGAGCAGGCCGCCCACCACGGCGTGGAGCTCGTTTCGTTCGACACGCTCGTCGAGCGATCCGACGTGATCACCGTCCACGTGCCGTTGACGCGGACGACCCGCGGCCTGATCGGACGCGACCAGATCGCGCGAATGAAGCGTGGCGCGATCCTGCTCAACGTGGCCCGCGGGGGGATCCTCGACGAGGGCGCGGTCGCCGAGGCTCTCGCCACGGGCCAGCTGGCGGGCGCGGGCATCGACGTGTTCGAGGCGGAGCCGCCGACCGGGTCGCCCCTGCTCGATGCGCCGAACACGCTCCTGACGCCGCATCTCGGCGCCTCCACCGCCGAGGCCCAGGTGCTCGTCGCCGAGGAGGTCGCCGAGCAGGTCCTCGACGTGCTGGCCGGGCGCTCGGCCCGTTACGCGGTCAACGCTCCTCTGCTCACGCCCGAGACCGCGCGGGCGATCGCGCCGTACCTGCCGCTGGCCGAGATGCTCGGCCGGTTCTTCGCCCAGTTCGCCCGGACGGGGATCCGGACGGTCACGCTCGAGATCGCGGGCGAGCTCGCAACCTTCGACGCCTCGCCCCTCACGGCCGCGGTGCTCCGGGGCATGATCGAGACGTCCACCACCCAGCGCGTGAACCTCGTGAATGCGGCCGCCCTGGCCAAGGCGCGCGGGATCACGGTCATCGAGCGCAAGACGCCGGACGCGGGCTCGCACGATGCCCAGATCAGCCTGTCGGGCGAGAGCGGCGGACGGCTCACGACAGTCGCCGGAACGGTCGCCGGCGGCGAGCTCCGCCTGACCCGCCTCGACGAGTACCGGCTCGACCTCGAGCCGACCGACGTGATGTTGATCACCCACCACCGCGACCGGCCCGGGATGATCGGGCGGATCGGCCAGACCCTCGGCGAGGCCGACGTGAACATCAGCGCGATGCACGTCGGGCGAAGCGCGCCGCGGGCCGATGCCCTGATGGTCCTCGCCCTCGACGACGACGTTTCGCCCGAGGTCGCCGAGGCGATCCGGAGCCACGACTCGGTGATCGAGCTGTGGACGATCCGGCTCGGCCCGGACCGTTGACCGCCGGCGAACCGGTGGCGTCGAATCAGGACGCTGTCCGGATCCCGGTCGATCTCGACGCGACGCTCGTGCTCGTCCGCCACGGCGAATCGGAGCTGATCGCCGAGCGCCGGTTCCAGGGCCAGCTGGAGACCCCGCTGTCGGCCATCGGCCGGCGCCAGGCCGCTCTCGTCGCCCGCCGGCTCGCCCGGCCCCACGACCGGCCCGCCCTGCCGATCCCGGCCGGTCCGCCGCTCGCGATCGTCCATTCGCCGCTCGGCCGTGCAGCCGAGACGGCGTCCACGATCCATGCGGCGGCCACGGCGCCCGACGCATTCGACCTTCCGATCCCGATCCGGCCCGACCCGCGCTTCCTCGAGATCGGGCAGGGCGCATGGGAGGGCCTGCCGTCGGCCGAGATCACGGCTCGCGACGGCGATCGGCTGGCGGCCTGGCGACGCACCCCGACGACGGCTTGGGCGCCGGGCGGCGAGCGGCTGGCCGATGTTCAGGCCCGCGTGTCGCCGGGCCTTGCCGATCTCCTCGTCAAGCTCGCCGGCGCGGGCCGGCCCGGCTCGATCGACGCTCCTCAAGTCGCCGGCTACCACGACCGGGTGCCCGATCAGCCGTGGACGATCCTCGTCGGGCATGACGGCGTCTTCAAGGTCGTGCTGCTGACCCTTTTCGACCTGCCGCTCGAACGGTTCTGGATGTGGTCTTCGGACCTGTGCGGGATCACCGTCATCGAGATTCGGGCCGGACGGCCGGTGGTTCGAGCGATGAACCTGACCGAACACCTCGCGAGCCTGCTCGACGACGAGGCACAGGCAGCGGCCGAGGCGCGGACCCGGTCGGGCGCGCTCTAGCGGCGCGTCACCGAGCCACGCGGTCGATCGCCGCGCCGGAAGGCCAGGCGCAGGAGTGAGACCCGCAGGCGCCGGTACGAGTCGCGCAGCGCCTTGAGCCGGTCGTCACCGAGCTCGCGCCGGCCGTACGCCACCTCGACCTTGGCGGTCGCCACCGTCTGGAGCTCCGGTCTGATGCCCGGCAGCACGTCGCCGAGCGCGGCCGCGTATTCGAACGCAGTCTGGGTCGGACGCGGGCCGAAGCCGAACCGGCGCGCGAGCCCAACGACCGAGGCGTAGACCCCCTCGGGCGTCATCGCCCCGCGCGGACCGCGGCGATAGGCGAGGAACACGCCCGCGAGGACCGCGGCAAGGAGCGCGATGGCGATCGCGATGTATGCGGCGTTGCCGGAGCGATCGGTCGAAGACGTGCGGCTGCCGCCCGGTCGCGTGCTCTGCTCGCCAGCCGGGGCGCGGGGAGGAAGGTTGGCGACAACGGCTGACGGCCTCGGCGCCAGGGTCGGGATCGGCTGTACGGCACCCGGAAGGATCGGCTGGGTATCAGCCAGCCCGCCGGTCGGATCGAACTCCTTCCAGCCGATGCCCGGGAAGTACACCTCGACCCAGGCGTGGGCCGCGCTCGAGTTGACCTTCTCGAGGCCCGTCGCAACGTCGATCTGGCCCGGCAGGAAGCCCTCGACGAGCCGTGTCGGGATCCCCTCCTTGCGCAGGAGGATCGCCATCGTGCTCGCGAAGTACTCGCAGAACCCCTGTCGGTACTGGGCGAAGCACTCGACGATCGAGCTGTCCCCATTGCACACACCGGGCAGGCTCGTGGTGTAGTGCCAGCGCGACGAGTTGCGGAACTCCGTCTCCATCACGTTGGCGAAGTCGTACGGCGTTCCCGGTGTCTGCTTGACCTTCGCCTCGAAGTCCGCGAGCAGGGCCGTGGCGAACGTGCCGATCGCACCGGGAGGCACGGTGGTGTAGCGGGTCACGATGTCGGTCGGATAGTTGCGGCCGGCCGCGCGGAGGCGATTCTCCGTGACCCCGCCGGGGACGTCCGCCAGCGTCTCGACCGACGCCCTGACCGTGTACGGAACGCGCGGCTCGATCGCGATGGCCTGGAAGAAGCCATCGGGGCCGGATGTCGTGATCCTGGTCGGCTGGTCGACCGAGAGCGGGTCGATCGGACTGAACACGACGTTCAGGAACTCCGATAGAGGCACGATCCGGAACGTCTCCGCGGTCCGTGCGCTGGTCGTGGGGATCGAGTCGCGGGTGCCATCCAGCGTGCTCGCGCCCGCCGGGCGGGCAGCCTCGACCGTGTCCGTCGCCGACCATCCGAACAACGTGAACTGGTCATAGGTGGTGGCTCGCCAGTAGAAGCGGCGATCGTCGCCGCTCGGCCGACTGATCTCGAGGGCCGGCGCGTTCGTCGTCGACCACGTCCCGCCGATCGTGACCTGCTGCCCGAACGAAGGCACGCCGAGCTGCCGGGCACCCGGTGCCGCGGGGATGATCCGCTGCAGCCATTGGCTGACCCCGACGAGCGCAGGCCGTGCGTCATCCCAGAAGCCGGCGAGCGGAGCCGACCGTGCGGACGCGGTCAGGACGAGGGATCCGAAGATCGCGATCATGATGAACACGGTTCCGCCCCGCAGATAGAGCGAGCCGACCGTCGTCGGGTCGCCGATCCGGCGACGGATCCAGGTCGCCCGTTCGTCGAGGGCGTGGAGCCGGGTCAGCAGGAACAGCGCGGCCATCGAGAACAGGACGAGGAACCAGATCTGAGCGTCGTTGTCGGTCGCCGACATGTTGGCCACCAGGACCGTGCCGAGAACGATGATCGGCCCGATCGGGCGACCGTGACGGAAGACCGCAGAGGCGGCGAACTGGCCGTTCGCCCAGCACAGCAGGCCGAGGACGAGGAGGTAGTGGCCGGTCTGGCGCGTGACCGGCAGGCCGCGAACCGCGAAATCGATGACGGCCTGGACGACTGAGTTCGCCGTCCACTGGTAGCGCTCGGCCGCCCCGCCGGCGGGGTCGCCGATCGAGCCGATGATCAGGGGCACGATCAGCGCGGCGAACGCGGCGCCGATGAGGTGGGCGACGGGGCGGTTCCAGCGGGCGCGTGCCCCGATGAACCCGACGATGACCCCGCCGAGCGTGACCCACGGCAGGAAGTCGGTCCACTCGCGCCGGCCGAGCACGAGCGCGGCATCGTCGAGGGACCACGCGACCGTGACGGCCAGGACCGCGACGAGGAACAGGCTGATCCAGCCTTCGGCCGGCGCGGCGGCGAGACGCGAGCGCATCGATCCGTTCATGAGCCCAGGGTCTCCGCGAGAGGCTTGCCGGTGGTCAGGACGTGGATCTTCAGCTCGTATTCCGCGAGGGCGTGGCGCAGGGCGCGCGTCCGCTGGGCGCGGTGCTCGGTGTCGGCGTGGTCGGGCTCCGCGACCGGCTCGCCCGCCCGCGCACGCTCGGCCCTGTCGAGCTCGTCGGCGGCCGCCGCATCGAGGGTCACGACAACCGACCCGATGCCGCGGCTGCGGAGCGCGGTGATCGGCCGGACCCAGGCCGGGTCGGTCGACGCCGTGATCACGATCGCAGTCATCCCGCGGCGGAGACGACCGGCACTGTTGACGAGGCACTCGACCAGCGGGGTCGTGCCGTCGCCATCGACCGCGGCGAGGAGCTGCATGATCTTGAGATGCTGGCGGCTGCCACGGTCGATCGGGACCATCGCCTGGCGATGGCCGTTGACGGTCAGGCCGACCGCCCGGTTCTCGAGGAGCGCCTTGGCCGCGATCGACGCCGCCGCCCGGACGGCGACCTCGACGGTCGATTCCTCGCCCCGTCCGCCCTGGGCCGCCCGCTCGAGGTCGAGGAAGATCCAGGCATCGGCCGTCTGCTCGAGCTCGAACTCCTTGACCTGGATCTCGCCGTGGCGGGCGGTCGACTTCCAGTGGATCCGGTTGAAGGCGTCGCCCGGCGCATAGGGCCGGACGGCGGTCGCGAGCGGCGAGGTCTGAAGAGTCCGCTCCGGAGCGGCGTGGCTGCCCTCGATGCTCGCGGCGGGCAGCCGCCAGAGGGGCAGCTTCTCGACCCGCGGGTAGACCACGACGGCGACACCCTGGCCGACCGAGGCCGATGCCTCGAAGAACCCGAACGGGTCGCCGGTCCGGATCTGGAGAGGCTCGACCCGGAAGTGGCCGCGCCGGGTAAGCGGTGCCCGGACCAGCCACGAGCGCTCGGCCCGCGAACCGAGCGCGATCGCCCGCCCGGGCAGGCCACCGGGCAGGGTCGTCGGGTTGTGGACCTCGAGCCACGGCTTCGGGATCCGGCTCGTGTTGCGCAGGGTGTAGGTGATCTGGAGGCGGTCGCCGACATGCCCGGTCAGCTGGTTGACGGCATACCCCGCCTCGAGGTCGGCCAGGCCGAGCCGGGTCAGGATGTACGACCCGCCGATCACGAGAATCGCCAGATAGACGAGGTAGAACAGGAACGGGAGCTCGGTCGAGAACGCCGCGATCAACAGGATCGCGGCGATCACGAACAGCTGGAAGCGACGGATCATCGGTTCGGGCTCCGCCTCAGCGGTCGGATGGCTCTGGTCGTGGGTCAGGCGCTCGCGGCGCTGTGCTCGGTCGGCTTGATGGAGCGCGGGCCGTTCGGGCCGCCGGTCGGCCGGATGCCGTCGATCGGGATCGAATCGAGCAGTTCGCGGACGACGTTTCCGGACTGGATGTCGTGGATCGACGAGCTCGTCTTGATGATCAGCCGATGGGCGAGCGCCGGCTCGGCGAGGGCCTTGATGTCGTCGGGGATGACGTAATCGCGCCCCATCAGGCCGGCGAGTGCCTGACCGGCTCGATAGAGGGCGATCGAGCCACGCGGGGACGCCCCGAGGTACACGTCCGGGTGGGTCCGGGTCGAGCCGACGAGGCGGACGATGTACTCGGATACCGATGGGTCGACGTAGATGTCGCGGATCGCGTGCTGCATCCCGCGCAGCTCATCGACCGAGCAGACGACCTCGAGCTCCTCGAGCGGATGGCGACGTTTCTGCTCGTCGAGGATCATGACCTCGTCGAGCGGCTGCGGGTAGCCGAGCCGGATCCGGAGCATGAACCGGTCGAGCTGGGCCTCCGGCAGGGCGAACGTGCCCTCGTACTCGATCGGGTTCTGGGTCGCGATCACCAGGAACGGGTCGGGCATGGCGTAGGTCGTGCCGTCGACGGTCGCCTGGCGCTCCTCCATCGACTCGAGGAGGCTGGACTGGGTCTTGGGCGTCGCCCGGTTGATCTCGTCGGCCAAGACGACCTGGCTCATGATCGGGCCGGGCCGGAACTCGAACTCCTGGGTCTTCTGGTTGTAGATCGACAGGCCCGTGACGTCGGACGGAAGGAGGTCCGGCGTGAACTGGATCCGGCGGAAGCTGCAGCCGAGGCTCCGGGCGATCGCCTTGGCCAGGACGGTCTTGCCGGTCCCTGGCACGTCCTCGATCAGGAGATGGCCGCGGCAGAGGAGAGCGACGAGGGCGAGGCGAACCTCGTGATGCTTGCCGACGATCACTCGCTCGACGTTGGCGAGGACCTTCTCTCCGGTCTGCTCAAGGGTCGTCATCGGGCTCCTCGGAGGGATCGCGGACGCGGCGTCCGGCGACGGGGGTTTGCTGGATAGTACGTCCCGAGCTCGGGAGAGGTTCGCGTCTCCCCCTCTGACGCGGGCGATCTTCGCCCTGTGGTGTCTCGCTGCCGTTGTGCGGACCTCCACCGCGTGGGGTCGTTGCCGGGCTCGCGACATGCCCCCTCATTACCACAGGCGTCGCCGGCCGACGAAAGGTTCCCGATCTCCGGAAACGAGCGCGACCCGATCCGAGCGATCAGCCGCGGACGAGGGTCAGCAGCCCGACGCCAATCGTCAGGACCGCCCCGGACATGCTCATCGCCGCGAGGATCCATTCGCCACCGGTCCACGCGGCGATGCCCATGACGGACAGCAGGGCGCCCATGACCAGCGCGATCGCGGCCAGCCCGATCCGCTCGAGCCATGGGCGTGGCTCGGTCGGCCGTCGGTCGGAGTCATTCATCGGCCGAACGTCTTGAAGTAGAGCGCGAGCAGATCGCCGGCCAACGGTGCCGCGCGAGCGCCGCCGCGCCCGCCGCGCTCCACGATCACCGCGATCGCGACTCGCGGATGGTCGGCCGGGGCGAAGCCGATGAACCACGAATGCGGCGCGCCCGTGCCACCGAGCTCGGCCGTGCCCGACTTGCCGGCCGTCAGAATGCCCGGCACCTTTGCTCCGCTGGTGAACTGCGAGCCGATCGAGCCCTCGACGGCGCGCTCCATGGCGGCCGTGATTGCCGCAGCCTGATCCGGGCCGATCACCACGCCCATCGGCTCAGGGGCGATGGTCCGAGTCCCGTCACGACCCGTCGTCGAGATGACGAGATGTGGCTTCATCAGCGTGCCGCCGTTCGCCACGGTCGCTGCGACGAGTGCCATCTGGAGCGGCGTCACGAGCGTCTGCGCCTGGCCGTAGGAGGCGTTCGCGAGCTCGGTCTCGTCGCTGAACCCGCCGGGCGCGCTGCCGCCGCCGTTGGTGACCTGCGACGGCGACGTCGGAAGCTCGAACGGGAGCGGGGCGCCGAATCCCATCCGTTGCGCGAACGCGGCCAGGTTGTCGCCGCCCGTTCGCATGCCGGCGAGGGCGTACCAGATGTTGGACGACCACTCGGTCGCGGCGTTCAGGTCGAACGATTGGGCGGGGACGCCTGGGTGCTCGTGGACCCGGAAGCCCCCGACCACGAGGCCGTCGCGTTCTGCCTTCGGCTGCTCGGGGAACGTGGTCGACGCGGTGATCCGGCCGGACCCGAGGCCCGCGATGGCGGTCACGATCTTGAACACCGAGCCCGGCACGTACAGACCCTGCGTGGCGCGCGTGACGAGCGGGCGGCTCGTATCGCCATTGACCGCGGCGAACGCGTCACGGGACGTCTTCGGGTTCGCGATCGCGCTCGTGTCATAGGTCGGGGTGGAGGCCAGGGCGAGGATCTCGCCGGTCGTCGGGTCGAGCATCACCACGGCGCCTCGATCGCTGCCGAGGCCCGCCACGGCCGCCCGCTGGAGGACCGACGAGATCCCCAGGGTGAGCTTCTGCGGATCGTACGGATGGGTCTGGAACTTGCGAAGGAGGTCGCCGATCGGATCGCGGCTCGAGACCCCCGTGAGCTCGGCGTTCCACGCATGCTCGAGCCCGGCCGTCCCGAAGTCCGTCGAGGCATAGCCGATCACGGTGCTGAACGCCCGGTCGGCATAGACCCGGTACGGCTCGCCGGTGACGGCGCTGCGCTTGTTCGAGGCGAGGACCTTGCCGTCCCGATCGACGATCGTGCCGCGGACGACATTCCGGGCCGCGGCGATGACCGACGGATTGTCCGCTGCCCGGGACAGGTCCGGCGAGCGGAGCACCTGCCAGTATCCGGCGCCCAGGGCGATGCCGGCGAACGCGACGGTAAGGGCGAGCCCGACATGGCCGATCGCCCGGCCGACGGGCTTCGGTCGAACGATGCGCGGCGGGGCGGTCATGGGCGGGCCGACCTTGCCCGCGGCTCCGGCACGGGCGCCCGGCTCGACGCCGGCGTCTCGAGCCGGGTCACCCGGCCGGTCATCCGCGCGAGCCGTCCCCGCGGCCGCGGCGGCGGCGGCGGCTCGACCCCGCGATCGGACAGGGCCAGGAGCAGTCCGACGATGATCCCGTTGACGAGGAGCGAGGAGCCGCCGTAGCTGATGAACGGCAGCGTGATCCCGGTCAGCGGGATGAGCTTCAGGTTGCCGGCCGCGATGATCAGGGCCTGGGTGCCGATCACCAGCGCCAGACCGGCCGCGAGCAGGGCCCGGAACTCGTCGGCCGCCGAGGCCGCGATCCGCAGCCCGCGCTCGACGACGACGAGGAACAGCCCGAGGATCGCCATGACCCCGACCAGTCCGAGCTCCTCGCCGAGCGCCGCAAGCGGGAAGTCCGTGTGGACGGCCGGGATCGGCAGGTGGCCGCCGATCGTCGGCAGGCCGGCACCGAGCCCGGTCCCGAGCAATCCGCCCCGGGCGAACGCGTACAGCGACTGGACGATCTGGTAGCCATCGCCGGACGAGGTCGTGAACGGGTCGAGCCAGATGTCGACCCGGGTCTGGACGGTCGGGACGAGGCGGTACATCACGTACGAGCCGGCGAGGAACAGGATCACCCCGACGACGACATAGCCGAGGCGGCCCGTCGCGGCGTACAGGAGGCAGAGAAAGACCGTGAAGAACAAAAGAGCGGCGCCGAGATCGCGCTGGACGACGACAAGCCCGAGGGCGATCGCCCACATTGCGACCATCGGAGCGAGGAACGGCAGCGGCGGCAACGAGATCGGGCCGACCTTCGTGGACTCCTCGACGAGCAGCGGCCGGTACTCGGACAGATAGCCGGCGAGGAAGACGACGAGGATGACCTTGAGCAGCTCCGCCGGCTGGCCGCTGATCGGCCCGAGGCTGAGGCTCAGGCGCTGGCCGTTGATGTCATTGCCCAGGAAATAGGTCGCGACCAGCAGGCCGACGCCCGCCGCCGCCCAGGTGTACTTGTAGCGACGGAGCCAGCGGTCGCTCCGGACCGTGACGGCGAGCGCGGTGGCCAGGCTGAACGACACGATCAGCCAGGCGAGCTGGATGTCGCCGAGGCCGAGCTGCCACGGACCGACCTGCTGCTGGACCTGGGTCTGCGGCAGGCGCTCCATGAGCAGGAGGCTGATCCCGCCGAGCATCGCGGTCGCCGGCAGGAGGACCTGGTCCATCCGCCGGCCGGACAGGATGAGCACGAGATGGGCCAGCCCGATCAGGCCGAGGTAGATCGCGAGATGGAGCGGATTGGCCGGGCTCAGCCCGTGCGCCTCACCGGGGTCGGTGACCCGCCTGGCGAGCTGGAGCGAGACACTGCCGACGAGGATGGTGACGGCCACGATGGCGAGCAAACGCGTCTCGCGGCCGCGCGGCCGGGGCCGAATCGGGCCGAGGATCGACGGCAGGCTCGGGGCGCTGACCGTCACCGGCGCGGCGCGGTCGAGCGTGGGCGTTCCAGGCGCAGGCGGACCTGACCGAGCTGGATCACGTCACCGAAGCCGAGCGGCGCCACACCCTCGACGGGCGCACCGTTGACGAACGTGCCGTTCGTGCTGGCGAGGTCCTCGAGATACCAGGCGCGCCCACGGAAGGTCAGGATCGCGTGCTCGGCCGAGACGAACTGATCCTCGACGACGACCGCGTTGTTGACGTCCCGCCCGAGGGTCGCGATCGCGTCGAGCGCGAGTGACGTGCCTTCTTCGGGCTCGCCCGCCGGCGAGCTGACGACGACGAGCCGGCCGAGCTCCGCGCCTGGCTCCCGGGCCGCCGCCCGGAGATCACCGACGAGGGCCCTGGCGATCCGGAACAGGAACAGGTAGAGCAGACCGAGGAAGAGCAGCCGGACGACCCAGACGGTCAGCAGGAACGGATCCATCAGACCGCGTTCGCGTCGTCAAAGTGCGCGCCGGGCTCGGTCGCGGTCGCCGCGCCGGCCGCGGTCGCGGCGCCGGCGGCTGTCGCCGAGTCGGCGATGGCCTCGACCAGCAGTGTGGTCGTGCCGACCCGGATTCGATCGCCCTCGCCGAGCGCGATCGAATCGATCCTCCGGTCGTTGACGAACGAGCCGTTCGTGCTGCCCAGATCCGACAGGACGAGCGAGCCGCGCCGCCCGTCGATCCGGGCGTGGTGGCGAGATGCCCGACCGTCACGCAGGACGACGCCGTTGTCAGCTGCCCGTCCGATCGTCAGCGGGCGGCCGTCGAACGTGATCGTCCGGCTCGACTGGTCCGGCCGGATCTCGCGGATCGTCGCACGCGGCCCGTCGATGCCCGGGACGACGAATACGGCCGTATGCTCGATCGCGGGCGTCGGCCCGGTCTCCGCGCCGTCGGTCGACGGGGAGTCGTCCGTTGCGTCGCCTCGCCCGGCAGCCCCGTCGGTCGTCGACCCATCACGCCGGGCTTCGCTCGATCGGGCCGCCGCGTGCGGGTCGGTCGCATCAACCGCGATGTCGCCGGGTGCCACGGATGGGTCGGCCCGGATCGCGACGATCGGCCGGTCGAGCAGGGTGTAGCCATGGCTCCGGGCGAATGCCAGGGCGGCGTCGGCCAGCGTCGGGGCGAGCTGCGGCGCGCTTGCCCGCAGGCTGGCGAGGTCGTCGGGTTGGAGACGGATGACGAACTGGTGGGGCACGACGGTCCGCACGCCATCCCGGGTCCGACCGCCCTCCATCGATCGCTCCAGCCGGCGCTGGACCTGGACGGGGCGGATCGCGGTCCGGAAGAGCCGCGCGGACTGGCGCTCGAAGAGCCGTTCGAGAAAGCGCTCGACCGCGGCGAGGGGTCCCATGTCGGGGGCGGAGTCTAGCAGACGGATCTCGGGCCAATGGCCTCGCGGAGCTTGGCCTTGGACCTCGGTGGGCCGGCCACCGGTCCGCTCTCGCAGACACGCGTCGAACGCCACGCGGTGCGCGGCCGTCGCCGGACATCCGTCCCGGGCATGGCGGGACCATCGTCCGGTGTGGCCGGTACGAGCGATGGAGGCGGTCACACGAGGCTGGGTTATACTCTCGCCTCGTTCGGCCAGCCGTCCGGCCCCGACGTGATCCTCGCGAACCCGGGGGCAAGATGCCCGAGATTCTCACCGAGTCCTTCTGCGAGCGCTGCGGCACGCGCTACACGTTCGAATCGGCCGCGCCCCGGAAGACTCGCCGCCTCGGCCAGTTCAAGACCCTGTCGAAGGGGATGAAGAACTGGGTCATGAGCGACGACACGTCGCTCGACGAGGCGATGGCGGCTGCTCGCAACGACGATGACCGCGAGCTCACGAGCCACCAGCTCGACGCGTTCCACGCGACATTCAACTTCTGCATGACATGTCGCCAATACACGTGCGGCAACTGCTGGAACGCGGCTGAAGGTCGCTGCCTGACATGCGCCCCGCACCTCGGCCAGGAGATCCTGCCAGCACCGTTTCCGGATCAGGCGGCATTCGAGCCGGTCCGGATCGAGGCGGACGCGTGGCCGGAGATCGACCTCTCGGCCTCGACCGCCGCGGGGAACGGAAACGGCCACGACCACGGCAACGGTCACGACCCGATCGATGCCGACCCATGGGCGGACGCCGGGGCGGCAGACGCCGAGGAAGTCATCGACTTCGACCCGGCTGCCCGGCTTGCGTTCCTGTCCGGCGAGGAGCCAGCTCCGGTCATCGAGCCCGAACCGGCTGCTCCTGCGCCGCCGACGACTCAAGCGCCGCCGACGGCCACGACGTCATTCGGTTGGCCGGCTGCGCCCGTGCCGATTGCCTTCGACGCGACCGAAGATGCCGCGCCACACGAAGCAATCGTCGCGAAGCCCGAGACGGCCGCCCAGCCCGTGACCGCCGAGGGGATCATCCCGAGTGCCCTCACGGCCGACGCGGTTTCGCCCGAATCGATCGTGCCCGACAACGATGGTCCGACCGTCGACCAGGCGGCGATCGTCGAGGCGGATGCGACGACGATCGAGGCGCCCGCGGAGGCCGCGCCCAGCACGTACGCCACCGCTCAACCGGCTGCCCCGACGATCGACGAACCCCTGCCGCCGACAGTCGAGGGTCGCGCGAACATCGGCGCCGCGCGAACGTCGGACCTCCTGCGGCGATTCCGGCCCGGCCAGAACATCGACGCGGAGCTCGCGGCCTACGAAGCCGAATCCGACCAGATTGACGCCGTCGCTGCGCCGGCTGCCGAGCCGGTCGCCGCTGCCGAGCCGGTCGCCGCTGCCGAGCCGGTCGCCGCTGCCGAGCCGGTCGCCGCTGCCGAGCCCGTGGTCGTACAGGACGTGGTCGAGCCGGTCGCGGCGTCCGAACCCGTCGTGATCGCCGAGCCTGTCGAAGCCGAGCCCGTCGCCTCGGAGCCGGTCGCGGCCGAGCCCGGGGCCGCTGTAGAGCCTGCTGAAGCCGAGCCGGTGGTCGCTGCTGAGCCCGTCGAAGCGGAGGCAGTCGCGGCCGAGCCCATCGCTGCGGAGCCAGTTGCTGCCGAGCCCGTTGCCGCCGCCGAGCCGGACCAGCCCGCCGCCGCCCCGATCGTCCCGGTGTGGCC
>JANMCU010000018.1:0-7219 GCA_031361415.1 Chloroflexota bacterium | reverse complement strand
CCGCCGCTCGGTCCGGCCACCAGCGATCTCGACCTCGCGATCGAGTTCGCCGTCGCCAACCGGCTGCTGGACGAGTCCGCGGCGATCGACCATCGGACGCGCCGGGACCGGCTCGTCGGCGAGCTGCTCGCGGCCGCCCAGGATCGGCAGCCGCTGCACGGCGACGCCTTTCCGCGCAACTCGCTCGTCACCCCGGCGGGCGTCGTCTGGATCGATCTCGAGGACTGCTGCCGGGGGCCGGCTGCCTGGGACCATGCGGTCCTGATCCGGAACGTCGAGGACCAACGGGTGACCGACGCCCTGCGCAGGCGCGACGGCGACGCGGCGATCGATGCGGCGATCGGGCTCCGGAGGATCCAGGCCGATACCTGGCGGCTTCTCCACGACGCCCGGGCCGCCGGCCGGCTGGCGGCTGGACCATGACCACGACCGGGCGATCCGGAAGCCGGCGGTCGGTCAGGTGTTGCTGCCGGTCACGATCACGATCGCCGGCCCATCCGGTCGCGGGCCGGCCAGCAGCCCGGCCCACGATGCGGCCGCCGCGCCCTCGAGGGTGATCCCGAGTTCGCTCGTCAGCTCGGCCTGCGCCGAATGGAGAGCCTCGTCGGACACGAGCCGCATCTCGTCGACCCGCCCGGTCGTCAGCTCGACCGCCGCCGGGATGGCGATCCGCGAGGCGATCCCGTCGGCGTAGGTCGTGACCGATGGCGTGTCGATCGGGCGGCCGGCTCGCCAGCTGAGGGTCATCGCGGCCGCGCCCTCGGCCTGGACGCCGACGACGCGACAGCCTGGCGCGGCCGATCGGAGCCACGCGCCGACGCCATTGATCAGGGCGCCATTCCCGACGGGCACCGCCACGACCGCCGGGGAGGGGAGGGTCCCGTCCTCGACCGCGTCGGTGATCTCGAGCGCGAGCGTTGCGGCGCCGGTCGAGATCCTCGGGTCCTCGCCGTCGACCAGAAGGCACCCGACTCCGTCCCTGGCCGCCGTCTCCGACGCGCCGCGTGCGTCATCGAAGTCCTCGCCGATCTCGACGACCTCGGCCCCGAGGGCCCGCATCCGGGCGACCTTGGCGCGGTTGGCCCGTCGCGACGCGAAGACGACGGCCGGAATGTGGAGCGCGCGTGCGGCATATGCGACGCCCTGGCCGAAGTTTCCGGCGGACGCGCAGATCACCGGCTCAGCCGGCCCGATCGACCCGGCCGCCGCGAGCGCTCGAACGGCGACCCATGTGCCCCGTCCCTTGAAGGACCGGATCGGATTGACCGTCTCGATCTTGACGATGACCGGGACGCCGAGACGGGCCGACAGTCCTTCATGCACGAACTGGGGCCCGTCGCGGAAGACCGGATCGATCGCGTGGTGGGCGGCCCGGATCGCGAAGGGCTCGAGCTCGGGGATCGTTCGCATCGTGTCCGGATGGTAGTCGGTGCCCGTCCGATGATCCGTCGGCGGTTGCGGTTCGTATCCAGGGTCGACACGCGCGCTTGTTACAACTCGTTGCGATAACCTGTTCGTCCCAGCGCTTGCTTCCAGACCCGAGGATCCCGCCGGAATGCCGTCCGCCCCGAACGCTGCGCCGCCACCCCCGCGCCGGACGCTCGCCGCGGTCATCGCGGCGGCCCTGCTCGTCGGCGTGACCGGCTGCTCGGCCTCGAATGGGTCGTCGCGGGCGTCCGCAGCGACCGCCGGCGGGACATCGCTGGGCTGGCAGGACACCCTGACCGGCGGATCCGACAAGCTCGATGTCGCGACCACGGTCGCTCCGATCAGCTCGATCGCCCGGAACATCGGCGGCAACCGGATCCGCCTCCGCGGTCTCATTCCGGACGCGACGAACTCGCACACTTTCGAGCCGGCGCCATCGGACGCACGGACGCTGGCCAACGCCGACCTGATCATCGTCAACGGCCTGCACCTGGAGCAGCCGACGCTCGATCTTGCCGAGGCGTCGAAGAGCGCCAGCGGCGTCATCGAGGATCTCGGGGACACCGCGCTGGCCCCGAAGGACTGGCTGTTCGACTTCAGCTTTCCGGAGTCGGCCGGCGACCCGAACCCGCATCTCTGGATGGACGTCCAGTACGCGATCCGCTACGGCGACCTCATCCGGGGCTGGTTCGACGCGGCCGACCCCGCCAGCGCCGCCGCCTACGACGCGAACTTCGCCGCCTACAAGGTCCGCCTCGACCAGCTCGACGGGCTGATCCGGACGGGCGTCGCCTCCGTCCCCGCCCCGGATCGGAAGCTGCTCACCTACCACGACTCCTGGGCGTACTGGGCGCGCGAGTACGGGTTCACCGTGATCGGAGCCGTGCAGGCGTCCGACTTCTCGGACCCGAGCCCGCAGGAGGTCGCTCGGCTGATCGAGCAGATCCGCACCGAGAAGGTGCCCGCGGTCTTCGGCTCCGAGGTGTTCCCGAGCCCCGTCCTCGAGCAGATCGCACGCGAATCGGGCGCGACCTTCGTCGACCAGCTCCGGGACGACGAGCCGCCCGGCGCGCCCGGGGAGGCGGATCACACCTACCTCGCGATGCTCAAGAACGACATGCAGGTGATGATCGGAGCGCTCGGCGGCGATGCCTCGATCTTCGACCCTCTCGTGGTCACCGACACGTGGCAGCCATGAACATCGCGTCCGGCGACCGGCCAGCGGCGGCCGGCGGCGGGCGCGGGGCCTCCGCGGGCGACGCGCCTGCCGGAGACGCCCTCGTCCGGTTCGAGCGCGTCTCGTGCGGCTACGACGGGCCGCCCGTCCTGCGCGACGTTGACCTCGAGATCCGGCGCGGTGCGTTCGTCGGGATCGTCGGTCCGTCCGGCGCCGGCAAGACCACGCTCCTGCGGGCGATCGTCGGGGTCGTGCCGCGGGTCGAGGGGCGGGTGACCGTCGACGGCCGGCCAGTCGGTCGGGGCGCGACTGCCGGCGTGGGTTGGGTCCCCCAGCTCGAGACCGTCGATTGGAACTTCCCCGCGACCGTTCGCGAGGTCGTGCTGATGGGACGCTGGGCGGACCATCGGTGGCGAGCGTGGGCAACCGCCGACGACCGACGCCGGGTCGACGGCCTGCTCGAGCGACTGGGGATCGGCGGTCTGGCCGGTCGGCACATCCGGGAGCTTTCCGGTGGCCAGCAGCAGCGCGTCTTCCTGGCCCGCGCGCTGATCGCCGAGCCGGGCCTGCTCCTGCTCGATGAGCCGACGAGCGGCGTCGATCTCAAGACCCGCGACGACATCCTGCACCTGCTCGCCGACCTCAACGGCGACGGGATCACGATCGTCCTGACCACCCACGAGCTCAACACGGTCGCGGCCCACCTGCCGTGGGTCGTGTGCGTGAACGGCACGATCGTTTCCGAGGGCGATCCGGACGAGATCTTCACCCCGGCGATCCTCGGACGGACCTACGGGGCCGATCTGCGGGTGATGCGCCAGGACGGGCTCGTCCTCGTCGCCGATGCCGCGCCCCACCGCCTTCGGGACGCGCTCCGGCACCGCCACGGCGACATCGAGCACGCCCATCACGAGCACGACGAACACGACCACGGCTCGGACCGCGGCAATGGTTCCGGGGGCGGCCCGGTCAACGACCGCGAGGGCTCGGGCGACCGCGCGACGGGCCCCGACCGGTCCGATCATGAGCACCTCCCATGAGCTTCCTGACCGAGCCGCTCGGGTTCGAGTTCTTCCGCGAGGGCCTGATGGCATCGGGCCTGGTCGGCGCCCTGTGCGGGATGCTCGGCGTCTACATCGTCCTGCGCCGGATGAGCTATATCGGCCACGGGTTGTCGCACTCGGTCTTCGGCGGGGCCGTGGTCGGCTACGTGCTGGCGCTCAACTTCTACGTCGCGGCCGGGCTGTGGGGCTTCCTCTCGGCCCTCGCCATCAACGCGACGGCGCGCCGCCGGCGGATCGGGGCCGATGCCGCGATCGGGATCGTGACGACGGCGAGCTTCGCGATCGGGGTGGCGCTGATCAGCAAGACCCGCAGCTTCACCCGCAACTTCGAGGCCGCCCTGTTCGGCAACATCCTCGGCGTGACGACGCTCGACCTGGTCATCGTCGGCGTGGTGACGATTGGGGTCGCGGCGTTCATCGCCCTCTTCTACAAGCGACTCCTGTTCGTGACCTTCGACCCCGAGGTCGCCCCGATCTACGGGGTCGACGTCCGTGTCGTCGACACGCTCTTCGCCCTGGCGATGGCGGCGACGATCGTCGCCTCGATCAACGTCGTCGGCGTCACGCTGATCGCGGCGACGCTCGTGATTCCGCCGACCGCCGCCCGCCTCCTGACGGACTCGTTCGGCCGGATGATCGGCATCTCGACGATCGTCGGTGCCCTGGCGGGGATCGTCGGGATGTACGTCAGCTACTGGCTCGACGTGTCATCGGGCGCGACGATCGTGCTCCTCGAGGCCGCGGTGTTCGTCGTCTGCGTGGTGGCGACGTCGCTGACCAGGCGCCGGCCGGCATGGGTCAGCCAGCAGATCCCGGTCCTCGCCCGCGAGCGCCCGGCGGACGACTTCGAATGAGCAAGGTCCGCCCGACCGGCGCTGCGCCGGGTTTGCCTGGGGCCGCGCCGACAGCCGGCCATCCGTGGCCTGACATCCGGACCGAGCTTCGGTCGCGTGGGTTGCGCTGGACGCCGCAGCGAAAGCTGATCCTCGACGTACTCGGCGATGCCCGCGGCCACGTGACCGGCAGTGAGATCGTCGAACGCTGCCGGACTCGCGAGCCGAAGACGACGCCATCGACCGTGTACCGGACGCTGACGGTCCTCGAGGAGCTCGGCTACCTCCACCACAGCCACGCGGCCGATGGTCGCGAGGAATTCCATGTGCTGCCGGTCGCGGAGCACGCTCATCTGCAGTGCATCGCCTGCGGCAGTTCGTGGGAGGTCGATCCGGCCGAGACTGCGTCGTTCGTGGCCGACCTCGAGCGCGGGCGCGGGTTTCGGGTCGAGGTCGGCCACCTGACGATCGCCGGTCGCTGCGCGGCGTGCAACGAGCCGGCCTGACGAGCGCCGACCGTCATCCGCGCAACCCGCGCAACCCGCACGATCAGCCGAGACAGGCTCGCAGGAAGTACAGCCAGAACGCGGGAATCTCGCGCCCGATCAGGAGGGGCATCTCGCTGATCGGGACGGGATCGTCGGCCGGGACCGTGAGGACGTCGATGCCCGCGCCAGAGAACGCAAGCTGGATCCGCGGCAAGTGGTAGGGCTGGCTGACGGCGATCAGGCGCAGACCCGCGGTTGAGCCCAGGCGCGTTGCGAGGAGGCCCATCGTGTGGTCCACGGTCGCATCGGTGTTGATCCCGCTCGAGTCGACGAGGATGGCGGCGGGATCGACGCCGCCGGCGATCGCTTGTGCGCGCATGACCTCTGCCTCGTTGTATCCGTCGCTCCCGTCACCGCCGGACATCACCAGCAACGGCACGAGGCCGGTCCGGTACAGGGCCACGCCGGTCGCAATGCGGTCTGCGAGCAGGGGCGAGGGTGAGCCGCTGGAGTAGACCCGTGCCCCGAGGACCACGGCCGCGTCTGCCGGCCGTCGGTAGTCGGTCGTCCCGAAGAAGCCGATCTGGACGACCGGGAAGGCGACGGCGAATGCCATGGCGAGCCCGACGACCGCCGATCGGGTCGGCCACGGCCGCGCCCGCGTCTGGCCACGATCGCGCCAGACCCGGACGGCCATGGCGGCGAGGACGATCGCCAGCACCAGGGACAGGGGCACGGGTGCCGTCGCCCGGACGTGGCCGCCCGCGATCGCCGTTGCGTAGCGCGCCACGTCGCGGGCAGCGAAGCCGGCGAGGAGGATGCAGCCGAGGCTGGCTGCGCGGCGACGACGCGGGCCGGGAGTCGCGGCCAGCACCCACAGCCCCAGTGCCCCGCCGAACCCGCCGATGATCGCGACCCGAACGGCCGTCGGAAGGTCGCGCAGGTCCACGAACCAGAGGCTCAGGTCGGTGGCCCGGCCGCGGAGCTCCCCGATGAGTCCGAGCAGCGTGAACGCGGCGAGGAACAGCGCGATCCCGCGAACGACGAGTCCGACGCCCTGGATCGACCTCCCTCGCACGGCTGCTTGACGAGCGGTCGTCTGCGCGTGTGGCGGGTGCCGCCACACCCGGCGCCCACCGCCCAGGTCAGGAACCGCGAACGAGGAGGCGACGACAGGCACGGCCATCCATATGAACTTGCCGCGCGGGGAGCGTATCCCTTCCTTAGGTCCGGATCTCGGTCCCGCCGATCGCTACGATGGCCCGAGTGGACACCGACCGCCTGCCCGCCTTCCTCAACGACAGCCCGCCCGAGCCGGGGGTGATCGCGCTCGTCGGCGGGCGGCTGCTCGATCCCGGGGCCGCAGGTTCCGGGTCCAGTGCGTCAGCCGACCGGTCGTGCACGATCGTCGTTCGGGACGGCACGATCGAGAGGGTCGCGGGACCGCACGACGGCCTTCCGGACGAAGCGTGGGTCATCGACATCGCGGGCTTGACGGTCCTGCCCGGTCTGATCGACGCCCACATCCACGTCTCGATGCTCGACGATGCCGGGCACGGCCCTCATCCGGCCAAGGGCGCCGAGCCGATCCGGCCGGGGGTCGAGGCGCACCTCGTCGGGCGGACCCTGCGCGAGCTGCTGGCCTTCGGCGTCACAACGATCCGTGACGGCGGGGCCCATGGCGACGTCCTGCTCGACGCTCGCCAGGCCGTGCGCTACGGCGCATTCCCCGCGCCGCGGATGCTGCTCAGCGGCAGGATTGTCTCGGCCACGGCGCCGGGTGCGCGGTTCTTCCCCGACATGTACCGTGAGGCGGACGGGCCCGACGACATCCGCCGCGCGGTCCGCGAGCAGATCCGGGCCGGCGCGGACTTCGTCAAGGTGATGAGCACCGGCGCCCGCTCGGTCGAGCTCGAGAACCCGGACCCGGCCCAGCTGACGGCGGCCGAGATGACCGCGTTCGTCGAAGAGGCCCATCGCCAGACGTACCGGACGGCCGCCCACTGCGAGGGCCTGGCCGGGACGGAGCTCGCGATCACCGCCGGCATCGACACCGTCGAGCATGGCTTTCATCTCCACGAACGGCCCGACCTCCTCGCCCGGATGGCCGAGGCGGGCATCGTCCTCGTTCCGACCCTTGATTTCCTCCACCACGTTGCGGAGAGCGAGGCATGGACCGTCGAGCTCGAGCGGCAGGGGATCGCCAACCTCGACCACGCTCAGCGGACG
>JANMCU010000242.1:0-5516 GCA_031361415.1 Chloroflexota bacterium | reverse complement strand
GTCGGTCAGGCCGCTCCGGACCGCGTCCGTGAAAGCGCCGATCGACTCGTCGGTCCAGGCCGCCGAGACCGGCCCGCGCGGTGCGTACGCGAACGCCCACGGCAGGGGTCTTGGCCGGCGGAGCAGGATCTGCGCGCCGATGGGCGCCGGCGGACGGGAGTCGCCGGCACCGGACGAGCGGATTCGAGTCGCGGTCCAGCCGTTGACCGCCTTGATCCGGGCCCAGCCCGCGAGCTGCAGATAGGAGCCTGGCTGGCCGTCGGCCACGAACCCGTCCCACGCGTCCGCGGACGAGGGGTCGCCAGCCGGAGCTTGCACGTCGCGGAGCGCTGCGGGCGCGCCGGTCATGCCGGTCGCCGCCGGCGGACGAGGTCGAGCATGAGCGCGATGATGGAGGTGAGCTCGTCGATCCGCAACACGAGCGACGCGGCGGCGGATGTCAGGAGCCAGACAATTCCGACGATCGTGATCCGGATGATGAGGTCGAGGCGACCGGGATGGTCGCCCATCGCCAGCGTCAACCCGGCAAGAACACCGGCCGCGCCAAGCGACCCGCCGATCGTGACGATGAGCGATCGGACCCCGAGTGACAGGAGCGGTCGGAACGCGAGCTCCGGGAGCGAGCGCTGGAGCAGGACGAGGAGCGCGATCGTCTCGATCCACGCAGCAATGGCGATTGCCAGCGCGAGACCGGGCAGGCCGAACGGCCCGATCAGGAGGGCGGCCAGGGTCGAGTTGATCACGACCGCGACGATGGCCGCGACAACCGGGGTCCGGGTGTCCTTCCGCGCATAGAACGCACGGGCGAGGATCGCGATCAGGGCGTGTGCGGTGAGGCCCGTGAGGAATGCGAGCAACGTCGCCGCCGTCAGATCGACCGCCCCGGACGAGAGCCCTCCATACAGGACCGCGACGATGTCGTGGCGGAGGACGATCCCGAGCCCGGTGATCGGCACCATCACGAAGAGAATCAGCCGGATCGCCCGCGACATCAGCGCCGCGAACCCATGGAGGTTCCCGATCCCGGCCTCGCGGGACAGAGATGGCAGGACGACGACCCCGAGCGGAACGCCGATCACGCCGATCGGGATCTGGAGCAACGTGAACGCCGCGTTGAAGACCGTGACCGCGCCGTCAGGATGAAGGGTCGAGGCGAGCGAGCCCACGACCACGAACGTGATCTGGCCGGCGCCGAGGCCGATGGCCCGCGGCGCCATGAGCTTCAGCGCCGTGCGAGCCTCGGGATCCGCGATGTCGATGTTCCGGTCGTAGCGGAAGCCGAGGCTGCGCAGGGACCCGATCTGGATGAGGAAATGGCCGAGCGAACCGGCGACGACCCCGATCGCGAGGCCGCTGACGCCGAGCGTCGGCGCGAGCACGATCGCCGACCCGATGATCGCCAGGTTGTAGACGATCGGCGCGATCGCGGACACGGCGAACCGGCCGCTGGCGTTCAGGACGCTCGTGATGAGCGAGCCGAGGGCGAGGAAGATCGGGCTGAGGATCATGATCCGGGTCAGGTCGACCGTTCGCGCCCAGCGCACGTCGTCCCAGCCCGGGGCGATGATCGTCGGGACGAGCAGGGGCGCGGCGACGAACACCACGATGCCGAGGATCAGCAGCCCCAGCATCATCAGGTTGGCGATCGTCGAGACGACCCGCCACGTTCGGGCCGTCTCGTCGTTCGCGAGCAATGCGGCGACGATCGGGACCACGGCCGAGGCCAGGGCGCCCGCCGCGACAAGCTGGAAGACGAGGTCGGGCAGGCGAAACGCCTGCCAGAACTCGTCGAGGCGGTCGATGCTGGCGGCGCCGCCGAACGCATTGGTGATGACCAGGACCCGGACCCAGCCGAGGGCGCGCGAGACGAGGAAGGCGCCCGAGACGATCAGGCCCGCCCGGGCGAGTGCGCGCGAAGAGCTCACTGGCGGGTGGGCCCGGCCGGGATCGGGCGGCTCGCGTCGGCATCGGCAGCCGGCCGCGATGCGCGGGGGTGCGCGCCCCGGTATGCCGAGCGCAGCCTGGCCGGCGAGACGTGGGTATAGATCTGGGTCGTCGCGAGGCTCTCGTGGCCGAGCAGCTCCTGCACGACGCGGAGATCCGCCCCGCCCTCGAGCAGGTGGGTCGCGAAGGAGTGTCGGAGCGTGTGCGGCGACACGCCCGCCGGCAGCCCGGCCCGCCGGCGAAGGAGGTCCAGCCGGTAGCGCAAGCCGCGGACGCCGATCGCGTCACCACGGTGGTTCAGGAAGATCTCGATCGGCCCGGACTCGATGTCGCTCGGCCCGGATCGGCGCGCGGCGAGGACGGGTCGGCCGTCTTCGAGATAGCCGGCGAGCGCGGCCCTGGCCTGGCGGCCGAGCAGCCCGATCCGTTCCTTGCGCCCCTTGCCGAGGACCCGGATCTCGCCCCGCCGCAGGTCCAGCGCGGCAAGCGCCGCCGAGGCAAGCTCGCTGATCCGGAGGCCCGCGGCGTACGCCGTCTCAACGATGGCCCGGTCGCGGATCGCGAGCGCGATCGTCAGGTCGCTCGGGACGGCGGTGTCATCGTCGAGCGCGCTGTCGACCGCCGCCAGGAGCCGTTCCACCTCATCGACCTCGAGGACTCGCGGCAGGCGACGCGGCAGGCGCGGCGTGGCAATGACGCCCCACGGGTCGCCGGGGGCGAGCTCCTCCCGGGCGGCGAACCGGTGGAAGGATCGGATCGCGGCCAGACGCTGCGCGGTGGACGCACGGGCGCGGCCCATCCCGAGGATCGCCAGATAGGTTCGCAGGTCCGATCGCGACGGAGTGCGCCAATCGACCCCGCGGGTCGCCAGCCAGCCGAGATAGGCGCCCAAGGTCGCCTTGTACGAGCGCTGGGTGTGCGCGGAGGTGTCGCGGGCGGCGAGCGAGCCGAGGAACCGATCGAGCGCCGAATCTGCCGCCGCGTCGGTCACGCCGGCATCTCGCGTCCGGTCCGATGCCGGCCGGTCCGGTCGGTCGGCGCGGTCACGCGTCGGGTGCGGCGCCCGTCGGACGCGCTGCTCGGCGCGTTGCTCCCCGGCCAGCCGGCCGGGCGCTGCCCGACCGTCCGCCGCTCTTCGCGCCCGATCCGCCGGCCGCGCGACCGCGCCGAGCCCCACCTCGGGCGGGCTTGGCCAGCGCCTCAGGGCTGGGCGGCCCACCCTCGAGCTTCGCCCCCACGACGTCCACGCCGTCGACCAGCGGGATCGTCGCGCCGCATTTCAGGCAGATGCCCCCCTCGCCGTGCTTCGCGACCGGTCCGTCGTCTGCGTCGTGCATCGCGCCGACCGGTTCGAAGTTCGTCGTGAAGTCGCACTTCGGATAGTTCGAGCAGCCGTAGAACACGTTGCCGGTCCGTCGTGCCCGGCGCGGGACGAGCTGGCCATCGTTGTTCTTCGGGCACGCGACGGTGAATGGCAGCGGATCCGGCGGCGGCGGACCCTCCTTCTTGATGTAGGTGCAGTCCGGGTAGCGCGAGCAGCCGACGAACGGGCCGAACTTCCCGCGCTTGCCGACGAGCGTGCCCTGGCCGCACTCCGGGCAGACCTCGCCCTCACCCGCCTGGGGCGGCGGCTCCTCGCCGGGCAGCGGCCGCGATTCCTTGTGCTCCGGGAACAGCGAGCAGGCGAGGAAGCGACCGTTCCGCCCGAGCCGGATGACCATCGGGTGGCCTTCCGAGCAGATCTCGTCGCTGGGCTCGGTGGTGACGTCCTTGCGCTTGACGTTCCTGCGGACGTCGTCGACTTGGTCTCTCAGCGGGCCGAAGAACGCGCGCAGCAGAGGGACCCATGCGCGTTGGCCGTCGGCGACCTCGTCGAGCTCCTCCTCCATCCGGGCCGTGAAGGCAACGTCCACGTATTCGCCGAAGTGCTCGACGAGGAAGTCGGTCACGACGTCGCCGATCAGCTCGGGATGGAGCCGCCGCTCCTCGACCCGGACATAGCCGCGATCGAGGATCGTCGAGATCGTCGCGGCGTACGTCGACGGCCGGCCGATCCCGTGCTCCTCGAGCGCCTTGATCAGGGTCGCCTCGGTGAAGCGCGGCGGCGGCTCGGTGAAATGCTGGGTCGGCGTGACGTCGCGGACCGTGGTCTCGTCGCCGTCGCGAACCGGCGGCAGCGCCCGCTCGGCCTCATCGTCCTCCGCCGAGCCATCGTCGCGACCCTCCGTATAGACGGCGGCAAAGCCGTCGAACAGGGTCTTGGTGGCGCTGGCCCGCAGCTCGTACGGACCGGCCGCGAGCTCGACCGTCGTCGTCTCGAGCTCCTTGGCCGCCATCTGCGAGGCGATCGCCCGCTGCCAGATCAGGCGGTACAGCCGGAGCTCGTCATTTGCCACCATCCCGGCGAGCGAGTCGGGGTCGCGCTGGAACGCGGTTGGCCGGATCGACTCGTGGGCCTCCTGGGCGCCCTTGCTCTTCGTCTTGTAAACGCGGCCCTTCGGCATCGTGTACGGTTCGCCGAACCGGGCGCGGATGACGTCGCGCGCCTCGCCCATCGCGACCCCGGCGATCGCGGTCGAGTCCGTTCGCATGTACGTGATCAGCCCGACGTGGCCGTCCGGGGTGTCGGCGCCCTCGTACAGCCGCTGGGCAACCGACATCGTCCGTTTCGGGCTGAAGCCGAGCTTGCGGCTCGCCTCCTGCTGGAGGGTCGAGGTCGTGAACGGCGGCGCCGGGCTGCGGCTCTGCTTGCGGGTCCCGACCTTGGTCACCCGCGGCGTCAGGTCGCGCAGCGCAGCCGCGTGCCGGCTCGCGGTGTCCTCGTCGGCGACATCGAGGGCGGCGCCGTCGATCCGGACCAGCTCGGCGGCGAACAGCGCGCCGTCGGCGGTCGCGAGGAGGGCCTCGAGCGTCCAGTACTCGCGGGCGGTGAACGCCGTGATCTCGCGCTCCCGCTCGACGACGAGCCGGACGGCGACCGATTGGACCCGACCGGCGGACAGACCCGAGCGGATCTTCCGGCTCAGGAGCGGGCTCAGGGTGTAGCCGACGAGGCGATCGACGATCCGGCGCGCCTGCTGGGCGTCGACGAGGTTGACGTCGATGTCGCGCGGATGGGCGAACGCCTCGCGGATCGCGCCCTCGGTGATCTCGTTGAAGGTCACGCGGTGGGCCTTCGAGGCCGGCACATGAGCGGCCTCGGCGACATGCCAGGCGATCGCCTCCCCTTCCCGATCGAGGTCGGTGGCGAGCCAGACGTCGTCGGCGATCTTGACCGCTTTCGTGATCTCCGCGAGCTGCTTGCGGCGGTCGTCGGACACGACGTATTCGGGGGCGAAGTCATGGTCGACGTCGACGCCGAACTTGCCCTTGCCGGGGTTCTCGGGCAGGTCGCGGACGTGGCCGTAGGAGGCGAGGACCTTGTAGTCCGCGCCGAGATAGCGTTCGATCGTCCTCGCCTTGGCGGGCGATTCGACGATCACGAGGTTCTTTGACACGGCCGGGAGCGTAGCACAGGGTCCTGCACGCTCCCTTCACGCGATCGTCATCTCGCCGGGTCGCGCATTCGCGTC
>JANMCU010000235.1:0-77263 GCA_031361415.1 Chloroflexota bacterium | reverse complement strand
GGGGCCACCGGCCCGGGTGGTGTCCATGGCCGGTCGGCGTCTTCCAACCCTTCGACGAACGGGCGGCAGCCGAATCGACATCGGGTTCAACGATCTGCAATCAGGGCCCGAGCTTGTCGAGGGGAGCCTGCCAGCCTCAGCGCTCAGACCGAGACGCCGTCCCCGAACGCGCGTCCTGGATCGTCACGACGATCACCAGGTCCTGCTCGTCGTCGTAGCTGTAGACGATGAGCATCCATGGCCACGGCCCAAGAATCGATCGGAAGCCATCCCAACGGCCCTCGAGCGCAGGCCCGAGGAGCGGGAACCGAGCAAGCGGCTCGATTGATCGCCGCATTCGATCGCGCGTGGTGGGCGGCAGGCGGTGCGAGCTGGTCAGGACGCCGAGATCCAGTCGGGCTGGCTCGGCGACGATGACCCTCGCCATCGGCGATCAGAGTTCGTCGAGTGGCACGAATCGGCCGGCTCGCGCGGCGGTCAGGCCCTCCTGGGCTCGTTCGAACGCGCCGGGGATCGAATCGAGAAGCGCTGTGATCGATGCCGCGTCAGGCTCCGCCTGATCGAGCGCGCTTGACAGAAGCGACCGAGCGATCGTGCCAGGCTGGACGTACACCCGCTCGGCAAGAGCGTGCAGCTTTGCCGCGTGCTCATCGTCAAGCTGAACGTTGAAGCGATTCGCCCGATCCTCGGCCATCCCGGTCACCCGTCTGCACAGTTCTACACGTTGTGTGAAGCGTAGGCTCAGCGTCTTCAGTGGTCAAGAAACGAGGGCGCCTCCGTGCCGGCCGCGGCCTTCGCGACGACGTCCGTCCAGAACTCGACCGCTGCGGCCTCGTACCGCAGACCCATCGGCAGGGTTTCGCCGCGCCAGTGTTCGACTGTGCGCTGGCCTCGTTGGGGTAGATCCGGATGCCGCTCCTGGCGCTGATCCTCGCGGTAGGCGGCGAGCTTCGATTGGTGAATGGCGAGCTGGCGCTCGGCCAGCCGGAGTCTCGCATCGTCGGACGCCAGGTCGGCGAAGAAGAGCTGGAGGAGCCCCGGATCGCGCAGCTCTGCCGGCGCAGTGGTCGGTCGATCGAGCCACAAGCTCAGCGCATCCTTCCCGGCCGGCGTGATCGCGAAGACGCGCCGGCGCCGGCCTTCGGTCTCGCGCACCTCGGTTGCCAGGCCAAGGGCTGCCAATCGGGGAGGCTCGCTGTACAGGAGGGTGTGCGGAAACGACCAGAAGTGCCCAAGCGTCGCCCGGACGTGCTGCTCGAGGTCGTACGGCGTCGACGGCCCCTCGCGGGCGAGCAGCCCGAGGACCAGGTACGACGTCGGCGTCAGGCGCTCGGTTGACATACTGCGGAATGTACCATACGCTACGTACTATTCCGTATCTGCCCCCAACCGACCAGGGGCCGGGGAAATTCATACCCGGTGGGCCCGCCTCCGAGGGCTCAGACCTGGACACGCCAGGGCGGCGCGGATCGCTACAAGGGTGGTTCACCATGACCACGGAAACCCAGAAGCTGATCGAGCGCATTCCGCTCGAGGTCTTCAACAACGACAACTTCGGGCTCATCGACGAGCTCGTCGCCGACACCTTCGTCGAGCGCACCCCGCAGCCGGGCGTCGCCCCGACGCGCGCCGGCTTCAAGCAGTCCGCGATCGAGCTCAAGAAGGCGTTCCCGGACCTGCGCTACACGATCGAGGACTCGCTCGAGAGCGGTGACAAGATCGTCCATCGCCTGACGGCCCGCGGCACCATGCAGCACGACTACATGGGCATGCGCGCCACCGGCAAGCCCGCGACGTGGACCGAGATCCACATCGGCAAGGTCGTCAACGGACGCCTGACCGAGCACTGGGGCCTCGTCGACCAGTTGGGCCTGCTCGTCCAGCTCGGCGTCATCCAGTCGCCCGCCAAGGTCGCCGTCGCCGTCTAACGGTTCCGACGAAGCACATTGAAGCCCCGGCAGCAATGCCGGGGCTTTCGTGCGCCCAATTCGAGCTTCAGCGGCGATCGAGCGTCAGCCGGCCGCCTCGAGCTCGCTCCACGTTCGCGTCGGCATCCGCGACTCGTACACCGCGAATGTGCCCTTCCCGTCGGACTTCGCGGCGTACATCGCGGCGTCGGCCTGGGTGAGCAGCTCCTCGGCGGTGGCGCCGCGGTCCGATGCGAGGGCGATCCCGATCGAGCCGCCGACGACGATCGAGCGCGCCCCGAGAAGAATCGGGCGACGCAGCTCGCGCAGGAGCCGCTCGGCCGCGACGATCGCCTCGTCGGCGTCGCTGACCCGCCCGAGGAGGACCGCGAACTCGTCGCCGCTCTGGCGCCCGACGACATCGTCGGCCCGAACGACGCCGGCCAGTCGCCCGGCGATCTCGACCAGGATCTGGTCTCCGGCCGCGTGGCCGTACGAGTCGTTGACCCGCTTGAAATCGTCGAGGTCGACGAACAGCAGGGCGACCGTCCCGGGACTCCGAACCTGGCGCGCGAGCGACCGCTCGAGGTTGTCGCGCAGGAGCACGCGGTTGGCAAGCCCGGTCAGGGGATCGTGCAGGGCATCGTGGATGAGCTTCGACTCGAGCCGCTTCCGGTCGGTCGTGTCGATCAGCAGGCCCTGCGACATCCGCCGCCCGCTCTGGGTGTCGTCGGGCATCGCGTACGCCTCGTCGCGGACCCAGACCTCGGAGCCGTCGTGGGCGAGCATCCGGTACTCGGCCCGAAGAGGCTCGCCGGTCCGCCAGTGCGCGCCGTGGGCGGCGATCGCCGCGGCACGGTCATCGGGATGGATCCGGCTCGGCCAGAGCTCGGGGTCGCCGACGAGCTCGTCGGGTCGATAGCCGAGGATGGCGCTGACCTGCGGGCTCATGTAGGCGAGCCGGCCGCCGTCGGACACGTCGGGATCGGCCAGGTCGATGTAGACCGCGGCCGGGACGTGCTCGACGAGCACCTGGAGGCGCGAGCCGGTCGCCTCGACCTGGCGGGTGATGTCCCGGAGGGTCGCTGCCGCGCGGCGCAGGCGACGGACCAGGACGACGCCTGAGCCGATGACGACGCCGAAGGCAACGATGGCTCCGGCGAGGACGGCGATGCCGGCGAGCCCCGTCTGGGCGACGCCGGCGAGCCCCGTCTGGGCGGCGAGGGCGAGGCCGAAAAGGACGACGGCGCCGCCGAACAAGCCGACGACGTGAAGGTCGTCGAGAGTGCCGAACCGAGGCGCAGGCCGGTCCACCAAGCCAGCCTACGCGCCCGATTCGACCCCGCCTACTACCGATTCGGGCCACCCATGACGTAGGCCCCTCCGCGGCCGGACTGGTGCGTTGGGCCGCGGCCGCGGCCGAGGCCGACGGACCGATGCTACGAAATCGTCAGCCGTCGAAAACAATCTCCTGCCCGGGGCGTTCCGTGCGGTTTCGGAGTACGAAACCGCACGACCCGGCGGGAAACGGAAGTGACCGTGGACGCTTGCCGATTTCGTACGAGCCGGCTGGGCCCGCGCACCCCCCGCGCCGAGCAGAGCCTCGAACCGTTCGACCTCGTCGCCGAGCAGCTTCTCGACCAGGTCCGCCAACTGGCTGCCAGGTAGCGGGCGCTACGGGCCCGCAGTCGGCTCGTGATGGCCGTCCGGGTACTCGCGGAACTCGGTTCCCGGGATGGCTGTGAAACCGATCGCCCCCTGGTCCTACTCGTACGCGTAGCAGACACGTTGGCCCCAGACGCGACAGCGGGTGCCGTCTTCGGGTCGTCGAACCAGTCGCCGATTGCGATCGGCTCGGCGGTGATGACGATGAATGCCTGGGCGCGCGGCGCGCGGAGGCTGCCGGCTACGGGCCCTTGTTCGGGTCGTCGATCCCGCTGCCCCGGCGGAGCCACCCCAGCGGCCGATTGATCGGCATCGATTGGATCAGCCCGGGGGTCGGGCTCGGGCCGTGGACCGATGAGGTGACTGCGAAAACGCCGAGCGACTCCGGACCCGACGTTGGCTCCGAATCCGAGGAGCTGGTGGCAGCCTCAGCGTCGGTCGACTCGGCCGCCGACGAGACCGTCTGCTCTCGCGGGTCGCTCCACGCGGCCCAGGCATCGGCCAGGCCCGCTCGCGGGGCCGGGCTCATGACGCCAACGCCCACGCCCTCGGAGGTCTCGTTGGGCGCGGCCTCGGCCCCGACGATGCGCGGCGCCTCCGCGGAGGGGTCGGTCGCATCGGCCGGTTCGCCCACGCCACCGCTCGCGGTGGGGTCACCCTCACCGTCGGATGCCGGCGCGGACGGCGGCGTGGTCGTGTCGGACTCACCGGCGATCGAGTCGAGGGCCGGAAACGTCGGCCGTCGGCCGGCATTCTGAGCGATCACGACCGGATCGGTCTCGTGATCGAACGCCGAGAAGAAGGCATCGACGTCGGTTCTGTGCGCCGCGACCGCGGCTTCGACGCCGGCGATCTCGCGGTCGATCCGCGCGCCATGCTCCGCGAGGCTCCGCTCCGAGTCGTCGCGGAGCGCCGCGGCCCGCGTCTCGCGCTCGTTGGCGATCCGCGTGCGCTCTCCCTCGGCCCACGCGTCGATCGCCGCGAGATCCTTGTCGGCCAGCGTCCGGATCTCGGCTGCGACCGCCACCCGGCGGGCCTCGATGCCGGCGAGGTATTGCTCGCGCCGCCGCTCGATGCCGGCGACGGCTCGCTCCCGCTCGGCACCGGCCGTGGCTTGCATCGCACGGGTAAGCTCGGTGAGGAAGGCGGACCTGTCGTCCGCGGGGTCGGACGTGGTGGTTGCGCCGGACGCGTCGTCGACCGCGGATCCAGTCGATTCGTCGGCCGTCGCAGCCGGCGGCTCGTCGGACTGCGCGGCCGGTGCCTCAGCCTCCGCCACCACCGCGCCCGAGCCGTTCCCACCCCAGGTGTGGGTGCCGTTCGATGTGGCGACATCGCCTTGGGAGTCGGCGGACTGAAGCGAATCGGAATCCAGGGACATGTCAGCAGGCCTCGTATGTCGATTGTGCGCGGGCCGCGAGAGAGCGTCGCATCGACTGGGTGGCCGATGGTACTGCGGCCCTCCCGCGGCGACAACGTCCGCGATCAGCGAACTTCCAACATCACCACCGCCGAGTCCGGCTCGGGCCGATCGTCCGCCGCTGCCCGTTCGTCGCGAGCCCGCGCGTCGCTGCCGCAGCGGACGTTGACGCGAGGAACGTCGGCGGGACCCGGACATGGCTCGCCTGCTCGAACGCAGCTGCGCGACGGGCTCGGCCGTCAGCGGCGGCTGGCCACCCTCGAGGCCGCATTCGTCGCGAACGCCTGCAGCACGAGCGAGTGGCGGCCGCCCACGGAGTCGATGACGACGAGAGGGACCCCGTCCTCGACCATGTGGCGGCCGACCTTGTCGTGCACCTCGAACCGGCCACCCCGGCGCCGGTGGATCTTGAGATCGGCCGTCTTCCCGCGATCGGCGACGATCCCGGTGATCGCCCGGCCTCCGGGAACGCGCACGAGGGCGACGCCAAGCTTCGACCCGTGCCCGATGTTCGCGGTGTGGACGACGTCGATCACCGCGACGACGTGACCGTGGGTCCGTCCACGGAACAGGAGGAACAGGGCCGCCAGGATCCCGCCGATCAGCACGACCGCCAGGCCACCGAGGAGCGGCACCAGGGCGGCGTTGCATTCGAGGGTCGAGCCGCACGGTCGGATCGTGTCCGACAGCGGGGACGCGTCGCTCGACCCGATCGAATTCGCGGCGAACGCCCGGCAGACGTAGTCGACGCCATTCGCGAGGTTGTCGATCTGAACGGTGGCGGTGTCCGAGCCGACGTCGACGCCACCGGGCCATGTCGCCCCATGGTCGGCCGAGCACTCGACCCGGTACCTCGTCACGACCGAACCGGCCACCGGCGCGACGCCGACCCGGACCGCGCGGTTGAGGGCCTCGACCGACGGCTTGCCGGGTGCGGGTGGACGGCCGAACGGCGACACCGTGCCAACGGCAGCCGTCCACGCGCCGGGCCCCGAGGCAGCCACCGCGGCGACCTCGCACTGGTACGGCGTCCCGTTCGTCAGTCCCTCGATCGTCGCTGACGGCTCGGGTGACACGCCCTCGGTCGAGTCGATCCAGCTGCCGGTGTCGCCTGCGCGGCAGTGGACGGTGTAGTCGATGACGGCCGGCGACGCGTTCGCCGCGGCAGGCGTCCAGGACAGGTCGATCCGGCCGTCGCCCGGGTTGAGCCGGATCCCGCTGACGGGGGCGGGGGTCGGGATCGGTGTCCCCGAGGGGACGGGCGCCGCGGTGAACGTACAGGTGGCGTCCTGGAGCGCGACCGCGACCGCGTTGCCGGCGTCATCGGCCGTCTGGAAGACGACCTGCGGCCAGTCGAACACCGCGCCAGTGATGCACGCGGGCATGGCGCGGATGACCTTGAGCCGCTCGAGCCCGGCCGAGAGGGCATCGCGCAGCTTCGGGTCGAGGCCCATGCCGACCGGCAGGAGGGCGAACGGCGAGCGGGCCCCGAAAAGGCGCTCGAGGGCGGGCTGGACCTCGCTGACCGGCACGCCCGCGACGTCGTGCTTACCGTCGGTGAACAGGATCATCGCCGGCCGGACGGAGTCCGCTGGCAGGTGGAGCGCGGCCTGCTCCATCGCCGCGACGTAGTTCGTGTCGATCCCGATTCGTTTGGTGAGGGCGGTCGAGATGCCCTTGCGGTAGGCGCCCGCGACCGCCCGGAGGCAATTGGCGAAGCGGCTGACCGTCTCCGCACTGCCGAGCAGCTTGAGGTCGGCGCAGCCCGGGACGTCCGCAGCGCGCGTCGCGAACTGGACGATGGTGACCGTGGCGTCGCCGGCGACGAGGTCGGCCGACGTCTGATCGACGCGATCCGCGATCCGCTCGAGCGCGGCTCCGAAACGGTTCCGGTTCGTCGCGTCCTGGAGGATGGAAGCGGAGAAGTCGAGGACGAGGACGACGTCGGACGGATCCGGTGTCACGGCGCGCACCCTCTGTACGCTCGGCACGAGGCCGGCACCGATCAGGACGACCCCGATCGCGAAGGCCGTCAGAAGGTGTGCGCGCATGCCGAGGCGTTTCACGCGGTTTCGTCGAGCGGTTCGGGTGTCATCGTCTCTCATTGTGCCGGGCCGCAACCTCGCCGTCGCCTCATTCCCAAGAATGGTGTTGCACGGGCGTTTGCTTGCGGGATCGTGCGAAATCGTCAGCCGTCGACAAGCACATCCAGATCGGCGCGCTTCGGTCCGATTTCGCAATTCGAAATCGGAAGACTCGCCTGGGACGAGAGTGGTTCTGGACGCCTGACGATTTCGCACGACCTGCGTGGCGGCCGCCGTGCGACGACGAACTTGCGAGCCCGATTCGATGCCGGGACCCGTCATCGACGCGCGTTCGACCGGTGGCGGGCGGTACGGTCGCTCGATGAACACGAATCGCACGGTCGCGTCTCGTACCGCGACCATCGACCGACCAGGGGTCCGGCGCGAGCGCCGGCCCGTCCTTCTTCGGGCACGCCTCGTGGCCGCCGGCGCCGGCGCCGTCGTCGCGATCGCGCTGGCCGCCTGCTCACCGGGAGCATCGGCGCTTCCGCTGCCGAGCTCCCTTCCGAGCGTGAGCGTGTCGGCGGCCGCCAGCGCACTCTCCGGCGCTGCCCTCACCGCCCTCGATCAGGTCGACCTGGCGATCAGGGCGAACACGACGGCGAACGGGCTGACCGCCGACGACGCGACCTCCCTGCAGCAGCTGTCGACCGCGGCCCGGACCGCCATCCAGACCGGCGATGCGACCGCCGCCCGGACGGCGGTCGACAACCTGGGCACCAAGGTCACGGCCCTTGCGGCCAAGCTCCCTGCCGGCACCGGCCCTCAGCTGACGGCTGCTCTCGCCGCCCTCAAGGCCGCCCTGCCCGCCAGCTGACCGCACGTTCCTCGATGACGTAGCTGGCCACGTCAGCTCGTCCGATTTCGGATGTCGAAATCGGAAGAGGCGGCTTGGAACGGATGTGGTCGTCGACGGCTGTCGATTTCGGAGGATCGACGCCGATGCGCGGCGGGCGGTGGCTCGTTCGGTCACCCGACGCCCGAATCGGCCACCGGGCGGCCGACAACCGGCCACCGGCCGGCCGACGCCCGGCCGGCGAGGTCGACGTAATCGGCGATTGAGCCGGGCCTGCGATCATGAGTCGATGACCGTCGACACTGCCTCGTGCTGACCGCGCCCCCGCTCGAGGACCACCTTCGGACGATGCTCGGTCCGGACGCCACCTTCCGCGAGGGCCAGCGCGAGGCGATCGAGGCGGTCGTCGACGACGGCGCTCGGGCTCTCGTCGTCCAGCGGACCGGCTGGGGCAAGAGCCTCGTCTACTGGATCGCCACCCGGGTTCGACGCGACCGCGGTCACGGCCCGACCCTGATCGTCAGCCCGCTGCTGAGCCTGATGCGCAACCAGATCGCGATGGCCGCCCGGCTCGGGCTCGAGGCCGTGACGATCAACTCCGGCAACGTCGGCGAGTGGCGCGAGATCGAGGGCCGGCTCGAGCGCAACGAGATCGACGTCCTCCTGATCTCGCCGGAGCGGCTCGCCAACGAGGGCTTCACAAGCCGCGTGCTGCCGGCGATCGAGCGGACGATCGGCCTGCTCGTCATCGACGAGGCTCACTGCATCTCCGACTGGGGCCACGACTTCCGCCCGGACTACCAGCGGATCAGCCGGCTCCTGCCGTTGCTCGGCCCGACCGTCCCGGTCCTCGCGACGACCGCGACCGCCAACGACCGGGTCGTTGCCGACGTCGCGGCCCAGCTCGGCGAGCACGTCGCTGTCAGCCGCGGCCCGCTTGCGCGCGACACGCTCCGGCTTGATGCCATCCCGCTCGCCGACCAGGCGGAGCGGCTCGCCTGGCTGGCCCAGAACATCCCGCGCCTGCCGGGCAGCGGCATCGTGTATTGCCTGACCGTGGCCGACACGGAGCGGGTCGCGACCTGGCTCCGGAGCCGCGGGATCGACGCCCGCGCCTACAGCGGCCCGCTCTCGCAGGTCGACCGCGAGGCGCTCGAGGACGCCCTGATCGCGAACGACATGAAGGCGCTCGTCGCGACGGTCGCGCTCGGCATGGGGTTCGACAAGCCGGACCTGGGGTTCGTCGTGCACTACCAGCGACCGGGCTCCGCCATCGCGTATTGCCAGCAGGTCGGACGGGCCGGGCGCGCGGTCGAACGGGCGTACGGGATCCTGCTGTCGGGTCGTGAAGACGACGAGATCGCCGACTATTTCCTGCGCACGGCCTTCCCCCCGGCCGACCGGATGCGCGAGCTGCTGGCCGCTCTCGACGGGGTCGATTCAGCTTCAATCGGGCGGTTCCAACGGGCCGTCAACCTGACCCGCGGCCAGCTCGACCAGGCGCTCAAGCAGCTCGAGCTCGACGGGGCGCTGACGAAGACCGGCAACCGCTGGTCGCGCACGGACCAGCCGTGGCAGCCCGACGAGGAGCGGATCGCGCGGGTCACGGCCACCCGCCGCGCGGAGCTCGAGCAGATGCAGGCGTACGTGACGACCGACGGCTGCCGGATGGCGTTCCTCACGGGACTCCTCGACGATCCCGCGACCGGACCGTGCGGCCGCTGCTCGAACGATGTCGGCAAGGGGATGCCCCACGACGTCGACCGCGACCTCGTTCTGGCGGCGATCGACTACCTCCGCCGGAGCCTCCGCCCGATCGAGCCGCGCAAGCGCTGGGTCGAGGCCGACGGGACGGCGAACGGGACGACGATCGCGGCGCCGAACGAGACGGGGATCGCGCTGTGCGTTGCCGGCGATGCGGGCTGGGGTCGCGAGATCGTGCGCGCCCGCGGCGGCGTCGGGCGCCTGCCGGATGGCCTCGTCGTCGCGGCGACGCGCGCGATTCGCGACCAGTGGCGACCGGACGTGCCGCCCGAATGGGTGACGTCGATCCCGTCCCGGACGGCCGGGCCGCTCCTCGACGGGTTCGCCCGATCCCTCGCGGCCGAGCTCGGCCTGCCGTACGTGCCGTGCCTGATGAGCGCCGCGGACGGGCGGCCCCAGTCGGCGATGCAGAACAGCGTGCTCCAGCTCGAGAATGCGCGGGCCAAGCTCGGCATCGACGCGGGGGCCGGCGCGGGGGCCGGCGCCGCCGCCGTTCGCCCGGGGGCCGTCCTGCTGGTCGACGACCTCGTCGACAGCCGCTGGACCATGACGGTCGCGGGCTCCCTGCTCCGGGCGGCGGGCAGCGGTCCGGTCCTGCCCTTCGCCCTGGCCGAAGCGCGCGCCCGCGACGGCTGACCGCTACGGCGTCAGGCGATAGAACCGGAGCAGGTCGAGGGCGGGCTCGTCGAGCCGCTCGAAGCCCGTGAAGCCTGCCGCCTCCGCGTAGGAGCGGAACCCTTCCGCTCGCATCACGGTGCCGGTCGCCGCCGTCGGTCGGGAGGTCATCGCCGCGGGCAGACATGTGAACAGGCTGAAGCCATAGTAGATCCGCTCCGTCTCGCTGCCGGGCGCGGTGAAGGCATCCTCGGTCCGCTCGTCGGCGATGAGCGCCGAGCCGCCGGGCCGGAGCATGGCCCGGATCGCGGACAGGACCTCGACTGGCCGATTGAGGTCGTGGATCGCCTCAATGACGACCACGAGGTCGTACTGGCCGGCCGCGGCCGGATCGGCTGCGTCGCGCACGGCGTGGGTCATTCGGTCACCGACACCGGCGGCCTCGGCATTGGCCCGCGCAAGCTCGATCGAACCCGGATCGAGGTCGAAGCCATCGACGTGAACGCCCGGGTACGCCGCAGCGATCGCAATCCCGGCCCAGCCGACGCCACATGCGACGTCCGCGACCCGGGCCGGCGGGTCCGCCACGAGCCGATCGTGGATCGCGCGGATCGCGGGCAGGATCTCCGTCCCGAACGAACCGCGCAGCCACGGTCGGTTGAAGTCGCCCTGCGCCTCGATCATGTCCGGGCCGTAGTCGGCCCACTCGACACCGCCACCGGTCCGGTACGCCTCGAGCAGCTCCGGCAGGACCTTGGCGCAGGCCACGACCGACCGAGCGAGCGGCGCGATCGACATCGGGCTGTCGAGATCGAGCAGCGGTGCGACGAAGGCCGTCGGCAGGGCGTACCGTCGTCGACCGGCCGGTGCGGCTGGGTCGTCCACATCGAGGATGTCGGTCACGGCCTGGTGCTCGAGCCATTCGCGGGCGTAGCGCTCGTCGATTCCGGCTCGGCCCGCGAGCTCGGCGGACGTCGCCGGGCCGCCGTCATGAAGCGCCCGGTACAGCCCGAGCCGGTCGCCGACGTAGACCGACATCAGGTCGAACGTCTGGATGCTCGCCTCGAACAGCCGGCCGACCAGGCCGTCCGCTGTCCGCTCCGTCCCCGGCGCGACCATCTCGCCCGTTGCTGCCATCGATCAGCCCTCCGATGCCATTGTTCCGGCCGCTCCCTGGCACCCGTCATGTCCCCGACCGTGCGTTGACGATACGCCCTTCCCAACCTCGTCGCCGTCGTCGCCGCGCAGGGCCCGGATCGCCGACCGTGTCGATTCCACTGGCTCCCGCTCCCTGTTCGGCTTCGCCGGCGGACCGCTCGGCGGCCGGATCGACCCGACCGGCCAGTGGCTGTACATCTCGATCACCCTGGCGGCCGAGTTCGCGCCCTCGCCGGACGCGACGATCTACCGGATCAGGTTGGTCGACCATCCGACCGCGGCCGACATGCAGCTCGTCCACCGGTTCGTGGCCTCGTCCGATCCGTCGGTCGCACCACCCCAGGCGACCGGTCTGGCCTTTGCCAGGTGCGGCAACCTGTACGTGAGCCTGCTCGGCCCGAATCAGGTCGCGGTCCTCGACCCGGCCGGCAACGAGATCCGGCGGATCTCCGATCCGCGCTTCTTCTCGCCGTGGGGGCTGGCGTTCATGGGCAACTCGTTGCTCGTCACGAACGGCGACCTCCAGCCGGGGGTCCACCCGGAGAACTGGCAGATCTTCAAGGTGAGCGTCGGCGAGACGGGTCTCCCGCTCAACCGGCCGCGGGTGCCCGTCAACTGACGATCCAGAGCGAACGAGAACGAGCCCGGGTCCGCGATCGCCGGCCCGGGCTCGGCGATTCCGGGCGGGCTACGCGCCGATGCGCTCCACGCCGACGATCCCATCGAAGCCCGAATCGAAGGTCAGGATCCGGCTGATCCCGCGGCGTTGCATGACCGCGAGATGGACTGCATCGCGTGCCGACAGGGTCGGTGCGGAGGCGATGAGCCGCCGCGCGCGGGTGACGTCCTCGATCTCGATCGGGTGGATTACGTCGACGACCCCGACGATCGCCTCCCAGGCCGGGCCGATCGCGTCGCGCCGGCTGATCGCGGAGTACCGATGGAGCAGCTCCTGGAGGACCTCGGCATCCGTCGCCATCGGCTCGTTGTCGACGATGGCCTGCTCCAGTCGAAGCCGGGCGGCGATCTTGTTCGGATGATCAGCACCGACGAGGTACATCGGGATATTCGAGTCGACGAAGATCACGCGTGGTCCTCTCGGCCGTAGCCGCGCTCGATCTCTTCGAGCAACACGTCGATGTCCGCGGTCGGAAACGAGAACGCCGCGGCGGTCCGGACCGCCGCCAGCTTCTGGCCGACACCCGCGCCCGACTCGGCATCGCGGGCGGCCCGCAGCGAGCGCCGAACCCATGCCGCGGTCGTCATGCGGTGCCGGCGGGCGAATTGCCGGAGCTCGTTCAGCTCGTCGTCCTCGAACAGGACCTGCAGTCGCTTTGTCATGTCGAGAACACTACGTGACTCATCACGATGAGTCAACGGCCGGTGTCATCCGAAATCGTCAGCCGCCAACGATCGCCTCCGGATTCCGGGCCGTCGTTCGAAATCGGAATCCGAGATCGAACCCGAGCGCGTGGAGACGGATGTGGTTGTCGACAGCTGTCGATTTCGCACGATCAGTCGCGCGCCCTGGCACGGGCCGGGACGGGCGTGGCCAGGCTGGGACGGGACGGGCGTGGCAGGCCAGGGCGGGCCGCGCGGGGCCGGGCGCGACGAAGCCCGGGCCAGCCCCCAGCCGACCCGGGCTCCCTCGCGCGGAGGAGGGAAGGAGCTATGCGGTGGCGGCGCCGGCCTCCGCGAATTCGTCATACGCCTCGGTCTCGCCCGCGACAACCCGCGTCCGCGCCGTCAGGGCCAGCGCGGCGACGGCGCCGAGCGCCACGAACACCGCCCCGACCCGGAGCGCGGGGATCATCCCGTCGACGAACGACTGGCCGGTCACGTACGAGCCGTTGGCCGAGAAGATCGAGGCGAGGACCGCGACGCCGAACACGCCGCCGAGCTCGCGGATCGCGTTGTTGGCGCCCGATGCCTTGCCCTCTTCCTCGGGCCGAACGGCCGACAGGACGACGTTGGCGATCGGGGCGAAGAACAGGCCCATCCCGATGCCCGCGACGACGAAGGCCGGGACGATCTGGAGATAGTCGACTGTCGGGCTGATGACGATCGCGATCCAGCCGAGAGCCGCGGCCTGGAGCGCCATCCCGAGGACGATCAGCGGCCGCGTCCCGGTCCGGGCGGAGAGGATGCCGGCGGTCGGGGCGACGAAGATCGGCATGATCGTCCAGGGCAGGGTCCGGAGACCGGCCTGGAGCGGGCTGTAATGCTGGACGACCTGGAAGAACTGGGCGAGCAGGAAGATCGATCCGAACATCCCGAAGTACATCAGGAGCGAGACGGCATTCGCCGCGCTGAACGTCCGCGAGCGGAAGAGGCGGAGGGGGAGCATCGGCTCGACGCTCCGTGCCTCCCAGGCGACGAACGCTGCGAGGAGCACGAAGCCGACCGCGAACGAGGCGAGGATCGCCGGGTTCGTCCAGCCCTCCTCATTGGCTCGGACGAGGGCCCACACGACCGCGAACAGGCCACCGCTGACGAACCCGAGGCCGGGCAGGTCGAGGCGGGTCGACGGACCGCGCGTCTCGGTCAGGCGGGTCCAGGCCATCGGAATGGCGACAAGGCCGATCGGGACGTTGATCCAGAAGATCCACTGCCAGGCGAGGCCCTCGGCGATCGCGCCACCGACGAGCGGACCGATCGCGATCGCGAGTCCGGCGATGCCGCCCCACGCACCGAGGGCGACGGCGCGTCGCTCGCGCGGCACGGCGGCCGACAGGATCGTCAGGCTCAGCGGGGTGAGGATCGCGCCACCGAGGCCCTGGATCGCACGGGCAATGATCAGGACGGTCACGTTGGACGACAGCGCCGCGATCGCCGAGCCGCCGGTGAAGATGGCCAGCCCGATGATGAACAGTCGCTTGCGGCCGAACCGGTCACCCAGCGCGGCCCCGGTCAGGAGCAGGACGGCGAACGTCAGCGTGTAGGCGTTGACGATCCATTCGAGCTCGGACAGGTTGGCGTGAAAGCTCGCCCGGATGACGGGCAAGGCGGTCGTGACGACCAGGTTGTCGAGAGCGGCCATGAACAGGGCGATCGAGCTGATCGCGAAGGTCCACAGGACCCGGTGCGTTGGTGCTGGGCGAGATGCAGCCACGGCAGGCTCCTTGCTAGTTAGCAGTTGCTAAGTTCGTGAACGAAAAAAGGGGCTGGGTGATTCGGGAGCGCTGGCTCAAACGCCGCCCTCCATCTGCTCGAGCATCCAACTCTTCGGGTCGCCCGCGAACTCGACCGCGGCGGCGATGTTGAGGAGCATCCCTTCCGCGAAGAATTGATGCAGCTCGAGCGGATTCGCACCGGACAGCTCGCGGACCCGACGGTGGAGCCGGCCGAACTCCTCGCGCACGACCGCCTGGACGTCCGAGTCGGCGCACGCGGCGTACGCCTGGAGCTGGACGAGCAGCAGGGTCCGGTCGACGAGGAGACGGTGGTACGAGAGGCCGATCGCGCCGAGCACGGAATCGCAGCTCGGATCGCCGCCGGGCACGTAATCGCGAGCCGCCTGCTCGAAGGCGAGCCGCGTCCGCTCGAAGCAGCGTCGGACGACCGCCAGGAACAGGTCCTTCTTCGTCCCGAACAGCTGGAAGACGTACGGCTGGGAGACGCCCGCTCGCCGCGCGATCGCGTCGGTCGACGCGCCGACGAGACCGCCGGTCGCGAATTCCTGCACCCCGGCGGCAACGATCGCGTCGCGTCGTTCGTCGGCGGTCATGCGGCCGCGACGGGTGGTGGCGATCGGGCGGGTGACGGAGGTCATGGCGGTAACTTAGTGATCACTAAGTAACTTGTCAAGCGGCCGGCCAGGACGAGTGTGAGATGGACGGCGCCATCACGGACGGCGACCTGTCCAGGCGCTGTCTCCGGCCGCCCGCGACTGACACCCACGCGCCGCGGCCTCGGCCGCGGAGGGGCGGCCCGCGCAGTCGCCTTCCCGCCCCGCCTCCCGTGCATCAGGCTTGATCGGGTCCTCCCCGGTCGTGCTGTCGCGCATCATGAGCCGGTGCAGATCGCCCCTGGATCCAGGCTGGGCTCGCTCGGCCATGCCGTCGCGGCGATGGATCGCCGCACCGCGCTCGGGCTGAGCGTCGCCGTCCTCATCCTTCCCGTCGCGTTCGCGCTCGTCGTTCCGCATCCGCTCGAGCAGCCCCTCGGGGTTGACTTCCGGCTCTACCACGACGTCACGGCACGCTGGCTGGCCGGCGGACCATTCTACGAGCCGTACCAGCTCGGCGGTCCGTACGAGATCCGGGCGGGCGACGTGCTCTACCCGCCGGTCGGGCTGTGGCTGTTCGTGCCGTTCGCGGCTGCGACGGGCGTCCTCGGAACCGTGACGACGGTCCTGTGGTGGATCGTCCCACTCGGGACCACGGCGGCGGTCGTCGTCCGACTCCGGCCGCGGCCGCTGGCATGGCCGTTGATCGCGCTGTGCCTGTCCAACCCGACGACGCTCCTCAAGGTCTGGACCGGCAACCCGGTGATCTGGTCGATGGCGGCGATGGCGCTTGCGGTTGTCGGCTCTGGTCGGTTCGCCGCGTCGTTCGTGCTACTCAAGCCGTCCGTCGCGCCGTTCGCGCTATTCGGGGTGCGACGCCGATCGTGGCGGCTCGGGCTCGCTGTGCTCGTTGCGCTCAGCTTGCCGTTTGGCCCGCTCTGGGCCGATTGGGTCGCGTCGATCCTCAACTCGCGCGGCGGGGGGCTGCTCTATTCCGGACTCGAGATCCCGATGCTGCTGCTGCCGCTCGTCGCGTGGCTCGGCCGGACCCGCGGCGGGTAGCGCTGGCGAGCGTCAGCTTGGGACTGGCCAGCGAGCCCGAGGCGATTCCTGGCTCGGCAGTCGTCCCAGGACTCGTATGGCGGAAGTCCGGCCCCGGAGCCGCCCGCGGGCCAGCCCCGATTGGTCCCGACGTGCTGAGACCGATGAACCTGGCGCCGTCGCCGGGTCGAATGTCGCCACATGAGTCCCCGGGCGGATGTACGGCCAACTTCTCGCAAGGCGTCCAATCCGGGTGCTGTTCGCGGCCGCGGCCACCCTTCACTGCCCGTCAGTCGGCGAGGAGGTCGCGATCCTCGGGATGGCGCTTCAGGAAGGCCGCGATGAACTCGCATTCGGCGACGAGCTTGAGGCCGCGCCGCCGGACGTCGTCGAGCGCCGCCCGGGCCAGGCTGCGCCCGACGCCCATGCCTTCGGCCCCGGGCAGGACCTCCGTGTGGACGAAGACGATCGGGCCAGCCTCGTCGGGCAGCTTGTATTCGGCGATCCCGACCATCCGTTCGCCGAGCCAGGCTTCATAGCGCGACTCGGCGCGGTTGTCCTTGACGACGAGGTCGGCGGCGAGAGCGGATCGCTTGGTCACCCGGGCATCCTAGACCGTCGTGCGATCGACCGCGGCGGTCGACCGAGTGAGGCACCGGCCCCGTCTTGCGTCGTCGGTCACCGATCGGTTACGGTAACCATCGGATTACCGATCGGTGCCGGACGGCGACCCGATCCACCCATCCCGTCCGCGAGGGAGATGCTCGATGGCGACCGGCATCGGCACGAAGGCCGACCCGTGGGTCCTGAAGACCGCCCCGGGGACCTCCGACTACACGATGTATCGAGACGACGCATCGGATCCGCCGCAGATCGTGTGCATGGTCGGCTCGACGAAGCTGAGCTATGACGCCCGCGCGATCGACGAGCTCCACGCGATGCTCGAGGCCCACGGCGAATGGATGCCCCTCGGCGGGGCCGATGAGCAGAAGCCAGCGCCGGAGGGATCGGTCGAGGCGTGGGGCCGCTCCGAATCCAACCCGCGCGGCGGCTGGTACGGGCTGAAGAAGGGCTATCGCGGCCGGTTCGGGGTGTACATGCCGCCGCTGCTCGAGGCACTCGGGCTCGTCGAGCTGACCCACGACGCGAAGAACAACCAGGTCCGAGCGAAGTGATGCCTGGCGTCGCCGCGGCCAGGCGCTGACGGATGCCGACCGGGCCGGCGGCCGTCGGCGATCCGTTCGAGGCGCTCGGGGATCCGAACCGGCGGGCGATCGTGGAGCTGCTCGGGGCGGGCGGGGCCGAGGGCCGCTCGGTCGGTGAGCTGGCGGCCGCCCTCCCGATCAGCCGGCCGGCGGTCTCGCGCCATCTCCGGCTGCTGAGGGCGGCCGGGCTCGTCGTCGAGGAGCCGCGCGGCACGCGTCGCCTGTACCGTCTCCACGACGAGGGCCTTGCCGCCGTCCGGACGTATCTCGATCGGGTGTGGGGCGATGCCGCGACGCGGTTCCGGCTGACGGCAGAAAACACGCAAGGCTCGGCGAGGCACGCCGCGCGCTCGTCGAACCGCTCCGACCGATCAACCCGCTGATGCTCGAGCCGATCCGCCTGGCCTTCGAGGTCGCCTGTCCGCAGGAGCACGCGTTCGACGTGTGGACGACCGATATCGATCGCTGGTGGCCGGCCGATCACACGGTCTCCGGCACGGACGATTTGCTTGTCGTCCTCGAGCGGCGACCCGGCGGCCGGATCTTCGAGCGGACGCCCGCCGGGATCGAGCACGATTGGGGCGAGGTCACGATCTGGGAGCCACCCGCCCGGCTCGGCTACCTGTGGCACCTCCGCCGGGATCGCGCAGACGCGACCGAGGTCGAGATCCGATTCGTCGCCGCGGGGGAGGGCACGACGCGGGTCGAGATCGAGCATCGCGGCTGGGAGGTCCTCGGCGCCGAAGCCGAACCGTGGCGCGATCGCAACCACGGCGGCTGGGCGACGCTGCTGCCCTGGTTCGTCGCCGCCGCGGAGGCGGACGATTCGTCCATGACCGACTCGTTGGCGGGCGAGCCGTAGCAGACCCTCCGAAATCGTCAGCCGTCGACAACCATCCCCAGTTCGGCGCCGGTCTGCGATTTCGCATAGCGAAATCGTCTGTCGCCGGGCGGGGAACGGATGCGTGGTCCGGCGCCTGACGATTTCGCAGGATTTCGGCGTACGTCCGGCACGCGCCACGAACGGCTCAGGGCCCGATGACCGTCGGGTGAGCGCGGTGTGGCATGCTGCACCTGAACGGATCGACCGCCGCGTCCCGCGGCCTCGACGATCGTCGTCCGTCATCGAACCAGGAGGACCCCTCAGCCAGTGCCGCCACGCAAGCGCCGGACCGTCTACCCACCGCCTCGCAATGCGACCCGCCCGCCACGACCGGGCGAGCCCGGAGGGCCCGGCGGTCCACCGGTGGGCGAACCGTACGTCCGGCCGACGGTCGCGTCGATCAACCTGTCGGCGAGCACGGGCCGAGCCGGCCTGAAGGTCGGTGATCGCGTCCGGATCAATGGCACCGGGCTGTACACGGGCGAGTTCGCGACGATCGAGAAGCTGACGACGGGAGCGATCCCCTCGGCGGTCGTCCGGACCGAGGCGGGTCGAACGCGCCAGGTGCGGACGATCGACCTCGAGCCCGCAACCCTGGCTCCGCCACCGGTTGTCGCGCCTGCCCCGGCGGCCCAGCCCGCCCTGTCCGCCCCCGCGGCATCGGCCGAGCCGGGACCCGGCGACGGGCCAGAGCCGAGCGAGGGCTGATCGGGGGTCGGACGTGGCGATCGCACCGCGGGCCGACGCCGACCGCCTGCTCGATGACCTGAACGCCGCCCAGCGCGAGGCCGTCGTCGCGACCAGCGGCCCGGTCGCGATCCTGGCCGGAGCCGGCACGGGCAAGACGCGGGTGATCAGCCGGCGAACCGCCTATGCGATCGCGACCGGCATCGTGCCGGCCGACCATGCCCTGATCGTGACGTTCACCGACAAGGCGGCCGGCGAGATGGTCGACCGGCTGGCCGGCCTCGGTCTGGCCGGAGTCGTGGCCCGGACCTTCCACGCCCACGCGCTCTCGCAGCTCCGGTTCTTCTGGCCCTCGCACCACGATGGCGAGCCGCTGCCCGGGTTGCTCGACAGCAAGCTGCCCTTCCTGATTCGGAGCGCGCGCAGCCTGCCAGGTCATTACCGCTTCAGCGCGGTCCGCGATCTCGCGACCGAGATCGAGTGGGCGAAAGCGCGCGGCATCGGGCCCGCGGACTACGAGACCGCGATCGGAACGCGCGAGCCGCCGATCCCCGCCGACCTGATGCGGCGGGTGTTCGCGGACTACGAGCGGGCCAAGACGCGGGCCGGTCGGATCGACTTCGACGACCTCCTCGCCGAGACGATCGCTCTGCTCGAAACCGACGCCGACGCGGCCGGGATCGTCCGCGCTCGCAAGACGTGGTTCAGCGTCGACGAGTACCAGGACACGAACCCCCACCAGGAGCGCCTGCTCGAGCTGTGGGCCGGCGAGCACGACGACATCTGCGTCGTCGGCGACGAGGACCAGACGATCTACACGTTCACCGGGGCGACCTCGTCGTACCTGACCGGGTTCGCGGACCGGCACGCGGGTGCCCGGGTGATCGCATTGACCGAGAACTATCGCTCCACCCCGCAGATCCTCGGGTTCGCGAACCGCCTGCTGGCGGCGGACGGGCGGTCCAAGGCGCTGACCGCCACCCGACCGGACGGCCCGCTGCCGACGGTCGCGGGATATCCCGACGGGACGATGGAGTTGGCCGCCCTGACCCGCACGATCCGCGGCGTGATCGCGGACGGCGCCCCGGACCGAATCGCGCCGGCGGAGATCGCGATCCTCGTTCGGATGAACGCCCAGCTGGCGCCGATCGAGGAGGCCCTGACCCGGGCGGGGATCGCCTACCAGGTGCGCGGCCTCCGGTTCTACGAGCGACCGGAGGTCAAGGCCGCGCTGGCGGTGATCCGCCGGCTCGAGACCGAGGTCGACGGGCGGACCCTTGCCACGGCGATCCGGGCCGCCTTCCGAGACCAGTTGGGGCACGATCCCGGAGACGCGGCGGGAACCCCGGACGGTCCCCGCGGCGACGAAGCCCGCGAGCGCGCGGCCGCGCTCGAGACGATCCTCGCGATCGTCGACGAGGTCGTCCGCGCCGACCCGACCGCGAATCGGTCGGGCGTCGGAGCGGAGCTCGATCGACGAGCGGCCCACGAGCGCGACGGCGGCAAGGACGGGGTGAACCTGCTGACCTGCCACCGGGCGAAGGGACTCGAGTGGGACGCGGTGTTCCTGCCGATGCTCGAGGACGGGACGCTCCCGATCCGCCAGGCCTTCGACGACGAGGCGGCGATCGCGGAGGAGCGGCGTCTGCTCTACGTCGGGATCACTCGTGCTCGCCGCCAGCTCCACCTGTCATGGGCGGATCGGCGCGAGACCCGTGGTCGCGAGACCCGCCGGACCCGGAGCCGGTTCCTCGCCGGCCTCGCTCCGGCAGCCCCACGGACGGGGTCATCGGGCCGCGGTCTGCTTCCATCCACGACCCGCGTCCGGGCCCGCCCGGCCACAGGCGTGGATCCGCTCTTCGACGCGCTCCGGGCGTGGCGGACGGATCGCGCCCGCGAGGAGAAGTTGCCGGCCTACGTCGTCGCCTACGACGAGACGCTGGCCTCGATCGCGGCCGCCCGGCCGACCAGCCTCGCCGCCCTCGAGCGGGTCAAGGGGATCGGTCCGGCCAAGCTCGACAAATACGGCGCGGACATTCTCGCGATCATCGCCGCCGCCGATGTGGTGTCCGACTGACCGTCGCGATCGAAGGCGATCGTCAGTCGCCGTTGCCCTTGCCGTGGCCCTTCCCATCGCCGTTGCCCTTGCCCTTCGGGACTGTGCTGGGCGGGGCGACTGACGGGCTCGGTCCGGCGCTCGCAGGGCCATCGTTGGCGATGATCCGGCTTGGCGTGGCGGCCGCGCCGGCCAGCGTGAAGCCGCCGGGCAGGGTTGCCGCCGCCAGAAGGCCGACCGCGAGCAGAAGACCCAGCACGACCGCGACGGGCGCTGGCAGGCCGCCGAGTCGACGACGGGCCGGCCCGGCGCCAGTGCCGCGCGCGCGATCGCGCAGGCCGACCGCCTGAGGCAACGGTCCATGGGTTGCGGCGGCTCTAGCCGGCGACGCGACGCCGACATCGGCCACGGTCAGCGTTGTGCTTACGACCGGGGCTGCCGGCGGCGCCGAGGCGGCGAGCGCCGCGCCTGCGACCGACGCGGCTGGACGTGCGGCCACGATCGGGATGACCCTCGTCTGATCGCGGGCCTCGATCGATGTCGCCACGGTGACCTGGTCGGCGACGGCGGCCGCGAAGCTCGTCGCGAACGTGGCCACATCTGCCGGCCGATCCGCGGGGTCGACGGCGAGACCTCGTCGGACCGCCGCGTCGACCCCTGCCGGAACCCCGTCGATCGCCGGCGGTCCGGCCTCCTGGGCCTCGGCCAGGGCGACCGGTGAGGTGGCCGCGTACGCCGGGTGGCCGGCCAGCATCTCGTAGGCGATGGCGGCCAGGCCGTGAAGGTCGCTCGCCGGTGTCGAGACCGCGCCGCGCAGCTGCTCCGGGGCGAGGTAGCGCATCGTGCCCATCAGGAGCCCCGCCGCGGTCACGGCCGCTGCCGGGTCGTCGCCGCTCGCGTGGGCGATCCCGAAATCGGTCAGGCGGGCCTCGCCGTCGGTGGTCAGGAGAATGTTGGCGGGCGTCACGTCGCGATGGACGATGCCCGCGGCATGGGCGGCGGTCAGGGCAGCGGCGACGTCGTCGACGATCGCGACGGCGGTCTCGGGCGCCATCGGCGTTCCGTCGGCGACCTGCCTGGCGAGGCGCTGGGCGAGCGACTCACCGGGCACGAAATCGAGGACCAGGGCCGCCTCGCGTTCTCCGAACTGGAGATCGCGGACGCGCACGATGTGCGGCTCGTCGAGCGAGCGGAGGGCGTCGAACTCGCGGCGCAGCCGCTGCCGGCCGGCCGCATCGGCGAACACGACCGGATGGAGGCGCTTGACCGCGACCTGCTCGCCGGTCTGCTCGTCGAGGGCGCGCCAGACCTCGGCCGAGCCGCCACGGCCCGCCGGCTCGATCAGTCGGTAGCGTTCGAAGAGGACGGTATCCGGCACGCTGCCATGGTCACGGGGCAATGGGGGCGGAGGCCCCGGACGGTCGGCCCGGCGGCCTTGCAGATCGGCGACGGATCGACGCCCAGACGGGCGGACCCGCGGTCGCGGCGGCGAGGTGTCGTCTCCGGTGCGCTGGCTGCGCCCTGCCGACGCGGCGCGGCAGGATCGGGCACGCTGAGCGGCATGGAACCCCCGGCCCGACCCGCATCGCCCGTGTCGGTCATTCGGCCCGCGATCGTCTACGCGATCCTGTTCGGCGCCCAGGGCGCGTACCTGCCGTACATCCCGCTCTACCTCGCCTCGACGGGGCTCGATCTCGGGATCGTCGGCGCGCTGATCGCGCTGTTCGCGACGATCAGCTTGGTGGCGGCTCCGAGCTGGGGCGCCCTCGCCGACGGCATCGGCGACGTCCGCGGGCCGGTCATCGTGGCCGGGCTGCTGTCGGGCGGCGCGGTCCTGCTGCTGGCGGTCGCGGTCGGGCCGCTGGCCATCGCCATCTCGACCGCCCTCCTCGCCGCGGCGTGGGCGGGCGTCATCCCGATGATCGACAGCCAGACTGTCCGGCTCGTCGGCCACCGCGACCGCTTCGGCCTGGCCCGGGCACCCGGCTCAGGCGCCTTCGTCGTCATCGCGTTCCTGACCGGTGCCGTGCTCGGACGGGCCGGTCCGGGCGGGATGTTCCTCGTCTACGGTCCGCTCGTCGTCCTGACCGGGCTCGGCGCCTTCATCCTCCTCCGCCTGCCGGGTGGAGCGACCTCGTCCCCGTCACGTGGCGCGGGTCGGCGGAGCTCAAGCGCAGCGAACCGAATGCTCGCCGGGCTCTCGCCGGCGTCGATCCTCGGCGTCCTGCGGACACCGCGGCTCGGGTTGTTCTTCGTCGCGTCGGTGGTCGTCTGGACGTCACACGCCGCGCTCCAGGGCTTCATCTCGATCCGGGTCCGGGACCTCGGCGGCGACGCGACCGCGATCGCCGCGACGTGGTCGCTCGGCGCCCTGATCGAGGTCTTCCTGATGTCCGGCTTTCCGGCCCTCGCCCGGCGCTTCGGCGCCGAGCGGCTGATCGTGATCGGGGCGTTCGCGTTCGCGGTCCGGGCGATCATCTCGGCCCTCGTCGACGCGCCGGGCGCAATCGTCCTGGCCTCGGCCTTCGGCGGGGTCGGCTTCTCGTTCTTCTACGTCGGGACCGTGACCTGGGTCGCGGGTGCGGTCGGGCGCGGCGTGCAGGCCACGGCGCAGGGGATCTTCAGCGGGACCGCTCAATCCCTCGGCGCAATCGTCGGCTCGGTCCTCGGCGGGGCGATTGGCGGCGCGTTCGGGCTGCCGACCCTGTTCGGGATCGCCGCAGCGGGATATGCCGCAGGCGCCGTCCTCACCTGGCTCGCGATCGCGCGCGGTGGCTCGGCGCGTCGGCAGGGGTCGGGCCCGGCGCGACGGCCGAGCCTCGGGCGCGCTTACCAGGGTCAGCAAACGGAGCGGTGGGTTGACATTGCATCTGCCTGACTTTCCACATTCGGTGTGGATAACCCGTCCGCCGGGAACTCTGTCAGGCGAAGAGGTCGTACTCGCGGGGCATGAGTACGTCTCGGATCGAGCCGTCGCCGAGCAGCGGCCGGGCCCCCCGGACGAGGGCGACAGGACGGCCGGCAACTTTGCCAAGCGCCAGCTCGGCGGCCGACGCGATTTCGTCGGCGCTGGCCCGGATCGTAGACTTCATCACCCGCCCGTCGGCGTCGGGCGTGCCGCGCAGGTCCTCGATCGGGATGAGGCCGGACACCCCGATCGCCACGTCGGTGATCCCCCAGCGCCACGGCCGCCCGAACGAATCCGACACGATGACCGGGACGTCGACGCCGAACCGGGCCCGGACCGCCTCCCGGATCGCGCGCGCCGAGCCGTCGGGATCGTGCGGCAGGAGGGTCACGATGTGGCCGCTCGCCGGTCCGACATTCGATGCGTCGATCCCGCCGTTCGCGCAGATGAAGCCGTGCTCTGTCTCGGTGATCAGGACACCGTGCTCCATCCGGACGATCCGCTGGGCCTCGCGCAGAACGACCTCGATCTGGCGCGGATCGCGGTCCCAGCGCTCGGCGAACGCGACCGCCTCCGGTCGCGGCACGATCGTGTCGAGGTCCACGATCGCTCCCTCGGCCTTCGACACGATCTTCTGGGTGACGACGAGGACGTCGTCAGGTCGGAGCGGGAGGACGTCGGCTGTCGCCTCGATCGCCTCGCAGATCCGGCCGGCCAGGTCGTCGCCGACGACGATCTCGGGGATGCCGACGAGGGCGATCGCCTCGACCCGTCCGGCGTCGCCGTCGTCAGCGGACATCGACCGGCTTTGCATCGGGCTGGGTCTGCATCGCGTGCCCGGCCGCTTCGCCCCGGCTCAGGCTGGCCTCGGCGAGGAGGAGATCCTCGGGCGTGTCGAGATCCAGCGCGAGCGGTCCGCCGAGGACGATCAGCCGGGCACCGGCCGCTCGGGCCGACGCCTCGTGCGCGCCGGCGCTCGCGCCGCCGAAGCACAGGCCGATCGCATCCGGGGGCGCGATCAGCAGCGCATTGGTCCCGCGACCGTGGCGATCCGGAACGATCGCGACGAGCGGGCGGTCCGCCTCGTCGAGCTGGGCGGCGACCTCGTCGATGGCGTCCGCGGTCACGTCGGGCAGGTCGATCGGCAGGATGAGGATCGCCGTGGCGCCGGCCGCGAGCGCCTCGTCGCGGGCCGCCGCGAGGCCCTGGTTGAGGCCGCTGTCGCGCTGGCGGATCGCCCGCGCGCCCAGCTCGGCGGCAAGGCTCCGGACCGTGTCGTCGGGCGTGATCACGATGACCTCGTCCACGCGCTCAGCTGCGACGGCGGCCGCGATCGTCGCCCGAGCGAGGCGGAGCGTCAGGTCGAGGCGCTCCTCGGCATCGAGCACGGCTCCGAGCCGCGACTTCGCGCCGTCGAGCGCGCCGACCGGGATGATGGCCGCGGTGGGGCCGTGGTGGGCACGGGCAGCGTTGGGCATGGCGGGAATGCTAGGCGACTTGGAGATGCGCGTCGTTCGCGCGGCCGGTGGCCGCGACCGCAGGCTCAAGCGGGTCAGCCGGACGGGCTCGCTGGCTCCAGCCGAACGTGCGGAACGACCTCGTCGATGAACCTGCGCAGCTCAGCCATGCTGTCGAACGCCAGCGGGAAGTGGCGGACGCCGACGTCGACGAGCCGCTCGATCTCGCGGATGACGTCGCGCGCCGTCGGGCCAACGTTCCCGAACACCTGGCCCGGATAGAACCCGTGTTCGTAGGTCGGCCGGAACGTCGAGGGATCGTCCGGCATCGAGATCGAGAGCGACGCGGTCAGCGTGATCTGATCGAACGGCCGGCCGATGGCCGCGCACTCCGACCGGAGCCGCTCGTATGGCTCGCGATAGCTCACGTCCCATGGCCCGTCCCAGTTCCACCAGTCGGCCAGACGTGCGACGACCTTGAGGGCCTTCGGGCCGTTCGTGCCGACGAGGATCGGGATCGCCGGGTCGGGCCGTTCGCAGGCCGCCTGCTCGAGGTGGTACCACTCGCCGTGATAGGTCGCCGGTGTCTCGGTCCAGAGGGTCCGGATCAGCTCGATCGCCTCGGCCAGCTGGGCAACCCGTGCGCCACCACCCGGGTAGTCGAAGTTGAAGGCTCGGTACTCCTCCTCAAGCCAGCCGGCACCGAGGCCCAGGATGAATCGCCCGTGCGAAAGCTCCTGGAGCGTCGCCGCCATCGCGCCGAGGAGGCCCGGGTTCCGATAGCTCTGGCTCAGGACGAGGTGGCCGTATCGGAACCGCGGCTCCGCCGCGGCGAGGTAGGCCAGCCGGGTCCAGCCTTCGGGCCACGGCTCGCCGAACTGCTGGAGATGGTCGGACAACCAGAGCGTCGAGAAGACGGGTGGAAGCAGGTCGAGGACGCCATGCATCTGGGCGACCCAGCGGGATGTTTTCGCGCTGCCGCCCGGAGTGCCCTGGAGCCCGAAATCGGCCATGGTGGTCTCGCTCGTGGTCGAGCTCGTCACGCATTGGGCGCGGCGTCGGCCTGACCCATCGATGGTACGAGGTGCCGTCTTGGACACGCGCTCAGCGGAGCACCCCGACGGCGACGGCGATCGCCACCCCGCCGAACGCCAGGAGTACCGCCCCCGAGACCCGATTGACCCAGACGAGGACGTCCGGTGTCAGGCGGGTCCGAAGGCGACCGACCACCGCCGTCAGCCCGACCCACCAGAGGCTGGACCCGACGAACACGCCGAGGGTCAGCAGGGCTGCCTCGAGCCCGCCGTGCCCGGCGAGGCCGAGCCCTGCGAAGATGCCGCCGAACGACAGGATCGTCATCGGGTTGGTCATCGTCAGGCCGTAGATGGAAGCGAACGCGGGTACCAGCCCAGGCCGTTCGTCGGGGTCGGCCGCCGCGCTGGACGCCGGTCGCGCCCGGATCGTCCGGATGGCGAGCCAGACGAGGAAGATGCCGCCGATGAGAGCGAGGACCGGTCGAACCCCGACGAGAATCGAGGTCAGCGCGGTCAGCCCGAACGCGGCCACTCCGCCGTACGACGCATCGGCCAGGGCCACCCCGAGGCCCGACGCGAGCCCATAGACGCGGCCGTGGGCGATCGTCCGCCGGATGGTCAGCAGGCTGATCGGTCCGACCGCGGCCGCGATTGTGAACCCGATCACGAGGCCGCGTACGAGGAAGGTGGAATCCATCTGTGGTTGCTCCGTGGCTGGTGCCCGCGCTGCGCCGGGGTTCGCAAGGGAGGCTGCGCGGCAGGAAAATGCCCCCGGCCGAACCGAGGGCGGTGCTGAATGATGAGGCCCGAGGCGGGCGCGTCGTCAGACCAGGCCGACCCTCGTCGAGGGCCGTTGCTGGCTGCGCACCGTTCGTTCGCGACGGTCGTGGCGATCCATCGCGCGCATCGTGCGCGACGTTCGATACGCTGTCAACGCAACGCGTCGACGCAGCCGGATCGGGTTGGCCGGCTCGCCACCGTCACCAGCCCGTCCCTGGGATCGAGGAGACCGCTGCCATGAACGAACGGCCGAGCCTTCCCCCGGAGCACGCCGTCGGCCTGCCGCTCCGGACCGACGCGCTGCCCGGCGGCGCGACCGGCCTCGACGACCCGCGCGCGCTCCAGATCCTGTCGACCGAGCACTGGAGCCTGCTCGCCACCCGCTCGCTCATCTGGACCGAGTCATTCGCCCGGGCCGGGCTGTTCCTGTCGCTCCTGTCGGCGTCGGTCGTAGCGCTCAGCCTGATCGGCACCGAGAGCCAGGACTTCCTGACGTTCGCCCTGATCCTGCTGCCGGTCACGCTGTTCGCCGGGATCGCGACCTTCTTCCGGATCGACGATGCGAACCGCGAGGAAGCCGTGTGGATGGCGGCGATGAACCGAATCCGCCACGCCTACGTGACGATCGTGCCGGCGGTCGCAGAGCGGCTCACCACCGGGTTCACCGACGACCCGGTCGGGATCGCCCGGAGCTATGGCGTCGGCGGCGACGTCCGGTACACGATCTTCCACTTCTTCGTGACGATGCCCGGGATGATCGCGGTCGTGGATTCCGTGATCGCAGCTGTCATCGCGAGCGCCGCACTGAGCAAGATCGGCTACCGGGGCATGGAGGTCGGTGGTGTCGCGCTCATCGTGGGGATCCTGACCGCGGTCGCCCTCGGCCTCCGCTCCCAGCGCGCCTTCAACGGGATGATCACCCACTTTCGCCCGCGCTTTCCGGAGCCGCCGGCCGGGACGGCGGAGCAGCCGGACGAGATGTCGAAGCAGATGTAGGCCGGCTCAACCCAGCGCGCCGAGGACGTCCACGGCGAGGCGGGCGCGTGACGCGTCGTCGCTCATGATCGTATCGGTGACGACCGCCCGGATCCCGAGCTCCCGGACGGCCGGGGCGAGCTCCGCGTCGACCGTGTCGAGAACGAACGCGTCGATCAGCCCGACGTAACCTCGAGCCACCCCGAGCGCGCTCGGTTCGTGGCCGAGCGACGCGAGCATCCGATCGGCCGGGCCCTTGAGCGCCTTGCCGCCGATGATCCCGCTGACTCCGACGATCCGCGCGCCGCGTCGGCGGGCCGCCGTGAGCAGCTCGGTCATGCCGGGGACCGCAAGGATCGGGCCGATCGAGACGATCGGGTTCGACGGAGCCACCACGACGATGTCCGCGGCGTCGATCGCGACCGCGACCTCGGCCGTCGGGCGGGCCGCGTCGGACCCGACGAAGCGGACCTCGCGGACCTCCGGGGCCTGGCGCAGGCGGACGAAGTAGTCCTGGAAATCGAGCCACCCAGCATCGGTTCGGACCTGCGTCCGGACCGGCTCGTCGGTCATCGGCAGGATCGTCGCCGCGAGCTCGAGCGAGCCCTGGAGGCCGAGGAGGACCTCGGTCAGGCGGACGCCGCGGCGCAGCCGGTCGGTTCGCACGATGTGGGTCGCGAGGTCGAGGTCGCCGAGCCGGAACCAGCCCTCCTCGCCATAGCGCTCCATCGCCGTCATCGTCGTCCAGCTGTCGCCCGCGAGGCCCCAGCCGAGCTCCTCGTTCTCGAGGCCAGCCAGGGTGTAGAGCACGGTGTCGTGGTCGGGACACACGAGGAGGCCGTGGCGCTCGGTGTCGTCGGCGGTGTTGACGACAACGGTGAGGCGCCGGCCGACGACCGCCTGGAGGCCCTCGGCGAGCTTCGCCCCGCCGACGCCGCCGGCGAGCTCGAGAACGCGCGGCTCAGCCACCGAGCACGGCGTCGACCTCGCCGATCCGATCGATCGTTTCGCGGTCGTGCGGCGCGGGCAGGCGGACGATGACGGTGCTGAAGCCGAGGTCGCGATAGGGAGCGATCGCCGCGGCGACGAGCTCCGGCGGACCGAGCAGGATCGGGTTGGCCCGCATGTCGTCGACCCCGTTCGCTACGAGCAGCGCGCCGTACGCTCGCTCGGCTTCGGCGACGGTGTCGCGGATCGTGACCGGGAAGCTGATCGACAGCTCGATCGTGGACCGGTCGCGCCCGACCGCGGCGCAATGCCCGTCGAGGATCGCGAGGGTCGCCGTCACCTCCTCGACCGTGCCGGAGGTGTTCCACGCGTCGCCGCGCTCGGCCACCGTCCGGAGGGTTTTCTTCGGCCCCGAGCCGCCGATCAGGATCGGCAGGTGGGCCTGGATCGGGCGCGGCTCGCACAGGGCGTTGCGCATCGTGTAGAAGCGACCGACATGCTCGGTGATCCGCTCGCCGTCGAGCAGCCGGCGCATGAGCATCACCGACTCGTCGAGCCGATCGAGCCGCTCGCCGACGCCGGAACCCCAGGTGTCGTCGAATCCGAACGCCTCGTGCTCGCGCTCGAACCACGCGCCGCCGATGCCGAGCACGGCCCGCCCGCCGGAGACATGGTCGAGGGTCGTCGCGAGCTTCGCGGTCAGCCCCGGGTTGCGGAAGGTGTTCGCACCGACCATGAGCCCGAGCCGGATCCGCCCGGTGATCGCGCCGACCGCGGCGAGGGTCGTCCAGCCCTCGAGGATCGGCTGCTCCCACGGCCCGAAGATCGCGAGCAGGTGGTCCCACGTCCAGACCGAGTCCCAGCCGGCCGCCTCCGCGGCGAGCGCGGCATCACGGAAACCGGCCCACGATGTCTGCTGGGACCACAGCTGGGCGCCGAACCGCATGCGTTTCCTCCGATTACGTTCGAGATCCTGATTCTCGCCGCTCGGCGCCAATCGTGCCGTCCGCGTGCGCCGAGCGTCAGCCGGCCAACAGCTCCCGGACTCGCGGCAGGCGCTCGAGGGTCTCCGCGTCGTAGGGCGCCATCGCGTCGACGAGGATGTGGCGGAAGCCGAGCTCGACGATCGGGCGGAGCTCATCGGCGATCTTCTCGGGCGAGCCGACGTAGTCATCGCCGTCCGAGCTGCTTCCGTTCGCTTCAGCATTCGCGGAGAGCACCCGCTGGGCGTCCGCTGGATCGTCGCGGATCGCCATCCAGATCGTCACCGTTCGCTCGATCTCGTCCGGGTTCCGGCCGACCTCGGCGCAGCGCTCGCGCAGGATGGCGTCGCTTGCCGCCAGCTCCTCGACGGTCCCACTCGAGTTCCACGCGTCGGCGTAGCGGGCGGTCGTCCGGAGCGTCTTCTTCGGCCCGGAGCCGCCGATGAGGATCGGCAGGCGCGGCTGGACCGGACGCGGCTCGCAGAGAGCGTCGCGCATCGTGTAGAAGCGTCCGACATGCTCGGCGATCCGCTCGCCGTCGAGCAGCCGGCGGAGGAGCATCACCGACTCGTCGAGCCGGTCGAGGCGCTCGGGAAAGCCCGAGCCCCAGGTCTCGTCGAAGCCGTATCCGTCGTGCTCTCGCTCGAACCAGGCGCCGCCGATGCCGAGCACCGCCCGGCCGCCCGACACGTGATCCAGGGTCGTCGCGAGCTTGGCGGTCAGGCCCGGGTTGCGGAACGTGTTCGCGCCGACCATGAGACCCAGCGTCACCCGCTCCGTCAGCGCAGCGACGGCGGCCAGGGTCGTCCAGCCCTCGAGGATCGGCTGCTCCCACGGCCCGACGATCGCCATCAGGTGGTCCCACGTCCAGAGGGAGTCCAGCCCGGCGCGGTCGGCCCGGACCGCCGCGTCGCGGAGGGCCGGCCAGCTGTTGGTCTGGGGCCAGAGCAGGGCGCCGATCCTGATCTCGGTGGCGTCCGCCACGTCGGTCATGCCGTCAGCTTCGGCAGGACATCGCGCCCGAAGGTCTCGATCCACTCGGCCTGGTTGCGGCCAACGTTGTGGAGGTAGATCTGGTCGAAGCCGAGGTCGAGGAACCGCTGGATCTGCTCCCGGTGCTTCTCGGGGTCCGAGCTGATCAGCATCCGGCCCTCGAAGTCCTCGGGCCGGACGAGCTTGGCCATCTGCTCGAAGTCGAGCGGGCTGCGGATGTCCTGCTTGGGGAATTTCATCCCGCCGTTCGGCCATTCGAGCATCGCGTTGGCCATCGCCTCCTCGTCGGTCGGCGCCCACGACAGGTGGAGCTGGAGGATGTACTTGAAGTCGTCCGGGTCCTTGCCGGCGTCGCGGCAGCCCTCTTCGCATTTGGCCCGGATCATCTCGAGCTTCGACTCGGGCGCTCCGACGGTGATCAGGCCCTCGGCGTACTGGCCGGTCTTCTTGGCGGTCACGGGGCCGGCCGTGGCGATGTAGATCGGCGGCGGCTGGTCGGGCATCGTCCACAGCCGGGTGGCCTCGAGCTTGAAGAACTTGCCCTCGTGCTTGACGTCCTTGCCCGGGCTGCCGAACAGCTTCTTGATGATCTCGATCGCCTCGAACATCCGGTTGATCCGCTCGGGCGTCTCGGGCCAGTAGCCGGCGACGATGTGCTCGTTGAGCGCCTCGCCGCTGCCCAGCCCGAGCCAATGGCGTCCGGGGTACATCGCCGCCAGCGTCGCCGACGCCTGGGCGATGATCGCCGGGTGCATCCGGAACGACGGGCACGCGACGCCCGGTCCGACGTCGCCCTTCGTCCGCTCGCCGATCGCGGTCATCACGTTCCAGACGAACGCGGCCTGGCCCTGCTGGGGTACCCACGGCTGGAAGTGGTCGGCCGCCATGACGCCCGTGAATCCATGCGCCTCGGCATCGGCCGAGTAGCCGACGACCTCCTGGGGCGCGAACTGCTCGAGCATCGCGGCATAGCCGATCTTCGGGGTGGCCATGGGTGGATCAGTCCTCCAGGTGGTCGTGGACGCCGTCGATGGCGATGCGGAACGTGATCCGCGGGTAGGCGGCGAACGAGTCGAGCTGGGACGTGGCGGGCCCGTCCGGGTGATAACGCCAGGCGAGGGCGACGATATCGGCGAGGGCGCGATCGTGGTCGGGGTCGACGCCGACGACCCGGCCGGTCAGTCCGAGCCAGGCGTAGCCATCAAGCCCGGTGATCGCGAGGGCGACCCGGCCGTCGCGCTGGAGATTGGCCGGCCAGCGTCGCCCGATCCGGCTGTTGAGCAGGATCCGGCCGTCGTCCTCGAGCCGGTACCAGATCACCGCCTGGCGTGGCGCGCCGTCCGGATCGACCGTCGCGAGCGCGCAGAACAACCGCTGGTCGAGAAAGGCCCGGAGGCGATCGTCGAGGAGGGCGCGGCCGGGTGGTCCGGGTTGGGCGAGGTCCATCGACCCGATGGTACGAGCAAACGCCACAGCCGGCCGCCGAGCGGTCCCGCGGCACGCACGGTGGCGTGCGCCGCGACGGGTCAGACGGACGGGTCCGCCTGGACGGCTCGTCGGCGAGACCGGGGATTGGCCTCGCGGACGCGACGCCCGATCGCCTGGCGGGCCGAATCGAGACGGAGCCCCTCGATCGGGCGCGGCTCGGCGGGCATGCCGGCGGGCTTGCCGATCAGGTAGCCCTGGCCGAGATCGACCCCGAGAGCGGTGAGCATCGCGAGATCCGCCCGCCGCTCGATGCCCTCGGCGAGGAGCCGCGCGCCGATCCGGCCACCGAACGAGACGAAGGCCTCGACGAGCGCCTGCTTCGCATCGTCCCGCGCGATCCCGAAGGCGATCTCGCGGTCAATCTTGATGACCGATGGCCGAAGCGAGGCGATCAGGCTGAAGCTGGCGTAACCCGCGCCGGCGTCGTCGATGGCGAACCCGAAGCCGAGCCGCCGGAGCGCCTTCACCTGCTTGACCAGCGGCCCGATCTCGGGCACTGCCTGCTGCTCGGTGCACTCGAGCGTGATCTGGCGAGTCTCCAGCCCGACGGACTTGACCATGGTCGCGAACGCCCCGGCCTCGAACTGGCCGTCGAGCAGGCTGGCCGGCGTGAAGTTGATGGCCACGTGGACGGGCGCCAGTCCGGCGGTGCGTCGGGCGGCCTGGAGCGCGCCGACCCGGGCCAGGATGATCCGGACGATGAAGCTGTCGAGCTCGATCGTCCGGCCGGTGTCGACGGCCGCCTGGACGACCGATCCGATCGAGGTCTGGAGGCCCGGCATCTCCGGGCGGAACAGGCACTCGTACTCGACGAGGGCACCTGTCGTCAGCGCGACGATCGGCTGGTAGGCGAGCCCGTGGACGTTCCTGAGGGTGAAGAAGTAGTCGAGCATCTTCGACTGCATCATCTGGCTCGACTGGGCCATCCCGATCCGCTCGGCCAGGCCCGATTGCTGGACCGCGGCGGACAGCGCGACGAGATGACGCTCGCCCTCGGGCAGGGTCGGGTCGAGGGTCACGAGGCCGTACGACGGGGAGTGGACCGCGGCCGCGATCTCCGACGCGCGCGCGTCGGTCAGCTCATCGGCCGAACCGATGACGACGATGCCGGCGTCGAGCTCGTACGAGCGACAGCCGGGCACGGCGGCAAGGAGGCGATGGGCGAACCGGACGTCGCGCGACCAGAGGAGCCGGTCGTCGCTCGTTTCGTGCTTGGCGCTCTGGAGGAAACGCACCAGGCTCCCCGAATTGCGCGTGGGTGATGGGCGCGCCAAGGCGGGCACCTCGTCGCTTCCTGGCCATCGTACGCCGCGCAATCGGCCACCGGATCAGCCGACGGTCCCGGTCGGGGCGCCCGGAAGTCCCGCCGTGCGCGGGATGGCGCGCCCGCGTCGGAGCGCGAGGAAGCAGCACGGCGTCAGGCGAGACGCTCACCGGCGTGGATGGGCAGGTCGAGGCGGTTCGACGGAGGCGCCAGCGGGCACGCCCACTTCGGATCGAACGCGCACGACGGCTGGAACGCGAAGTTGAAGTCGAGGATCAGGGTGCCTGCCGCGCGATCCCCGCCCAGGTCGGCGCTCTTGGCAGCGTCGAGCAGGTAGCGGCCGGCTCCGTACGTCTCGGCGCCATTGGTCGCGTCGCGGAATGGCAGTAACACGCCGCCCGCGTAGCCCTCCATCCAGTACAGCTCGAGGCGTCGCGACCCCTCGGGAAACGGGATCGTCACGGCGCCGAAACGCCGGAACGCCATGGCGCCGCCGGCGCTCACCGGCAGGTCGATCGCGCGGCTCGAGTCGCCCGACCCGAAGTCGATCGAACCGAGCGCCGCGAGGCCGGCCAGACCGGTGCTGCTCGCGCCGGACTCGGACGCGGGGACGTGCGCCACGGCGTCGGCACGCGCGTCGAGAGGCTCCACGGCCAGCTCGAACCGAAGCGCCGGGTCGAACGGGAAATGATGCGCCCGGAAGCCCGCCCGCCGATCGGCCGGCACCGGGGACTGCGGATGCTCGCGAAAGAGCCGCTCGCGGACCGTCCGCCAGTGATCGAAGGCCGCAGCCGGGTCTGTCGCGGCAAGCCGGCGAACGTCTGCGTACAGGCTGGCGATCGTTCGTCGCCAGTCGGCCAGGGTCAGGGTGGCGGCGAGCTCGCCGGACGCGTCGTCGGTCACGGCCGGGCGAGCGGGGACACGTGAGTCATCGGGGATCTCAGGCCTTGCGCTGGAACGAGCGCAGGAGGATCAGCCCGCCGATCACGATCAGGATGACCGGCCAGACACTCGACCACTGGATCGGGGGCATCGGGATGCCGAGCGTGCGGTCGAGGAAGAAGTAGCCGCCGATCCCGATCAGGATCAGCCCGACGACGACGGCAAATGTGCTCGGCCGACGATCGCGATCGTGTTGGTTGCGCGGCGGGAACCAGGCCGGCTCGCGCCAGCCGCTGTCGGCCGGCCGATCCGGACGGACCTGGAGCGGGTGGACGGGATCCGAGGCGGGAATGGTCGTGGCCGCAGGGGCGCGTGCCGGGGCCGCCGGGGCGAGTCCCGGGCCTGGCCCGCGCTGGCTGAACTCCGGCTCGTGAGGCTCGGTCTGGTCGATCGGATCGGTCATCGGCGGGTCCTCTGGCGGCCGGGCCATCGTATCCGGGTCGGGATCGCGCCGGCGACCCGCCGGCGGCCCGCGGTCGGTCAGCCGTGCGACAATGCCGCCGATCGACGACGGCCGCCGGATCGGCTGGCCTTGCCCGACCACCGGCCCGTGCGGCGCCCGGCGCCGCCGCGTCCGGCCACGGACGAAGGGAGGCTCACGACGGTGGTTGCGGACACGGCGGAGATCGGGGTCTTCGGGGGCTCGGGCTTCTACTCGCTCCTCGACGATGTCCGCGAGATCAAGGTCGACACGCCGTACGGCCCACCCTCGGATTCGTTCTTTCTCGCGACGGTCGGCGGCCGCAAGGTTGCGTTCCTGCCGCGCCACGGCCGGCGCCACACGATCCCGCCGCACCGGATCAACTACCGGGCGAACGTCTGGGCGATGCGTTCGCTCGGGGTCAGGGCCGTGATCTCGCCGTGCGCCGCGGGCTCGCTCCAGCGCGACGTCAAGCCCGGCGACTTCGTGCTGTGCGACCAGTTCGTCGACCGGACGTACGGCCGCGAGTCGACCTTCTTCGACGGCCCGATCGTCACCCACGTCAGCTCGGCCGAGATCTACGACCCGGTCCTGCGCGGCGTCGCCGCCGACGTGATCCGCGAGCACGGCATCCCGTTCCACGAGCGGGGCACGATCGTGATCATCAACGGCCCGCGCTTCTCGACCAAGGCCGAATCGAAGTGGTTCAGCGACGCCGGCTGGGAGGTCATCTCGATGACCCAGTATCCCGAGGCGTACCTGTGCCGCGAGCTCGGCATGGCGGTCGTCAACATCGCCCTGATCACCGACTACGATGCGGGCGTCCTCGAGGGCACCGAAGCCGTCGACGCCCGATCGGTCCTCGAGGTCTTCGCCCAGAACGCCGAGCGGATCCAGAAGGTCGTCCTCGACATGATCGGTCGCTTTCCGGCCGACCTCGACGCGCTCGGTGCCCGGGCGGCCCTCGAGCACACTCGCGGCGACGGCCACGTCACCTCGGCGGAGGATATTCGGCTGTTCGAGACGGGGCTGTAGCTCGGTGGCCTTACGCGTCGACGCCGGCCAATGTCGGCGAACATTCGCCCCGGGACTCGTACGACGTCCTGTCGGTCGGGCAGCGCGCGCACTTGGTCGTCGAACGCCAACGATCGCGCCGATCTCACGCGATTCGGCCCGCGAAGTCGCCGTGCCAGTCCCCCGCGGAATATCAGGCCAGATGGCGGGGCTCGGCAGCTTTGCGGCGGCCGGTCGATGAGCGACCCGCTTCCCATCGGAGTCTCGATCCGCTCGATCCGTGCCGAGCCCGGATGGTGGCTCGAGAGCGCCCGGCGTCTCGACGCGGCCGGCTACGCAGGCGTCTGGTCGTGGGACCATTTCATGGGCCGCGGCAAGAACCCCGCTCCCGTGGTCGAGAGCTGGACGATCCTGGCAATGGCGGCGGCATCCACCTCGCAGATCACGGTCGGCACGTTCGTCGCCAACGTGATGAACCGGCATCCGGCGCTCCTCGCCCGGATGGCGTCGACGCTCCAGGTCGCGAGCGGCGGCCGGCTCGTCCTCGGGATCGGGATCGGCGGCGCCCCGAAGGAGCACGCGGCGTACGGGATGGAGTTCCCCGACGCGCCCGAGCGGGTCGCCCGGCTCGAGGAGGCCGTCGCGGTCCTGCGCGCCCTGTGGACCGGCGGTCCCGTCACCCGGCCGTCGCCGTGGTACCCGCTCGTCGACGCGACCGCCCTGCCCGTACCGGAGCCGCCCCCGCCGATCATCGTCGGCGGCGAGACGCCGGCCGGGGCGCGGCTCGCCGGCCGGATCGGCGACGGATGGTCCGCCTTCGACGACAACTTCGCCCAGAACCTGCCGCTCTACCTCGAGGCCCTCGCGGCGAGTGGCCGGCCGCGCGATCGGCAGCGCATCCTGGTCGGGTTCCAGGGCGACTGGCTCGGCGAGTCCGACATCGCGGAGACCGAGTGGGTCCGTGAGCCGCGCGCGGCCTGGGAGCGCTGGCACGAGATCGGGGCCGACGGGGCGATCGTCCTCGCTCGCTCGACCGCCGACGTCGACGCTCTCGTCGAGGCCGTCGCGCGCTGGTAGCCCGGGCAACCGGCCGCGGCCCCGCTGGTCGATCCGTGGCACCATCGAGCGTGCGATGACCGCCCCCGCCACCGTTCCGGCCGTTTCGGCCCAGACTCATGCCTGCGCCCGCTGCGGCGCGCCGGTGGCCCTCGACGTCGGCCTGTGCGAGCGCTGCAATCCGCTCGGCCTCAAGGACAGTGCCAGTTCGCAGGTCCACGGCACCGTGTTCCTCGGCGTGGGGCTGGCGGTCGCGATGCTCGCGATCGCGGCCCATCTCGCCGTCGCCGGAATCGGGCCGTTCACCGCCCGGGTCAGCGCGGTTGGGCCCGGCGTCACGTCCGGCCTGCTGATCGAGACGATCGAGGTGCGCAACGACGGCCGCGCGACCGGCAGCGCCACCTGCCGGCTGACCGACCCGCTCGACCCCGCGTTGCTCCACTCGACGTTCGTCTACACCCCGCGGATCGCCCCGGGCCAGACGGTGACGTTCGACCAGGCCGTCACGTTCGGCAGCCCCGATCGGCCGCTCTCGGTCGCCTGCACCGGGCCGTGACGGACGTCGACGGCGCAGCCGCCGTTGCGGACGAGACCGACGGTGGCGGCGACACGGTGTCGGTCTGGGCGGCCGAGCTGGCCTTCGCGGTCGAGACCGCGGCAGCCGCCGGGGCGATCCTCATGGACCGCTACGAGCGGCTCGAGCGGATCGACCACAAGAGCGCGACCGACGTCGTGACCGAAGCGGACCACCTGTCCGAGGCGCTCGTGATCGACGCGATCCGGACGCGATTCCCGTCGGATGCGATCCTGGCCGAGGAGTCCGGTGCCCACGCGGCCAACGCGTCGGGGCCGGTGAACGGGCGGACCTGGGTGATCGATCCGCTCGACGGGACCGTCAACTACGCCAACGGCCTGCCGGTCTTCTGCGTCTCGATCGGCTTTGTCGTCGACGGCCGGCCCACCGCGGGCGCGGTCCTCGATCCGACCCGTGGAGAGACATTCGCGGCCACGGTCGACGGGCCGGCGACGCTCAACGGACGTGTCATCCGGGCATCCGCGAAGGACAAGCTGTCGGATTGCGTGATCTCCCTGTCCCTTGCCGGGCGGTCGGTGTCGAGCCGGGCCCGCGCGATCCGGCGCGAGGTTCGTGTCTCGCGCTCGATGGGATCGGCATCGCTCGCGCTGGCCTACGTCGGCAACGGACGGTTCGACGCCTTTGTCCAGGAGACGAGCCTCTCGCTCTGGGACATCGCCGCCGCCGGGCTGATCGCAGCACGGGCGGGGGCCACGGTGTCCGCATTCGATCGGTCGAGATGGTACGACCCCGCGCGATCGTCGCGATCCATCGGGTTGATCGCCGCACCGGGCCCATTCCACGCCCGGCTGCTCAAGCTCGCCAACGAGCACTGAGGCCTTCCGAGGCCCGGTTTCGCCGCCGACCCGCCGCCGACCCGCCGCCGAACCGCCCTACACCAGCCAGCGGTGCGGCCTCGCGCGCAGGCGGTCGAGCTCCCACCGATCGCAGAATGCCTCCCACGTGGAGCGCGGCGTGCCGCGCCATTCGAGCTCGGTCGCCGTGGTGTGCGGGTGGGCGGCGACGAGCCGGAGCCGGGCCAGCGTCCGGTACAGGATCGCCGCGTCGTGCTGCTCGACGAGGACAGCCGCCAGCCGGACGGTGCCGCTGACCCCGTGAACGTCCCAGTCACTCGCCTTCGACGGGATCGCATCGATCGAGCCGTATCGGCGCAGCACCACGGCGGTCGACTTGGCGCCCCAGCCGGGCAGCCCGGGGTAGCCGTCGGACGAATCGCCGACGAGGGCCAGGTAGTCCGGGATCGAGGCGGGCTCGACTCCCCATTTCTCGAGCACGCCGGCCCGGTCGTACGTGATCCCACGACGGCGGTCGCGGAGCACGATCCGCTCGTCGACGACGCACTGGGCCATGTCCTTGTCCGGTGTGCAGATGACGATCCGCTCGACCGCCGGATCGGCGCCGAAGCGCGCGGCCGCGGTACCGATCGCGTCGTCGGCTTCGAGCTCGACCATCGGCCAGAGCACGACGCCGAGCGCCTCGATCGCCTCCTCCGCGATCGGGAACTGGGAGAGCAGCTCCGGATCCATCCCGGCCGACGACTTGTAGCCCGGGAACAGGTCGTTGCGGAACGATTCGATGACCCGGTCCGTGGCGCACGCGACATGCGTGGCACCCTCCTCGCGAAGGAGGTAGAGGACCTGGTCGCACAGCCCGGACACGCCCGACAGGAGCCGTCCGTCGCGACCGTGGACGGGCGGTCGCGGGGCGAAGTGGGCGCGGAACAGCTCGTAGGTGGCGTCGACGAGGTGGAGCTGCATCGGGCGCGGGCTCAACGCATCCGGGTCGACCAGGGATGGACGCCGCCCGCGGTCATCTCCTCGATCGCCCGCTGCTCGTCGCCCGGAGCACGCTCGACCGGACGGATCGCGTCAAGGAGGACGGCGGTCTCGAAGCCGAGGCGGGCGCCGTCGAGCGCGGTCGCCTTGACGCAGTAATCGGTTGCCAGGCCGCACACGACGACTCGCTCGATCGCGCCGTCACGGAGAATCCGCTCCAGATCGGTCGGCGTCGTCTCGCCCGACATCGGGTCGCGCATCGTGAATCCGGAGAAGCCGTCCTCGCCGTTTGCCCCCTTGCGAACGCGAGGCGCGCTCGCAGCGGCGGCCGGATCGACCTCGGGGGAGAGCTCGGCGCCCCACGTCCCGCCGACGCAGTGGACCGGCCAGATGCCGCCGTCCTTCGCGAAGTGGGGCGTCGTGGCCGGGTGCCAGTCCTGGGTGAAGACGATCGCCGCCTCCGCCGACCGGGCCATCTCGATCTCGGCGTTGATGATCGGGACGAGGTTGGCGCCGCCATGGACCGCGAGCCCGCCCTGCGGGTCCGCGAAGTCGTTCTGGAGATCGACGATCACGAGAGCGGTCCGCCGGTCGTAGCGCTGCATCCGCTAACGCTAGCAAACGCGGTCCGCGGCGCCACGGGCAAACGCCGACGACGGCGCCATGTCGGCGCCGTCGTCGGGCTGTGGAGGGCGGGTGTTCGTCAGACCCGCTCGGCCGGTTGAATGTCCGCGGTGAGTGGAATGCCCGAGGTCAGACGGCCGGCTCGCGCCGGAAGACGCCGACCGCGGCGAGGATCAGGGCCTCGAGGACGGTCCAGCCGATCAGGGCGAGGACCGCGGCGATGTCGAAGATCGACCCGCCCGACTTCAGGTTGTCGACGTTGAGCATCCCGTTGAACGGGGCGACGAAGACCTGGCTCGTGTTCAGGATGAACGAGACCAGATCGTTGCCCTCACGGGCGTTCAGGAGCAGCAGGACGATCCGCAGGATGATGAACACCTGCACGATCCCGAACACCAGGATCACGACGCGACTGGCGAGCTCGCCGCCGCTCGGCGTCGTCGTGACCCGGCGCTCCACGACGCTGGAGCCGCCGGCGACCGTGGTTCCGGTGTCGTAGGTCGTGCCCGGGACCGTTGCCGGCTGCTCGTCGCGAACGACGCGTTCTTCGTATGTCATGGCGTGGTGCCTCCGATCCGTTGCCGCCGAAGCGGCGGGAGATCAGCATCGACCCGCGGGCTTTGCGTCCGGCCGCCATGCCACCCGAGGGCGTTGCAGCGAGGTGACGGATGTGCCGCGCGGCGCGGGTCTCGCCAACATGCTGAATCGCCCTTGGAAGGCGGGCGGACGTGGAACGGCGCCCGTCCTGCGACGGGCGCCGCTCCTTCGTGCGTTCTCGGGGCCGATGGATCAGCCGACCGTCGCGGCCGCCTTGCCGTCCGACTCGACCGCGTCGTCGCCGATCTCGGCGACATCATCGGCCGGCTCGACCCCGCCACCCGCGTTGCCTTCGACATCGAGCAGGTAGCCGATGCCCTGGAACGTGCGGATCCGGCCGGGCTCGCCGGGCTTCGCGCCCAGCTTGCGACGGACCCGGCTGATCCAGACCCGCAAGTACTGGAGGTCATCGCGGTACTCCGGTCCCCAGACCTTGGTCAGGAGCTCGGTGTGGAGAACGACCTTGCCCGGGTGGGTCGCCAGGTGCTGGAGCAGGAGCCACTCGGTTCGCGAGAGCTGGACCAGCTCGCCGCCCCGGCGGACCATCCGCCGTTCGAGGTCGATCTCGACGTCGTCGAACGCGACGACTCCGGCTCCCGGCTCGACACCGGTCGAGCGCCGGATGACGGCCCGGACGCGGGCCGCCAGCTCGTCCGGATGGAACGGCTTGGCGATGTAGTCGTCAGCGCCGAGATCGAGGCCCTTGGCCTTGTCCGCCGTCGCCCCTTTCGCGGTCAGCAGGATGACCGGCACCGGGCGCTGCTCGCGAAGCTGGCGCATGACCTCGATCCCGTCCAGGTCGGGCATGACGATGTCGAGCAGGACGATGTCCGGGCGGATCTCCTCGGCCTTCGCGAGGGCATCCTCGCCGCCCGTCGCGGTGACGACCCGGAAGCCCTCCTCGCTCAGGGCGATCGAGACGAGCTTCGTGATCCGGGGCTCGTCATCGGCGACGAGGACCAGGGGCTGGGTTCCCACGCGGCACCTCTCTTGGCGATGGTGATGTCCTGATGGTGACGGTTCGGCGCGCCGACCGCCGGATCGCGCCGGGCCGATCGGCGACCGATCGACCGGGTGGCCCGAGAATGGGGATCGGACCGTTCCGCCCACTCGCCTCCGACATTGCAGAACCGTTACGTGCGCATATCAATCCGCCCGCGGGCGGGGTCGGCGCAACCGTCCCGCAACGGACAGGCGGGCGGGCTTGGGCTACGCTGGCGCCGATGAGCTTTGGAACGGACGACCTCGCCCGGCTCGCCGCGGCGGAGGAGGTCGAAATCGAGACCCAGGCGCCGGACGGGCCGGTCCACCGGACGATCATCTGGGTGGTGGTCAACGGGGCCGACACCTTCATCCGTTCCTATCGCGGCCGGCCGGCCCGCTGGTTCCGAGAGGCGGACGCGAACCCCGCGGTGGCGCTCCACGTGGACGGTCGGCGCCTGGCGGCGACGGCCATCCCGGCGACCGATCCGGATGCGATCGAGCGGATCTCGACCGCCCTCCAGGCCAAGTACGCCCACGACCCGGACTCGCTCGCGACGATGCTCGAGCCCGACATGCTCGATGCCAACTACCGGCTCGAGCCCGCCTGATCGACCCGACCGACCGCACCCCGCATCCCCCGAGGCAGCGATGACCTTCGACGAATTCAAGCAACAGCTCCCGGACATCGATCCCGCCGAGACCGATGAGTGGCTCGCATCCTTCGACCAGCTCGTCGAGCAGGAGGGCGAGAGCCGCGCCCGCTTCCTCGTCTACAAGCTGCTCAAGCGCGCTCGCCAGCTCCACGTCGGGCTGCCGCCGCTGACCCAGACCCGCTACATCAACACAATCAGCCCCGAGCAGGAGCCGTTCTTCCCGGGCGATGAGCAGATCGAGCACCGGATCCGGCGGATCGTGCGCTGGAACGCCGTCGCCATGGTCCTCCGTGCGAACACGCGGTTCACGGGCATCGGCGGCCATCTCGCGACCTACGCGTCGGCGGCCTCGCTGTACGAGGTCGGCTTCAACCACTTCTTCAAGGGCAAGGACGGCCCCGGATCGGGCGACCAGATCTTCTACCAGGGTCACGCCGCGCCGGGGATGTACGCCCGAGCCTACCTCGAGGGTCGCCTGACCGAGGACCAGCTCGACCACTTCCGGCGCGAGACCGTGCCGGGTCAGGGCCTGAGCTCCTATCCCCATCCGCGCCTGATGCCCGACTTCTGGGAGTTCCCGACGGTCTCGATGGGTCTCGGCCCGATCAGCGCCATCTACCAGGCCCGCTACAACCGCTATCTGCAGAACCGCGGGCTGCTCGACACGAGCGGCTCACGGATCTGGGCGTTCCTCGGCGACGGCGAGACCGACGAGCCGGAGTCGCTCGGCGCGCTCCATGTCGCCGCCCGCGAGGGCCTCGACAACCTGACGTTCGTCGTCAACTGCAACCTCCAGCGGCTCGACGGGCCGGTCCGCGGCAACGGCAAGATCATCCAGGAGCTCGAGGCCGTGTTCCGCGGCTCCGGCTGGAACGTGATCAAGGTCGTCTGGGCCCGCGAGTGGGATGAGCTTCTCGCGCGCGACGTCGACGGCGTCCTGGTCGAGAAGATGAACAACACCCTCGACGGCGAGTTCCAGAAGTACTCGGTCGCAGGTGGCGCCTACATCCGGGAGCATTTCTTCGGGCCGGATCCGCGGCTGCGCAAGCTCGTCGACCACCTGTCGGACGACGACCTCGCCAAGCTCCGCCGCGGCGGCCACGACTACCGCAAGGTCTACGCCGCGTACAAGGCCGCAACCGAGGCCGTCGGGGCGCCGACCGTCATCCTTGCCCACACGGTCAAGGGCTGGACGCTCGGACCGGGGGTCGAGGCGCGCAACATCACCCACCAGGCGAAGAAGCTGTCCGAGACGGAGCTCCGAATCTTCCGCGACCGGCTCGAGCTGCCGATCCCCGACGCGAAGCTCAAGGACGCGCCGTACTACCACCCGGGCCCCGATTCGGAGGAGGTCGAGTACCTCCGCGCGCGGCGCAAGGCCCTCGGCGGCTCGCTGCCGCGGCGGGTGGTGAAGGCCCATCCGCTTCCGAAGCCGGCGCCGGCGATCGATGCCGAGTTCTCGACCGGCTCGGAGACCGCCGTCTCGACCACCATGGTCTTCACCCGGATCCTGCGCAACCTGATCCGCGACAAGGAGCTCGGCTCGCGAATCGTGCCGATCATCCCGGACGAGGCACGGACCTTCGGCATGGACCCGCTCTTCAAGGAGGTCGGGATCTACGCCCAGCTCGGCCAGCGCTACTCGCCGGTCGACTCGGACCTCGTCCTGTCGTATCGCGAGGCGAAGGACGGGCAGGTCCTCGAGGAGGGCATCACCGAGGCGGGCTCGATGGCCTCGCTCCAGGCCGCCGCCACCTCGTATGCCTCGCACGGCTTCCCCGTGATCCCGTTCTACATCTTCTACTCGATGTTCGGGTTCCAGCGGACCGGCGACCAGATCTGGGCGCTGGCCGACGCCCGGGGCCGCGGCTTCATGATGGGTGCGACGGCCGGTCGAACGACCCTCACCGGCGAGGGCCTCCAGCACGACGACGGCCACTCGCACATCCTCGCCCAGACCGTCCCGAACATCCGGGCCTACGACCCGGCCTTCGCCTACGAGCTGGCCGCGATCGTCCGCGACGGAATCGAGCGGATGTATCACCGGGGCGAGGACGTCTTCTACTACATCAGCCTGTACAACGAGAACTACGCCCAGCCGAAGAAGGCCGATGGGATCGACGAGGGGATCATCCGCGGGATCTACCGCTTCGCCGAGGCGCCGGATCTCGGGCCGAAGGCCAACCGGGCACGGCTCGTCGGCTCGGGCGCGATCCTGCAGCAGGTCATCGCCGCGCGCGACCTGCTCGCGGACAAGGCCGGCATCGCCTCCGAGATCTACTCCGCCCCGTCGTTCCCGCTGCTTCGCAGGGATGCGCTCGAGGTCGAGCGCTGGAACCGGCTGCATCCAGCCGACAAGGCGCGCGTGCCCTATGTGGCGACGGTCCTCGGCCCGGACGGCGGGCCGATCGTCGCTGCCAGCGACTGGATGAAGGCCCTGCCCGACATGGTTTCGCGCTGGCTGCCGCCGTACTACGTATCGCTCGGGACCGACGGCTTCGGCCGAAGCGACACCCGCGAGGCGCTCCGGACGCTGTTCGAGATCGATCCGCCGCACATTGCCGCGGCCGCGCTGGCCGAGCTCGGCCGGTGCGGGGCGATGGCGCCCGACAAGGTCGCCAAGGCGATCGCGACGCTGGACGTCGACCCGGCCAAGCTGGACCCGGCCGCGCTGTAGCGCCGCGTCCGCGGGGCCGGGCGAACCGTTGCGTCTCCGCAAATCGAGGGCCTGCTCCTTGCGCTGAGGCGAGTCGCGCCTACAGGAATCGGCGTCCCGGCGATGGGCTGCATTGAGTCACGCTCGGAATGCTCGTCCCGCCACCGGCGCGTAGGCGGCAGCCGCCTTAGGGCAAGAGATTCGACGCTCGCGCCCGGACGGTAGGCGGCGGCCGCCTGAGCGCAAGAGATTCGGCGCCAGTGCCGGCATCAGTTCCGGTGCGAGTTCCGGCCCTGCGGCTCCGTCGGCCGGTCGTCCGCTCGTCACGCGGCTGATATGCGCTGCCGCCGCGGCGATGCGCTTTCGCAGATGACCGATCTCTAACGTCGTGGTCATCAAGCCGACCGTCGAGCAGCGGTCGCGGCCACAAGACAGGGAGAGCGACCATGTCTCACCACGATTTGAACGATCAGAACCGACCGCTCGACGAGAACGTCGACCCAGGAGCGGGTACCGACGAGCATGGCCACGAGGCTGTCGGCGCCGGTGCCGGCGCCCTGACCGGGGCTGCTGTCGGCATGGCCGTCGGTGGCCCTCCGGGCGCCGTCGTCGGCGGCGCGATCGGCGCGGTCGGCGGCGCTGTCGCTGGCGAGAGCACCGAGGGCAACGATGAGGCCGGCGCAGGCGCCGGTGGCCTGGTCGGCGGACTTGCCGGTGCGGTTGTCGGTGGCGCGGTGGCCGGGCCTCCGGGTGCCGTCGTCGGCGGCGCGATCGGTGCCGCGGGCGGTGCCGGGGCCGGTGACAAGACCGAAGAGGAGGCCACCGACGGCCGTCCGGTCGACCCGGTCGCTCCCCGCTACTAGTCGCTGTTCATCTCGGCCGCGGCTTCGCCTTCCGGGCGGAGCCGCGGCCGTCGTGTGTCCCGAGGGCATCGATGATCTGAGCGCCCACGCATCGCCCAGCCTGCGCGCCCCTGGAGCGCGTGCGTCCGGAGAGGTATGGCGGGGCTGAACGTGTCGGAGTCGAGCTCGTGACCGAGCTCACCCGGCTCGGGGTCCGGGGGTCATCCGGGCAACGGTGATCGACCGATGTTGGCCACCCGGCTGGCCGACGGCGACGAGGCGCTGGACGCGCGGAACGTCGGGGGCCGCGACGTCGACCGGGCCAGGTCCCCGACGACGGTCGCACAGCTCCGACCGAAACGCTTTATGTCCCTGAAGGGCCGCCGCCGCACGATCCGTGGGTTGGCCGGAGGCGAGTCATCGTCGTCTGACCGATCTCCGATCGCGCGCCCAGCCCGCGCCAATGGTCGGCCGGTTCAGGGGGTGGGGATCCCGCCTGAACGTCAGGCCCGGGCGACAACGCGCCTGAGCAGGAGCCACGCGCCGCCAATGTAGGCCACCGACAGCCCGACCAGCAGCCAGATCTGCCAGACCACGACCGTCCCGCCACGGAACATGAAGTCGCTGAAGAGCCGGATCGCGTTGGCCACCGGAAGGATGTAGATCATCGATCGGACCGGCTCGCTGAATTCGCTGATCGCGAGGACGAACCCGGAGAAGAAGACGGATGCGAGCAGGACCAGGAGCGACAGCTGGACGGTCTGCGGCTCCGAATCCGAGACGGCGGCGATCAGCAGACCCAGACCGAGCGACGAGGAGATCAGGAGGCCCGCGATCAGGGCGATCCAGCCGGGCTGGGCGAGGATCGGGACGTGGAACCCGACGATCAGCAACCCGATCGTGGCCAGGGCGACCGCGCCCGCGAACAGGCCGTAAGCAACGAGCTTGCCGGTGACCAGCTCGGCGGTCGTGATCGGCGAGATCCGGAACAGCTCGAACAGGCCGCTGTTCTTCTCGCGGACCACCGACAGGGCGATCAGGGTGACCGCCAGGTGCTGCAGGATCAGGGCGAGGACGGCCGGAGCGAAGTACTGGACGACCGTCGGCTGCGACTGGGCGACATTGTCGAGCGACGCACTGGTGGGCGCCGCGATCACGTCGGCCGGGATCGGGATCGCGGCGCCGGCGCCCTGGCTGATGGCATAGTCCCGTCCCTGGGTCACGGCCTGCTCGATGATCTGGCGATTGACCGCGGCCTCGAGGCCGCGAGCCAGGAAGGTGTCGTAGCTCGCCGCCACGGGGTCGGTCAGGTTGACCCGGACCTCGATCTGGGAGCGATGACCGGCCTCGAAGGTGGCCTGCAGGTCGGTCGGGGCGACGATCACGATGTCGACGGCCTGATTGTTCAGCTGGTCCATCGCGGCGGCTTCATCGGAGGTCACGAGAGCGATATGGAGCCCTTCACCGGCGACGTCCTGATAGGTCTTCGCGTCCATCGGCAGGCCCGCGGTCGCCGGGAGCACGACGATCGTGTCGAGCGGTCTCCGGTAGCCGCTGTAGCCGGCGCCGAAGATCGCCATGATCAGGAACGGCCCGAAGACCAGGCTGATCAGCGCCCCCGGCCGGCGAAGGATCGACACGAGCTCCTTACCGACGATCGCGAGGACCCGGGTCATCGGCTTGAATGGATTCATGCCGCCGCCTTCGACCGGTCGGTCGGGCTGCCGGGCTGGCCGGACGGATCGGACGCCGCGTCGGCCTCCTCGGCCGCGCGCTGCGCATCGTTGCGGGAGACGAGGATGGCGAAGATCTCATCGAACGAAAGGCGCTGCTCGCGGGCCGACACGACCTCGACACCGGACGCCCGGATCCGTTCGACGACGGCCGGCAGGGAGCTGCCCGCGTCGGCCACGACCACGCGCAGGTGACGCGGGCCGTCCTGGGTCACGGCGCGAACGCCGTCCATGCCGGACAGATCGCTCCCGTCGTACATCGCCGCGGTCTCGATGTCGAGGAGGTCGCCGTCGGTGGCCATCCGGCGGAGCTCGGCCGGCGGCGCGAGGGCAATGATCCGGCCGCCGACGATCATCGCCACCGAGTCGCATTCGTCGGCTTCGCTCACGTGCTGGGTCGTGATCAGCAGCGTCCGGCCGGCGTCGCGCAGACGATGGAGCTCCTGCCAGAGCGAGCCCCGGAGGAGCGGATCGATGCCGGCCGTGGGTTCGTCGAGGATGATCAGCTCCGGCTCGTGGACGAGGGCGCAGGCGAGGGCGAGCCGACGCTGCATGCCGCCCGACAGCCGACCCGCCTGGCGGCCTCGGGCGTCCCACAGGTCGACGAGCTTCAGGACCTCGCGGACGCGCCGCCGCCGGCGCCGCCAGAGCATCCCGAACAGGCTTGCGACGAAGTCGATGTTCTCGCCCGCGGTCAGGTCCTCGTACAGGGCGAACGACTGGGGCATGTAGCCGATCCGCTCGCGATCGGTCCGCCGGAAGCGCTTCGGCACGCGACCCATGACCGAGACCTCGCCACGGGTCGGGGTCAGCGCACCGGTCAGCAACCGGATCGTCGTCGTCTTGCCGGCTCCCGAAGGCCCGATGATCCCGAGGATCGTCCCGCGCGGGACGGTCAGATCGACGCCGCTCAGCACGTCGCGATCCTGGAAGCGATGGGTCACGCCGTGAATCGCGACGATCACGTCCTGGTCGACCGCGCTCGAGGTCGGCAGCGACGAGGCGGCCGAAACGTCGGCCCGATCGTCGAGCGCGCGTTCGTCAGTCATGGGCTGCTCCGCGTCCGGGGTCGGGAGGAGAGCCGGGGCGGCGGTCTCGGACGGGGTCGCGGTCTCGGACCGGGTCGCAGCCGTCACCGACCGCTCGTTCGTCGGCGACGCGCCGGTCGACTCGATCGGACGTGGTTCTGAAGCCATACGTCCTCCTGGGGGTCTGGTCGGGCGGGGCCCGCTGGCAGTCGGAGTCTGTCGAGCCGCCCATCCCGCGGGCGTGTGCCGGACCGGCCGCCGCGCGACGAATGCATGACGACCGCGTCCGTGGCGGGCCGCCGCCCTTCGCGCAGTGCGGCCGTCCGCCGCCGAACGCGCCGATCGCTGCAATGCCGCTGCCATCGTCCGGGCCGGCTGGCCGGCGTCTACGAGACGCGTCATCGACGACGCTGCCGGACGATGAACGCGACCGCCCGGCCATGAGCGACGATCAGAATGGCGTCGCCGGCCTGCGCCACGCGGTCGACGATCGGCCCGGCATCACCCGCCGCCGATCCGGCCGTGGCTTCAGCTACCGCGATCGCGACGGTCGCCCGATCCGCGACCAGGAGACGATCGCCCGGATTCGATCGATCGCGATCCCCCCGGCCTGGACCGATGTCTGGATCTGCCCCCAGCCGAACGGCCACCTCCAGGCAACCGGCCGCGACGCCCGGGATCGAAAGCAATACCGGTATCACCCGCGCTACCGGGACCGACGCTCTGGCGCGAAGTTCGAGCGCCTGATCGCGTTTGCAAAGGCGCTGCCCGCCATCCGAGAGCAGGTCGAGCGCGATCTCGGGCGCTCCGGCTTGCCGCGCGAGAAGGTCGTGGCCGCGGTCGTCCGGCTGCTCGAGCTGACCCTGATCCGAGTCGGCAACGATGAATACGCCCGGCTCAACCGCTCGTTCGGGCTGACCACGCTGCGCGTCCGCCATGCCGCCATCGACGGCTCGGAGATCACGTTCCGGTTCCGCGGCAAGTCCGGCCTGCGCCATGAGGTCGGGCTGCGCGACCGGCGCCTTGCCCGGGTCGTACGGCGCTGCCGCGACCTGCCCGGCCAGGAGCTCTTCCAGTACGTCGGCGACGACGGAGAGCCACATGACGTCGCCTCGGACGACGTCAATGCGTACCTCGCGGCCGTCGCCCCCGGAGTCACGGCCAAGGACTTCCGGACGTGGGCCGGAACGGTCCTCGCGTATCGCGCCCTGCGGGCAATCGGCCGCGGGACGACCGACCGGGAGAAGCAGCGCAACGTCGCGGCCGCGATCCGGGCGACGGCCGACAGCCTCGGCAATACGCCGGCGGTCGCCCGCCAGGCGTACGTCCATCCGGCGGTGGTCGATGCCTACCTCGACGGTCGGATCCGGACGGCGCTCCTGACCGCGGCCGAGGAAACCAATGATCCGCCCGGAGCGACCGATCCCGACGAGGAGCGGGCCGTCGTCGCCCTCCTCAGGGTCCGCCTCGGCGAGGATGCCGCGCGATCACGACCAGCCACCCGGCGGAAGGGCTGAGGCATGGCGTTCCTGGCCGGCATCCTCGGCGTGCTCGGGCGGTTCGCCGGCCGGGTCCTGACGACCACCCTGGGATGGGCGTCCAGCCTGCTGTTCGGGAGGGTGCCCCAGAGCCGCCAGATCGTCCTCGCCCTGGTCACGTTCGGCTCCGTGATCTGGGCGGCGCTTGTCATCGGCATCGTCCTGCCCGACGTCGGCGCGTTCCTCGTCGCGGTCGTCCCGGCACCGAACGCGATCGACCGCGGCTGGATCCGCCTGGCGATGCTGATCGGCGCACTCGTCGTGCCGGCCGTGGTCGGTGCGGCAACCCTGTTCGTGCTCGAGCCGGGCGACCGGCCGCGGGGCCGGGCTGTCGTCGCGCAGATCGTTCGCGGATATCCCCTGTGCGCGGCCCTGGCCGTCACGCTCGTCATCCTCGCCGGCGTCGGGACGGCCCGGTTCGTCCACCATCGCGCGATCGGCTGGACGGACGCCCACGTCCCGATCGTCGTCCATCCGGGCGGCTACGACCGTGTCGTCGCTGACCTCGAGCGTGCCCTCGACGACGCCGGCCTACCGGTCGACCGAAGGCCGGCCCCGCTGCCACTCGCGATCCCGGGCCGGATGCTTGCCCGGATCGCCGGCCCCGGGATCCGGTCGCTCGTGCCGGGCCGGCCGGTCGAGCTGGTCGGACCGGGCCTCGAGATCGGGCTGTATCCGTCGGACATCTCGATCGGCGGCAAGCGGACGACGGTCGCTCGGGCGCGGGCCGCCATCGCGACGCGCCTGACCTCGACCGCGGCATCGATGACGACGTCGGCCGAGGCGCAGGCGGTCGAGGCGTTGCTCGAGCGCCTGACGACGCCGAAGGTCGCCGGCGGCGTGCCCGGGGCGGCCGGGCTCGACGACCTCGCGACGGCGGCGAGCACGCTGGTTGCGGTCGACCGGCAGCTCGCGACCCTCGACATCGACCATGACGAGTGGGAGATCCTGTACCGCCAGCGCCTCCAGGTCGAGCGCGACCTGCTCGCCGGACGGCGTCCCGGAAGCGTAGCCACGACCGAGCCATCCTCGCCGCTTGGCGCCCGACTCGATGGAGCGCGGGCTCGGGCAGCCGAGACGCGGGGCGGCCGAGGTTGGTCGGAGGCGATCGCCGTCGCCGGCTTCGTGCTCATCGCCGCCGATGTCGCCCTCACGTTGCGCGATCGCAATCGCGGTCGCGGTCGCCGTCGGGTCGGTTGACCCGGCCGCGTTCGACTGAGCGGGGGAATCGAGACGCCCCCGCCGATCGCGGCGGAGGCGTCTCGAACGAGGTGGCTCAGCCGGGCCGATTGTCCATGTCGTCGGTGTGACGGCGGACCTCGTCCCCGGCATCGCCGACCGCACCGCGGATGTCGTCGCCGGCATTCGCGACCTTGTCGGACAGGCTCTCGTTCCCGTCAGCCTTGCGCCAGGTCTCCTTGGCCTTGTTGTCGACGTGGCGCAGCGCCTCGTTGGCATCCGCCTTCGTGTCTTCGAAACCCATCGTGGGATCCTCCGCTGATGAGGCCGATCGTCCGGCCCACTTCCATGAACCTAGTTGAGCGGACATTGCGGCGGCGTCGGCGGTCGCCCGGCCAGATGACAGCGCGCTTGCAGTCGGGGCCGTCTCGCGGCTGTCATGCGCCTGCAACCGGGCTCGCCGCCTGACGGTGGTCGTTGCGGCGTGGCGCGACCTACCGTCGAGGCAGTCCAACCTGAATCCCCTGGAGGTATTCGCACGATGGCCAGCACGACATCCACGAGCTCCCGAGCCGGAAACGACGACTCCGACTTCGCCCAGACCGCAAAAGGCATCGCGAGCGATGTCGCGGATCGGGCGGTTTCGGCGGCGCAGCGCCTGCCCGATGCCGCGTCCGCGACCGGCGTCCAGCTCGAGCGCGCCAACCAGATCATCCAGGGCGAGTCCGACGAGGTCCTCGCGGTCGGAGCGTCGCTCTCGCTCGGCCTGGCGATGGGCCTACTGCTCGGTGGCGCGAACCGCCTGCTGGTGATCCTCGCCCTCGTCCCGGCGACCGCGATGGGCTTCACGCTCTTCGACCGGCACGGCGGCACCCGGACCATCCGCAACCGCTGAGGCAGACCCGCCCGGGTCGTCGGGTCCACGGACCAGTCGACTCGCCGGCACCCGAAATCGTTGACGCCGGTCGGCACTGTGCCGACCGGCGTCTTCGTGTCGGGCGGGCCCGCTCTGGTTCGGGCCGCGCCTGCGTTTCCGGCCCGGACGAGCGGAACGCCCGGAGGAGGGGGCTCCGGGCGTCCGCGGGATCGGGGTGAAGGCGCCCCGTCACAAGCGCCTCCACGGGAGTGTGCTGTTGGCACTCGCTGGCGAACCGTCGAGCGTGAGTCGAATCTACGGGGCCGACGGAGCCGCCAGTCTTTCGAGCGGGTGGCCGGGCCTTGCATCCGCATAACGGCGGGCGAGGCCGCTGCGGACGAGCCGGACGGGTCGATCGGGCCGCCCCGTCGGGCGCCTCGGCGGGCGCCCGACGGGGCGGAGCTCATGGACCAGAAGGCGGGCTCCCGGACCCCCAGTGGTCGGAAGCCCGCAGCTCCAGTCTCCCGGTCGTCGACTGTCGGAGGCGCGCCACTGGCGAGCCAGGAGGTTGCAGCCGCCTCTTGTCCGTGTTGCATCCGTCCGCTGTCGGCATCCGGCGGCCGCCTTCCGGCGGCGTGGCGCGGTGTCCGGTCAGGCCGGGCGACCGGACGTGCCGTCGGCCATCGCCGAGGCGGCCAGGACCTCGAAGACGGCCTCGCGCAGGTCGCGGGCGGTCGCGTCGCAGCGCGTCGGGCGCGGGCCGCTCGCGCGCGGGCCGATCAGGATCGTCCGGAGCGCCGCCTGGCGATCGCCGCACATGTCCGGGTCGGCGGTGAGGTACCACGAACCGGGGGTCGGCTCATCCGGCATCGCCGACAGATGGCCGACCCATGGCATGGCGGCGGCCGACGGATGATCGGCGGCCGCGACGAGGACGAGCTCGTGCTCGGAATCGAGGAGGTGGGCGAGACGACCGACGGCATCCGGCTCGAGAGTTGCGGATCCATCGAGGTAGATCGTGATCATCGCTCGACCCTACCGGCCCGAGGGCGTCGGCGATCCCGGGTGAGCGGCGGGCCTGCTTGCAGCCGACTGGCAAACGGCCGGCGACAACCGGCGACGGATCGGCGACAACCGGCGACGGATCGGCTCTTGCCGGACATGGTGACGCCGGCGCCCCTCGAGGGGATGCCGGCGTCGACCGGGTGAGACTCTGCCGCGGTGGCGGACCGCGCCCGATCAGTTCGCGGTCTGGTCGACTTCGCCGCGCCAGGCTCCGGTCTCGTTGCCGCGCGCCTCGATGAACTCGCGGAAGCGCTCCATGTCGCCCTTCACGCGGCGGGACACGAGGCCCAGCGCGTCGCCGGCGTTTTCGAGAGGACCCTCGGGATCGACGTCGAGCTGGAGGGTGACCCGGCTCCTGGCGTCGTCGAGGCGGTGGAATGTCACGACCCCGGCATTGTGGGCGCCCTCGGTAGACGTCCAGGCGATCCGCTGATCGGGCTCCTGCTCGGTGATCTTCGCCTTCCAGGTCTTCTCGCGACCCGCGACGTCGGCGACCCACTCGAGGGTCGTGTCGTCGAGCTGGCGGACGGACTTCACGCCCTCCATGAACTCCGGGAACGTCTCGAACTGGGTCCACTGGTCGTATGCGGTCCGAACGGGCACCCGGACATCGACGGCTTCCATGATCTTCGACATGCTGTTCTCCTTCAAGGCTGTGCCTTGCTGAATCGGAACGCCCACCTTTGGGCAGGTGGGCGTTCGCGCAGATGAGGTGAGCGGAGTCGGGCTCCGCTTGCGCTCGCGCGGGCTAGATGGCCCCGCGACCGGACCGGTTGCCGTGGGTGACCGCGTTCACGACCACGACGGTGATGATCGCGCCGATGGTCGCGACGACGATCGAGCTGATGTCGAACGCGCCGTCGATCGGATTGGTCTTGAACAGGACGCTGGCGAGGAAGCCGCCGACGAGCGCGCCGACGATGCCGAGCACGATGTGCCCGATGACCCCGAGGCCCTCGTCACCCTTCACGAGGAAGCCCGCGAGATAACCCGCGATCGCGCCGAGAATGATCCAGGAAATGATGTTCATGGTCGTCAGGACCTCCATCCCTAATTCCGCTCTGGCGTCCCGAAACCGGGATCGAGGTGGATCATCGGGCCGCCTGGCCACTGGCCCGATTACGGAGCGGGCCATCCTCATTGCATCCGTCTGTCAGCGGTCGATCGGCCGATTCGGGGTCCGGACCAGGGTCGTGTCCGTCCGATTTGGGGCGCAGATCAGGCCTGTGCCGGCAGACCCGCGCGCACGCTGAGCCGGCGCCGAACCGGGCGCCGGACAGACAGACGCGGCGCTGTCGATGCTCGTCGTCTCGCCCAGCGCCACATTGCCTGACAGTCGGTCCCGGTTTCGCGAAGGGCGCCCGACATTCGGCCTCGGATCGCTTGCGTCCGCCTGCCGGCGTTTCGCGCTCGGACGGGTGACGATCCTTGGCGACTGGGGTCCCGCCGCGGATCGGTGGATGCATGCCGCGTGACGCCGGCCGTCCGCCAGCCGTGGGTGCAACGAGCGTGATAGGGGAGGACCCGGCGGACAGCCGCATTTGGCACCGAAGGCCAGCGATGCTCCATCGGATCGGAGATCCCGGCCCCGGTCCGATGGGCGGACCGAGCGGATCCCGGAACTGCAGGAGTCAGATCGATGATCCGCCAGACCGGCCTGCCGATGCCGGAGACCGAGGCCCAGGACCGATCGATGCGTTTTGTCGAGTACGTGATGGCCTTCATCGCCCTCGCCGCCGCCGGAATCCTGGCCTTCATCCGTTGACCCTGCGGGCCATCCTCTACGACGCCAAGGGCGAGGACCGCGAGGTCGACCTCAAGGCCGGCGAAGGCGTCCGGTTCGACCACGACCGCCTCCTCTGGATCGACGTCGACGATCGCGACCCGGCCGACCTCGCGACCGCTGCGGCGGCGGTCGGGCTGGAGCCCGAAGGCCTGATCCGGCTGTCGCACGTGGATCGGCGGGTCCGGATCCTGCGCCTTCCCGATCGGGTGGTCCTGACCCTCGGTGCCGTCGAGCCCGACGACGCGGCCGTCGACCGCCACGAGCTGGACCTGGTCCTCGGCGCCAACCACATCATCACGGTGCACGATGGCCCGTTGACGGCGCTCGATACCTATCGGACCGAGATCGGCAACGAGGAGCAGCTCGGGCGGCTCGATGCCTCGGCCTTCACGGCCGGCCTGATCGACGCGCTCTTCGGCGCCTTTTTCCAGCAGATCGAATCGATCGAACGGGACATCGACGCGCTTGACGAGCTCGCGATCCGAGCCGACGCCGACGCCGCGTTCCTCGACCGAGTCCTCGTCCTGCGCAGGCGGATCGCTCGGCTCCGTCGCGTGCTCGCCCCGAACCGCGAGGCGCTCATGCCCCTCGAACGACCGGACTTCGAGCTGCGCACTGACCTGGGCCCCGTCTGGCCGGGGATCGTCCAGCGCCTCGAGCGGGCGATCGACGGCCTGGAAAATACCCGCGAGCTGCTCGTCGGGTCGTTCGATCTCTACCTCGGCCGTGCGTCGCAGCGGACGAACGACGTGATGAAGGCGCTTACCCTGCTGTCGGCGGTCGCCCTGCCCGGCGTCGTCGTTGCGGGCGTCATGGGGATGAATTTCCAGCCGGCGTTCTTCAACGATCCGAACAACTTCTTCGTCGTCGTGGCGGCGATGGTCGTGTTCTCCCTCGCGATCGTCGTCGTCGCGCGCGTGCGCCACTGGGTCTGACGTTACCGGTCGACCCTGCGACCCCGGCGGCAACGACCGCGCTCAGCCGTCCTCGCCCATGACCCGCAGGGCAAACCCGAACTCGGCCCCGCCTTCGGGCCGGCTCGACGCCCAGATCCGACCGCCCATCGCCTTGATCAGGCGCGCACAGACGAACAGCCCGATGCCGGCCCCGGCCGCTGCACGCGCCGTCCGCGAGGACCGGAAGAACAACTCGAACAGACGGTCGCCCTCCTCGACTGGGAAGCCTGGGCCGTCGTCGACGATCCGGACCTGGACCTCGTCGCCCACGACCTCGACTCGGGCCATGACCGACGCCCCCGGTCCGCCGTACTTCGCGGCATTCGAGAGCAGATTCCGGATCACCTGCTCGACGTAGGTCGGATCCGCGATGACCGTGGGCAGGCCCGGCGCAACGATGAGCTCGAACGAGACGCCGGGCCAGCGAACGTCCTCGGATGCGACGACCGCCGGGAGGAGCCGCTGGAGGAGGACCGGCTCGGCCCCGACATCGCCGCCCTCCTCGCCGAAGCGAGTCATCGCGACGACGTCCTCGACGAGCCGGTGAAGACGCTCGGACTCGACGACGATGTCGTCGAAGATCTCCTGGCGCGTCTCGTCGGACAGCGTGCCCGGCCGGGACAGAACCTTGGCCCCGGCGTAGATCGTCGTGACCGGGGTCCGGAGCTCGTGCGAGAGGACTCCGATGAATGTGTCGCGGACGGCCTGTTGCTGGCGATGCTCGGTTACGTCGCGGAGGAGCACGATCGTCTCGTCCTCGTGGCCCGCGATGCGGTCGCCGCCGCCGGCGACGGGCCACGTGCTGAGCTCGATCCAGCGCTCGTCGCCGGACCGGACCCGCAGCTCGACCGGCCCGCCCCGCCGGCCGAGGACCGGCGCGAGCCCCTCGGGATCTTCGAGCTCGGCGAGGATCTCGTCGTAGGTCGTCTCCTCGACGTCAGGAAAGACGTCCTCGGCCGCCGGGTTGGCAAGGATGATCCGGCCGGCGCGGTCGCACACGACGACGCCGTCGCCCATCGCCCGGATCACGGCATTGAGCTCGGCGGCACGGGCGTGCTCGGCCGCGGCCAGTCCGCGCAGCCGTTCCTGGGCCTGGATCCGGTCGCGGATATCTCGAGCGATCGCGAGGATCCGGGCCGGCGCGCCGTCGGGGGCGACGTACTCGAGGCGGACCTCGACCGGCCGGATCGAGCCGCTCGGCCGGTGGAGCTCGAGGATGACGGTCCGGGCCTCGGTCTGTCCGTCGGCCAGGTCCGCCATCGCGCCACCGAGGATCGCCGTCCCGCTTGGGTCGAGGTGCTCGTTGATCGGTGAGCCGAGGAGGTCGTCGACCGTCCGCTCGAGCTGCTCCGCGGCGCCGCGATTGGCGTAGGCGATCCGCCCACCGACCGGGTCGAGCATCAGGATCGCGTCGCCGGTCGCGTCGAGCAGGCGCTTGAACCGGACGCCCTCGCTGAACAGCCGGGCGTTCTCGATCGCGCTCGCCGCCCGCGCTGCGAGGTTCTCCGCGAACGCGACGTCGTGCGGTTCGAACAGGCGGCCCGAATCGCTCGTCACGAGGGTCAGCACGCCAACGGTCCGGCCGGTCGCCATCAGGGGCACCGAGATGTAGGACCGCAGAGCGAGGGCGCGGATCATCTCCCGATGGCGGTCGTCGCGCGCTGCCGCGTCAAGGATCTCGGCCGGGATCTCGGCAACGTACTCGGACCGGCCGGTCCGGAGGATCTCTGCGACGCCGCTGGTCGCGTTCGGATCGGGCGGGTACTCCTCCTCGATCCGGGCCGCCAGTGCGACCTTGTCCGGGTCGCGGTGGGCGACCGCGATCCGCCGCGGCGCGCCGTCCTCACTGGCGAGCTGGACGACGCACCAGTCCGCAAAGTCGGGGACGGCGAGCTCGGCGACCGCCTGCACGGTTCGCTCGTAGTCGAGCGACGACGACAGCACCTCCGATGCACGGGCAAGGAACGACTCGCGCTCCTGGGCCCGGATCCGGTCGGTGACATCGGTATACGTCAGGACGGCCGTCTCGACCTCGCCCAATGGACCCGGGATCGGAGCGGCGCTCAGCCCGTACGTCCGTCGGGTCCCGTCCTTGTAGGCGATCTCGACAACCTCGTTCTCGACCGTCTCGCCGGCCATCGCCCGACGAAGCGGCCACTCGTCCGGGCCGAGCTCCGAGCCGTCCGGCCGGAAGCCGCGGCCGATCGAGTCGTCCGGCGCCGCGCCGATTGCGACGGGTATGGGCGACAGGCGCAGCGCCGCCTCGTTGGCGTAGAGGAAGCGCCCGTCCGGCACGGCCGCGAGGATCACCCCGATCGGCATCCGGCGCAGGACCGACTCGAGCCGCGCCCGCTCCGCCTCGTTGGCGGCGAGCAGCAGCTGGCGGACCGCGCCGAGCCGGAGCCGGACGATTGCCCCGGCCGCCAGGTCGGCATAGGCCCGCACCAGGCGCTGATCGGCCGGAGCGAACGTCCGCGGCGCGGCGAAGCCGAGCCACAGGGCGCCGAGCGGGGTCTGGTCGGCGATCAGGGGGACGGCCGAGCCCGATGCCTCGCGTTCGTCCCCGCCGCCGGCACCCTCGATCCAGATCGGCCGGGCCTCCCGAACCGCGGTCGCGAGGGGCACGCGGGCGTCGAGGTCGACGGTTCGCGCGTCGTCGTCGACGGTTCGCGCGTCGAGGTCGAGCGGCTGCGTTTCTCCCTGCTGGACGACCAGGTCGAGGCGACCCGCCGTCTCGTCGAGGAGTCCGACGACGACCGAGCTCGCCCCGAGCGCGCGTCTCGCCTCGTCGGCAACGATCGCGACCACGTCCTCGATGGTGGCCGCGTCCGCCAGGGTCCGGGTGACCGACTGGAGGCGCTCCATTCGGTCCGCCAGCTGCTCGGCCGCCTGGCGGGCCCGCTGCTCGGCCTCGTGCGACCAGCGGTTGGCGATTGCGAGCGCGATCCGGTTCGCGACCTCGACCGTGGCCGCGATCGCCTCGGGCGGGAACGACCGCTCGCCAACAGTCGCGAACACGATCGAGCCGATCGCCTCGCCCCGAGCGAGCAACGGCTGGGCGATCGCGCTCCGGACCCCGGTCGCGTGCAGGACGTCCCGGAGCTCGGGGTCCGGCTCCGTCTCGGCCGCCCACCACGCCTCGATGTCGAGCGCGACGACGGCGGCGCGTGTGGCGAATGCGCGGCCGCTGCCGCGCGTCCCATCGCCGACGGACGCGTCGTCGCGGAGCGGCGCCACGAGCGCCGCCAGCCGCTCGTCGCGTGCCGCGATCGCGCTCCGGCGGACCGCGCCATCGGCGGCGACGAGATCGACGACGCACCAGTCGGCGATGACCGGGATCGCGGCCTGGGCGGCGGCCTGGACCACGGCCGCGATGTTGTCGGCCTCATCGAGGCGCAACGCGGCGTCGGCCAGCATCCGGGCGATCTCCTCCGCCCGTCGTCGCGCCTCGGCGAGCTCGTGGGTCTGACGCTCGCTGTCGCGGATCCGGCGCTCGCTCTCGATCCGCGGCGTGACGTCGTGGAACGTGTTGATCGCGACCGGCCGCCCGTCGGTGAGCTCGGCGCGGCGGGCCTCGAGCATCGACCATTGCGGCTGGCCGCCGGTGACGAGCCGGAAGCCGACGAGCACCGGCTCCGCCGGCTCGCCGGCGATGGCGCGTCGCCCGGGCAGCAGCGCGCGGTCGAACGGGCCGCCTTCCTCGTCGACCATCTCGAAGCGGTCCATCATGTCGCCCGGCGATGCAGCGAGCATCTCGGCCGGCGAGCCGAAGCCGGCCAGACGCGCGGCGTTCTCGTTGACGAACAGGAGCTGGCCGCTCGCGTCCTGGACAGTGACCCCGGCGGCGATCCCCTGGAGGATCGCCCGCAGGTCGGCCGGCAGCGCATCCGGCCCGAGCAGCGCCGGTCGGGGCGCAGGCTGAACCGGACGCAGGCGATCCGTACCTGACCGATCAGGCCCTGACCGATCCGGTCCCGCGGTCTCTTCGATGACGTCAATGATTCGCTGGTCCACCGATCCCTCATTGACCCGCCGACGCCCGGACGCGGCGGCCCGTTGCAGTAGCGCAGGTACCCGGTCGCACAGCGATGGGCCGTCGCTCCAGAAGGCTTGCAGCGGCGTTGCAATCGACCCGGCGGACGGGTTGCTCCGGGCGATCGGTCGTTCGAGTCGGCCGGTCAACCCTCGGAGCTGCTGGCGGTCGGTTGCGGGCGGACCGCGGCGACGTTGTCCGGCTCATCGGCTGCGTTCGATTCGTTCTCGGTCGTGTCGGTCGCCGTCGGGTCCTGGGCGACGGGGATCTCGCGCGATTGGAGGCCTTCGATCAGGACCTCGCCGACGGCGGCGATCGGGACCGCCAGGAGCGCCCCGACGAAGCCGCCCGCCGAGCCGCCGATCAGCACGCTCAGGATCACGAGGAACGGCGAGATCCCGATCGTGTTGCGCATGACGAGGGGCACGAGAATGTTTCCTTCGAGGAGCTGGAGGACGAGATACGCGCCGGCGACCTCGAGGCCGAGCTGGGGCGAGACGGTCGCACCAACGAGGACCGCCGGGATCGCGCCGAGCAGGGGCCCGACAATCGGGACCGCCTCGGCCAATGCCGCGATCAGGCCGAGGAGCAGCGCCGCCGGGACGCCGAGGACGGTATAGATCGCGCCGGCGCCGATGCCGATCGTGGCCATCAGGATCAGCTGGCCACGGACCCACATCCCGAGCCGCGTCTCGGCGGCATTCCAGACGTCGCGGGCGCGCTTCCGGCGGTCGGTCGGGACGAACGCGAGGACGTAGCGCTGGAGGCGGGCGTGCTCGGTCAGCCAGAAGTACACGACGGTCAGGAGGGTCAGCAGCGACGTGACGGTCTCCGCGACCGTCAGCCCGACCTGGACGACCTGGCCTGGCGCGGGCGTCGCGCTGGCCGGCGGCTCGACGACCCGCGCGGCGGCGTCGACCAGGGCCAGCAGGCTTCGTGACAAGCCGGTCGGGCGGACCGTGCCCGCCCACTCGCGGGCCCGGTCGAGGAACGGCGGAAGCGACGCCACCGTTCGCTCGAGCTGGCTGATCGCTGCGGGGACGATGACGAACGCCATGCCGACGACGACCGTCAGAAACGCCAGGTAGACGAGCAGGATCGTCGGGCCGCGGCCGATCGACAGGTGGCCGCGGATCCAGGCGATGAACGGCTGGAGGCCCGACGCGAGAATGACCGCGATCAGGACGAGGATCAGGACGTGGCTGGCGGCGATGCCGAGCGCGATCAGGCCGACGACCAGCGCCACGCCGATCGCGAGCCCCGCGCCGCGCGTCACCGATCGTCCGAAGCCGTCGTCGCGGATCACGGGACCGCAGTCGGTGCCGGCGTCGGGCCCGGAGCCGGCGAGCCGCCGCCTCCGCCGCCCCCGCCGCCCTTGCCGCCGCCCTTGCCGCCGCCACCACCACCCGGTCCACCCTGCGGAGGCTTGGCCGGTTTCGGCGCACAGCTGCCGAGGAGCGGTCCACCCCAGCCCGTGCGCTGCCAGAAGTACGCGGTTCGGGTGCCCAGCGAACTCACGACGCCGACCCCGCGCCGGGCGCGACTGAGCCAGTTGGCCACGTCGGGATCCCAGGCCGGCGGTCCGAGCTCGGCTTTGACGGGATCGACCCGCCAGCCGCCGCACGACGCGGTGTACAGCAATCCGGGCAGGTCGACCTGGCGCGAGCCGCCGGGCTGCGTCCCGTCGATGAACCACTCGGTGACCGTGGCGCGGGTCCAGGGACCCGGCGCACCACCCGTCCACGCGTCGATCGTGGCCTGGACGACGCCCTTCGGGGGACGGAAGCTGGCGACCGGCTGCCTGGCGGTGAGGTCACGAACGAACGCCCGCCAGAGGGGCGCGACGGCGGTCAGCGAGATCGCGGGCTTCGGCGAACGGGGAAAGGAGTGATCGCTGTTGCCCATCCAGATCCCGACCGCGATCGCCGGCGTGTTGGGGTTGTCCGGCGGGGCGAGGAAGCCGTAGGTTGCGAGGTCGCGAGCATCGTCCGAGGTGCCCGTCTTGACCGCTGCCGGACGACGTTCGCCGTGCGGGCCGTTCGTGATCTCGAGGGCGGCCGACCAGATGGGGTTCTGGTGGGGGTCGGTGTTGCCCTGGAGGATGTCGGCCACGAGGAACGCGGCGGGCTTGCTGACCGCCTGGACGCCGGTCGGTGGCGGCGCCTTGTAGACCACCTTGCCGCCGGCATCGCGGATCTCGAGGATCATCCGTGGCGGCACATGCAGCCCGCCATTGGCGATCGCCCCGTACGCGGACGTGAGGTCGATCGGGCGCAGCTCGACCGTGCCGATCGCGCCCGTCAGGCCCGCCTGCATGAAGGCCTTCGAGCCGCCGGCGAAGCGGATCCCGAACTTCAGCGCGTGATCCGCGACCGACTGATTGCCGACCCGCTGGAGCGCTCGGATCGCCGGCACGTTGAGCGAGTACTGGAGGGCCTTTCGGACGAGCACCGGACCGCGGTCGAGCTGGTCGGCATCATGCGGCCCCCAGCCCTTGTCGAAGTGGGTCGCGATGTCGAGCAGCAGGCTGCCCGGCGTGAGCTTGCGCGTGTCAAATGCGCTGGCGTAGACGATCGGCTTGAAGGCCGATCCGGGCTGCCGCGTGCCGTCGCCTGCGGCGTCGTACTTCGGATCGAACTTCGGGCTTGCCAGCTTGTCCTGGTAATAACCCGCGCTGCCGGCATAGGCGAGGACGTCGCCCGTCCGGTAGTCGAGCGCGACGAGCGCTGCGTTGTGGAGGTCCTTGCCGCGCAGCGCGTTGATCCAGCTCTTGTCGCCGGCCCCGATCTTGAGGGTCCGAAGCAGCATGGCTGAGGCCTTCCCCTGGATGTTGGGAGCGACCGCGGCCGCGGTCAGCCACTTCTCGGCGAGAGTCTGGGCGCGCCAGTCGAGGCTCGTGATGACCGTGTAACCGCCCGTGTCGATCGACGCACCGGGTCCGAGAATGGACTGGAGCTGGCGCCGGACCTGCCAGGTGAAGTGGGGCGCAAGGAACGACAGCGGGATGTCGCCGCGCAGAACGACGGGCTCAGCCAGGGCAACCGCCAGTCCGGCCGGGGTCAGGTGAGTCCAGCGCGACGTCGAGAGGTTCTCGAGAATGTAGTCACGCCGAACGACCGGCGGTGCATCGGGCGCGACGACCAGCCGGCCGGCCTTGTCGGGCTTGGCGTAGAGGTACGGGTCGAAGGTCGACGGCGACTTCGGCAGGCCCGCCAGGAGCGCGGCCTGGGCGACCGTCAGCTTCGAGAGGTCGCTGACCCCGAAGTAGATCACGGCCGCGGCGGCGATCCCGTAGGCGTCGTGGCCGTAGAAGATCTCGTTGAGGTAGGCGGTGACGATCTGCTGCTTGCCGGCCTCGCCTGGATAGGCCCGGGTCAGGCGCGACGACTGGATCAGCTCCTTGGCCTTGCGCAGGTAGCGGTTGGCGCCGGGGGCGATCACATCCTGGGGCAGCAGCCGGGCGCGGACGAGCTGCTGGGTGATCGTCGAGGCGCCCCGATCGCTGGTCCCGGCGGCGTTGTTCGCGACGGCGCTCAGGATGGCGGTCGGATCGAAGCCGCTGTTCTCCCAGAAGGTCCGGTCCTCTGCGGTCGTCGTGGCGTCGAGGACGAGCCGTGGGACCTCGGCGAATGCAACCACCCGCCGCTGTTCGCGCTGGAAGCGGCCGAGCTGGATCTTGCCTGTCCGATCGTAGACGACGGTCGGCTGGGCGAAGGTCAGGGCGGCGAGATTCGTCGGGTCGGGCAGACCCTCGGACAGGGCCGTGACCGAGGCCACCGTGCCCACGACGGCCACCCCAGCGAGGAGCAGTGACCCGACGAGGAACGTGATCAGGGCGGTCGCGACCAGCCCGGGCAGCCGGCTGCCGCGGGTCGGTCCACGGTGGCGCCGGTCGCGACCGGATGCCGCCCGCTGGTGCGCCCAACGCCCGACCCGGCGCTGGGACAGGAGGTGCCCGGCCGTCCGCAATCGCGGGCGCGCGAGCACGCTGAGCGGTGGGTCGGGCTGGGGGTCCTGCACGACGGCAGGATCGGGCGGCGGGCGTCACGGCCCGTCCGGACGGGATGACATCGACATTGCAGAACCGTGACGGCTACCCTCGGCGCGACGCAGCCGGACGGACGCTCCGGGGTCTCGAGTCAGGTGACCCTGCCATCGCAATGCAAGGGCGCTTGACCGATCGGCCGACCGTTCGCTACATTCTCGCCGACCCCTCCCACGGACCACCGCAAGCTCGTGGTGATCTCGCGAACCGGAGACGACGATCGTGGATCTCGGCGCGTTCACCAGCGGCCTCCTGACCGGGCTTCGGGAGGGCGTCGAGGCCGCCCTGATCGTCAGCATCGTCATCACCTATCTCGCCCGGACCGGTGGGGCCGGGCAGGTCGGTCGAGTCTGGATCGGGACGGGCCTCGCGGCAGTCCTCAGCCTCGTCTTCGGCGCAGTCATCTTCTCCACGGTCGGTGCCCTGGACGCGCCGTACGAGCAGATCTTCGAGGGGACGACCCTCCTGATCGCCGCCGTCGTCGTGACCTGGATGCTCTTCTGGATGCGCCGCCAGTCCCGGTCGGTCAAGGGCGAGCTCCAGGCCGCGGTCGAGCGGGCGATCGCGTCCGGCAGCTCGTGGGGCCTCGCCGTTCTGGCCTTCACGGCCGTGATCCGCGAAGGGCTCGAGACTTCGATCTTTCTTGTCGGCCAGGCCACCTCGGATCGATCCGAGGCGATCTGGATCGTCGTCGGCGCCCTCGCCGGCCTGGCGATCGCGGTCCTGATCGGCTACGGCTTCTACCGCGGCAGCCACCGCCTCAATCTGGGCTCGTTCTTCCGCTGGACCGGGATCGCGCTGGTCTTCATCGCGGCCGGGTTGGTGAGCCACGGGATCGGCGAGTTCATCGAGATCGGGGCGCTCGGCAACGGTCCGTGGACGGCGACCGCCTTCGACATCAGCGGCGTTCTGTCGGACGTGACGGGGGTCGGCTCATTCCTGCGGGCGATCTTCGGGTACTCGGCGGCGCCAGCGGTCCTGACCGTCGTCGTGCATGTCGCCTATCTCGTGGCCATCCTCGGTCTGTACCTCCGCCCGATGCGCCAGCCGCTTCCGCCAGCCACGCCCACGCCGACGAAGGTCTCGGCTCGGTCGTGAGGTTGCGTTCGGGGCCCGGGACCCGGGTGCCGGCGCCGGTCACCGGTACCCAACCCCGGGGTCAGCGACCCGCCGCAGTCACCCGGAGAATCGCGTCACCGGTGATGTCCGCGGCAAACAGCTCGCCCGCTTCGTCTTCGCCGAACGCGCTGAGGTTCCGCGTGGTCCTGGCGACCTCGACGGGGGAGCGGTAACCGTCGCCCGCCGGATCGATAGCCCACACCCGGCCGGTGCAGTAGTCGCCGAACACGTAGCCGCCGACGAGCGCGGTCTGGATCGTTCCGCGGTAGACGCCACCGCCGATCACGGTGCAGCCGAGGTCGTGGCCGTAGTCGGTGACCGGGGCGCGCAGGGACGCGTCGTCGCAGCCCGTCGGCGGCTCGAAGCAGTGGGTTCCCTCCATCCGGTTCCAGCCGAAGTTCGTGCCGGCCGGCGCATCGGCCCTCTGGACATCGATCTCCTCCCAGGCGTTCTGGCCCACATCGCCGATCCACAGGTCGCCGGTCAGTCGATCGAAGCTCATCCGCCAGGGGTTGCGCAGGCCGGACAGCCAGATCTCCGGCCGCGCGCCGGCGCCGCGGTTCGCGTACGGATTGTCGGCCGGGATCCGATAGGGCTCCGCGATGGTGCTCCCTTCGACGTCGATCCGGAGGATCTTGCCCAGCAGGGTCGACAGCGATTGGCCGTTGCCCTCGGGATCGCCGCCGCTGCCGCCGTCGCCGAGCGAGACCAGGAGCATGCCATGCGGATCGAAGGCGAGGGCGCCGCCATTGTGGTTGGGAAACGGTTGCTTGACGAAGAGGATCGGCGACTCGGAGGCCTGGTCGAGCCGATCGCCGCTCGCGGCCAGGACGAACGATGAGACTCGTGTGTCGCCGTTCGTGTCGGTGTAGTCGACGAAGACGCGCGGATCGGCGGGGAACCGCGGCGGGAAGGCAACGCCGAGAAGCCCGCGCTCGCCACCGCTCGTGATCCTGTTCGCGATGTCCAGGAACGGGACGGGCTCGAGCCGTCCGTCGCGGATGACCATGATCCGGCCGCCCTGCTCCGCGACGAACAGGCGGCCGCTGCCGTCGCCGGCATTGACGATCGCGAGCGGGGCGTTGAGGCCACCGACGAACGGCTCGAGGGTGACCGCGACCCGGTTGGGATCGAAGCCCGAGGCGCCCGCCCGGGCCGAGCCGCTCGGCAGGCTCGTGGGACCGCCGACGACCGTCCCGGGGAATGCGGGCGGCCGGCTGGCGACGACGCCGACGAGCACGGCGCCGGCGACGACGACGAGCGCGACGAGGGCCATTCGGAGCGGGTTGCGGTTCGGCCGGGCCGGCGATGGACGGGCTGGCGACGGCATCGATTCATCGTACGGGCGCCGGCTTCGGGCGGTTCCCGAGGCTGCTACATTCGGCTGATGGATGCCCACGAGCTGGCCGACCTCATCGCCGAGCGCACGGCGAGCGGCAAACCGTACCTGGAGTTCATGAAGGTTCCCGACCTGAGCGTGGGCCTGTATGTCCTCGCCGCCGGCCAGCCGGACCTCCAGACGCCGCACACCGAGGATGAGGCGTATTACGTGATTGCCGGTCGCGGCCGGATCACCGTCGGCGACGAGGCCCGCGACGTCCGGCCGGGCTCGATCGTGTTCGTCGGAACGGCCGTGCCGCACCGCTTCCATGACATCACCGAGGACCTGACGCTGCTCGTCGTGTTCGGGCCGGCCGAGGGCTCGCGCGCCGCGGGCTGAGCCTCAGGGCGGGGCTACTGCCCGCCGAACCCCGCTGCGTCGCCAAGCGCGCCGAGCTCGAGGGCCAGCTCGGCGCCTCGCCCGACCTCATCGTGCCGGAAGTAGACGAATGCGTCGACTCCGTCGGCGAGGAACGGCTCGAGGCGGTCCAGCCAGCGTGCGAGCTCGTCGGGCCGGTAGTCCGCCCGGCGCAGGCGCAGGTACAGGAACGGACCCGACCGGCGGATCGTCGGCGGCTCGGGGTCCGTGTCGAGGTCCGTCGTCACGATCGCCGCCCCCGCATCCCGGGCAGCACCGAAGACCTCGTCGACGTGCCAGCTCGGGTCCTGGAACTCGAGGGCCAGAGGCAGGTCGGCCGGCCATGAGCCGAGGAGTCCGGTGAGCCGTTCGTCGCTCCGGACGACGCCGTCCGGAACCCGGAACAGGATCGTCCCGAGCCGGTCGCCGAAGCGGCGCAGGGGAGTCGTCAGCCAGTCCACGCTGTCAGTCGGATCCACCTGCAGGGCGCGGAACGACGATCCGCGCTGGGCCTTGACCGAGAACCGGAAGTCAGACGGGGTCGCCGCCAGCCAGCCGTCAACGGCGGCCGGGCTGGGCTGGCGGTAGAACGTGTTGTTGAGCTCGACCGTGGCGAGCTGCGCGCCGTAATGACGGAGCAGCTGTGGCCCTCGGGTGCCCGGCGGATAGAAGCGCGGCGACCAGGCCGGATAGGCGAAGCCGCTCGTCCCGGTCCGGAGGCGTCCGACGGCCACCGGCGGGCTCAGGCCTCGGCCGGCGGGCAACCCTCGTGGGTCGGACGGTTGCCGGACGCGAGCGGATCGGCGACGCGCCCGAGGCTCGCCTCGAGATTCGCCAGGTCGTCCGCGTCCAGCCGCTCCAGGAAGTAGCGCCGGATGCCGTCGAGGTGGGTTGTCGCGGCCGTCCGCAGACGTTCGAAGCCGAGCGGGGTCAGGACCGCCTCCTGGCCGCGCGCGTCGGTCGAGCAGGCGGCCCGCTCGACGGAGCCCGCCGCCTCGAGACGGTCGACCAACCGGGTGATGCCGCTGCGCGACAGGATGACTCGTTCGGCGAGAACGTTCATGCGAACGCGCCGACCCGGGGCATGGGCGATCTGAAGGAGCGCGTCGTACTCGGCGAGGGACAGGCCGTGGGCTGCCTGGAGCTCCTCGTCGAGTCGGCGGGTGATCCTCGCGTGGGCGACGAGGAAGCTCCGCCAGGCGGCAATCCCGGGCTCGTCGGCGATGGCGGGGGCCGTCGCAGGAGCGGCGATCGGGGTCGCGACGGAGGTGCCGCTGCGGGAGGAAAACGAGGAAGTCGACATGTCTCGGTCATCGTACTCCCGACGGACGATTGTTGACAAGGCAACGATCTGTGGTACCGTTGCGTAGTCAACGATCCGATCCAGCGGCGACGCGGCGGGCACGACAATCACACCACCTCCCGGAGGAGACCAACATGAGCACCACCAACTGGAAGCTCGATGCCGCCCACACCGACATCACGTTCTCGGCCAAGCACCTGATGATCACGACCGTCCGCGGCACGTTCGGCGACGTCGACGGGACGCTCGCGATCGACGATGCCAATCCGGCCACCGCGACCGGCGAGATCCGGGTCCAGACCGCGAGCCTGTCGACCGGGTTCGGGGCGCGTGACACGCACCTCCGGTCAGCCGACTTCTTCGATGTCGAGGCCTACCCGGAGGTCGTGGTCCGCTTCGACGGCGTCAAACGCGTCAACGGCGACGACTACCACGTGACCGCCGACCTGACCATTCGCGACGTCACCCGGGCGGTGACATTCGAGGTCGAGCACGTGGGCGAGACGACGAACTTCCAGGGCAGCCGCCACATCGCGTTCAGCGCGAAGGCGACCATCAACCGCGAGGACTGGGGCCTGAACTGGAACATGGCCCTCGAGACCGGCGGCTGGCTCGTCGGCAAGGACATCAAGCTCGTCGTCGAGGTCGTCGCGGACGAGATCGTGCCGGCGACCGTCGGCGAGTCGGAGCTCGTCGCGGCGCCCGTTCGCGAGTCGGAGCTCGTCGGCGCCACCGCCTGAACCACCGCGGTCGGCCGACCCGCGAGCGATTACGATCAACGGCGGACCCCGATCGGGGTCCGCCGTTCTCGATTCCCATTCGCCCGCTGCCTGCTTCGTGAGGATCTCATGATCGCGTTCGACGTCGAAGCGCTCCGGCGCCGGTTCCCGGCTCTCGCGATCGAGGACCGCGGGCGGCCCGTCGCCCTGTTCGATGGTCCCGGCGGAACCCAGGTCCCGGATTCGGTCATCGCCGCGATCGGCGACTACTACCGGACGTCGAACGCCAACCACGACGGGCCGTTCCTGACGAGCCGACGGAGTGACGCGACCGTCGACGAGGCTCACCAGGCGATGGCCGACATGCTCGGCGCGGCATCGGCCGACGAGATCAAGTTCGGGGCGAACATGACCTCGCTGACCTTCCACGTCAGCCGCTCGATCGGGGCGACGATGGCCCCGGGCGACCAGATCGTGGTCACGATCCTCGACCACGAGGGCAACGTCGGGCCGTGGAAGGCGATCGCCGCCGACCGCGGGCTGGTCGTCCGCACCGTCGACATCCGCGAGTCCGACGTGACGCTCGACCTGGCGACCCTCGATGCGGTCCTCGGGCCGCGCACGAAGCTGGTCGCGGTCGGCTGGGCATCGAATGCCGTCGGCACCATCAATCCGGTCGCCGAGATCGTCCGGCGGGCCCACGCCGTGGGAGCCTGGACCTATGTCGATGCCGTCCACGCGGCCCCGCACGTCCCGATCGACGTCCAGGCGATCGGGACCGACTTCCTCGCCTGCTCGACGTACAAGTTCTTTGGCCCGCACGCCGGCGTCCTCTACGGACGGGCCGGGATTCTCGACGCCCTGCCGGCCTACAAGCTCGCGCCGGCGTTCGATCGGTTCGAGACCGGAACGGGCAACTTCGAGGGGTTGGCGGGCGTGACGGCCGCTGTCGAGTACCTCGCGGACGTCGGGGTCGCGTACGGCGGGGCAGGGTCGGGCGCGAGCCGGCGCGAGCGGCTGCTCGCGGGCATGGCCGCGATCCGGCTCCATGAGCTCGAGCTCTATCGCCACCTCGTGGACGGCCTCGAGGCGATCCCGGGCCTCACGATGTACGGGATCACCGATCGGGCCCGGTTCGACGAGCGGACGCCGACTGCCGCCCTCCGCCTGGCCGGGATCGCCCCGCGGGCCGTTGCGGAGGCGCTCGGTGAAGAGGGGATCGCGGTCTGGGATGGCGACTTCTATGCGACTGGGCTGATCGAGCGGCTCGGCCTGGCGGACCACGGTGGCGTCGTCCGGATCGGGCTGACCCATTACAACACCGTGGCCGAGGTCGACCGGCTCGTGGCCGCGCTCGGCCGGATCGCGGCCGGGGCTCACGCGGCGGCGGCGGTCGGCGCCGGCTGATCTGACCCCGGAACGGGGCCCGGGCTGTGCCCGCTCCGGACGTCGCCGTCATCGGCGGCGGGATCGTCGGCACCGCGACGGCCGCGTTCCTCGCCGAGCGCGGGCTGCGCGTCCGGCTCCATGAGCAGGATCGAATCGCCGGCGGCGCGTCGGGACGGAACTCCGGGATCGTCCAGCATCCCTTCGACCCGGTCCTGACGAGGCTCTATCACGCGACGCTCGCCGAGTACCGGCGGCTCGCCGCAACCTCCGGCGGCACGTTCGGCCTGGCGGACGAGCCTGCCGGGCTCCTGTACGTCGGGCGCGACGGCGCGGCCGCCGAGCGGACCGCGGCCGCCTGGGGCAAGGCCTGGCCGCTGACTCGGCCGGAGCTCGTCGACGGGTCGGCTCTCGCCGCGCTGGAGCCCGCGCTCGCGCCCGACCTCGTCGCGTGCCGCCTCGGGATCGGCTTCCCGGTGGCGCCCTCCGCCGCGACCGAGGCATACGCGATTCTGGCCGCGCGGCTCGGGGTCGAGGTCGTCGTCGGCGGCGGACCCGCCCGCCCGGCCGTCGTCGATGGGCGGATCGTCGGGGTTGATGCCCGCGGGTCCATCGCGCCGGCCGGGGCGGTCGTCGTCGCCGCGGGCCCGTGGACGACGGAGGTGGTCGACCCGGGCGGCTCGTGGCGGCCGATTCGCCGGTCGTGGGGCGTCGTGGCCAGCCTGGCGATCCCCGGGGCGCCGCGCCACGGCCTCGAGGCGACCGAGATCGACATCGAGCCGGCCGCCGCGGAGCGATCCGGCCAGCCGGCCACACGCGACGACGAGGTCGACTTCAGCCTCGTCCCAGCCGACGGTTCGAGCGCCCTCGGCTCGACGTTCCTTCCCGACGAGCCCGACCCGGCCGCGTGGCTGGCCGCGCTCCGCCGAGTCGGCAGCGGTTACGTCCCGGCGGTCGCGGACGCTCCGCTCCTCGGAATGCGCTGCTGCGCCCGACCGGTCAGTCTCGACGGCCGGCCGCTGATCGGCCCGGCGCCGTGGGCGGACGGCCTGTGGATCGTGGCCGGCCACGGTCCGTGGGGGATCTCGACGGGGCCGGGGTCGGCCCGCCTCGTCGCCGACGCGATCCTCGGCGAGGCCTCAGGTGCGATCCCGCCCGAGCTGGCCGCGGACCGCTTCGGAGCCCCGGCGCTCGCCCGCGTCAGCGCCACGAGTTCGGGTCGAACAGGTAGAACGTGAGCTGCGACCAGCGTTCGCGGACCGCGCGGCCTCGCTCGACCAGCCGGCTCCGGGCCATGGGCGGGTCCGCGCCGTCGTTCAGGACGAGGTCCGGATCGACGATTCGGGGTTCGCTCGGCCCGATCGCCGTGGCCAGCGCGGCGGAGCCGGTCGTCTCGACCGCGCGACCGCCGCGGGCCAGTCGCGGCGCGGCCGCGACGATCCGGGCAGACGCGACATAGCCGCTCATCGGCGAAGCGTACCTCGGGCGAAGGCGGTCGGGCATGTTCCACGGCCCGCGATCGGCGGTCTGGTGTCGTCTCCGGCGCGCGGCGACGGGGTCGGTCGCCGTCGTATGCTCGATCCATGGAGGCGACGGAGACGACGGCCCAGCCGTTCGGCGTGAGCAGCTCGACCGCGCCCCTGCGGGACGTCCTCGTGAAGCGCCCCGGCCCGGCCTTCGGGCGGGCATTCGACGATCCCGCCCACGGCTTTCTCCGGTCGGTCGATCTCGGGCGAGCCCAGCGCGAACACGACGGCCTCGTCACGGCGCTCGACGGTCTCGGAGTCCGGGTACACCGCCTCGACCACGAGCCCATGACCGATCCCGACCTCGTCTACCCCTTCGATCCGTTGCTCGTCGTGGCGGGCGGCGCGGTGCCGCTCCGGCCGGGCAAGCCGAACCGGGCCGAGGAGCCGGCGATCATGGAGCGCTGGCTGAACGAACGCGATGTCCCGACCGTCGGGCGGATCGACGCGCCCGGGACCGTCGAGGCGGGAGACACGATCTGGCTTCGGGACGACGTGTTCGTCATCGGCCGGACGCTCCGGACCAACGACGCGGGCGCCGATCAGCTCGCCGCCATCGTCGGCGGGGACGTCCGGATCGTCGACCTGCCGTACTGGAAGGGCCCGGCTGAGCTCGTTCACCTGATGTCGGTCATCTCGCCGGTCCGCGACGATCTCGCCGTCGTCTTCCTGCCGCTCCTGCCGGCCGGCCTCCATGCCTGGCTGAGCGAGCTCGGGATCCGGCTCGTGGAGGTGCCCGAGGTGGAGTACCGGACCCTCGGCTGCAACGTGCTCGCGGTCCGGCCCGGAGTGGTCATCGTGGCCGACGGCAACCCGGTCACGCGGCGCGGTCTCGAGTCGGCCGGGGTCGAGGTCCACGCGGTCCCGCTGGGCGAGGTCGGCGAGAACGGCTCGGGCGGGGTGACCTGCCTCACCCGGCCGCTCTTCCGCGAACGATGACGATGGAGCTCTCGACCGCCGCTCGGGTGGCCGCCGCCGCGGTCGATCCACGCACGCTCCGCGGAGATCTGGCCGCGATCGTCCAGATCCCGAGCGTCACCGGGTCGGAGGGCATGGTCGCCGCCGATCTTGCGCGCCGGGCGGCCGGTACCGGCCTGGCGATCGAGCTCCTGACGCCCGACCTCGCGACGATCCGGTCCTATCCGGCCTGGCCCGGCGAGGAGACGACCCGCGCGACGCTCCCGATCGTCCTTGGCCGGCTGGGACGGCCGGGCCGCCGCCGGGTCGTCCTGTCGGGCCATGTCGACGTCGTGCCACCGGGTGATCCGGCGTCCTGGACGAGCGACCCGTGGGGGGCCGAGGTGCGTGACGGACAGCTCTACGGTCGCGGGGCCTGCGACATGAAGGGCGGCGTCGCGGCGATCCTCGCGGCGGCCCGCGCCCTCGTCGTCTCGGGCGTGGCGGAGCGCCTCGACGGCGAGCTGATCGTCGCCCTCGTCCCGGGCGAGGAGGACGGCGGGCAGGGGACCCTCGCCGCGATCCGGGCCGGCGCGACCGGCGATCTCGCGATCATCACCGAGCCCTCGAACCTCGACATCGTCGTCGCCCACGCCGGCGCGATCACGTTCCGCCTGACCGTCCCGGGGCGGGCCGCCCACGCCTCGCAGCGGCGTGAGGGGGTCTCGGCCCTCGACAAGCTGTACGTCGTGCTGCGGGCGCTCGAGGCGGACGAGGCCGCCCGGAACGCGGACGAGACCGATCCGCTGATGACCGCCATCGGCCTGCCGTACCCGACGATCGTCGGGATCGTCGCGGGCGGCGAATGGGCATCGACCGTGCTCGACCGGGTCGTCGTCGACGGCCGCTACGGCGTCCGGATCGGGCAGCGCCCGGCCGATGCGGCCGACGACCTGCGGCGAGCGATCGGCGTGGCCAACGAGTCGGACCCGTTCCTGCGCGATCACCCGGCGACCGTCGACATTGTCGGCGGCCAGTTCGGATCGGGCCGGGTTCCGTCGGATCACCCGCTGCCGGTCGGTCTCGCCGATGTCGCGGAGGCGGTCACCGGGCGCCGGCCCGAGCTCCTCGGCGAGCCGTACGGCGCGGACATGCGCCTGTTCATCGACGTCGGCGGCACGCCATGCGTCATGTACGGCCCCGGCGACGTGAAAGTTGCCCACAGCGCCGACGAGCACGTCCCGCTCGCCGAGGTCGAGGAATGCGCCCGAGTGCTGGCGGCGTGGGTCGTCCGCGAGCTCGGAGTCGCGCCGTAGGCCCGTGTTCGCTGGCTCGCTCGTGGCGCGGCAGTGCGAGTTGTGGCGCGTTCACGCCGCCGAATCGAAGCCCCGTTCCAGTCTGACTGAACAGGATCGGCCCTCGTTGCAGGCGATTTGCATTCCGGCCACGCCGCCGAGTCCTGCCCGCGCATCGGGCACCAGATCGGCAGGCTCATCCGTCGCCGATGCGGATCTGGGCGGGGCGTCAGCACGCGGTGGAGGTCATCGGCGAACCACCGGCAGCCTTCGTCGAACCGATCCTGTTCAGCCGCAATGGAAAAAAACAGGCGCCGGTCGCGAGGATGACCCCGAAGGCGATCATCGCAATGCTGAACCGGATCACCATTGAGGATCGGGATGACGCCCATCGCGACGAGGAACGAGCCGATCGCCACGCCCGCCACCGAACGCTGGGCGAACTCGATCGTCGCGGGTCGATCGTCGGCGGCCGTGAGCTCGTCGGCCGTGTGGATCGGTGGCTCGGACGCCGTCCGTCCGGCGGCGTCGTCGGTCACGGTCGGATGGTCGCGGAGGCGAGGCTGGCGCGACGGGCGATCACGATCAGGGCGGGCACGACGACGATCCCGGCACCGAGCAGCCCGAGCGTGGCATAGCTGGCAGCGGCCACGACCACGCCGGACCCGAGGCTCGCGGCCGCGGCCGAGCTCCAGATCAGCCCGTCGGTCAGCCCCTGGACGCGGGTCCGCTCGGCGAGCGAGAGGCCCTGGGTCAGGAGAGCCGAGCCGGCGACGTAGCCGAGGTTCCAGCCATAACCGAGCAGGAAGAGCGCCAGGAAGAGGAGAAGACCGCCGTCCGCCGGCGCGAGCGCCGCCAGACCGGACGCCGACGCGGTCACCCCCATCCCGGCCAGGATGACCGGGATGGTCCCGATCCGGTCGGTCAGCCGGCCCGAGAGCGGCGAGAGCGCGAACATGCCGAGCGTATGACCGCTGATCACGATCCCGACCGCCGCAAGATCGTGGCCGTGGTCGGTCATGTGGAGCGGGGTCATCGTCATCACGAGCGTCATGACCACCTGGACCGTGATCAGGGCGACGATCGCGACCGGTACGTTCGGCCGCTGGAGGACGGACGCCAGCGAGGCCGGGACGGACCGCTCGTAAACCGGGTGGTCATGGCGTGACGACTCGTCGGCGAGAGCGTACGGATCGGGCCGCAGCGAGGTGAGCGTGAGCAGCGCGGCCAGTCCGACGAACACCACCGGGACGAGATACGCCCCCGCCAGCTCCGGCAGGCCGAGGGTGGTCGCGAGCCCGGCCGCCGGGGCAGCGAGGTTCGGCCCGACGATCGCCCCGACAGTCGCGCCCCAGACGACGAGCCCGAGCGCCGACGCGCGCCGCTCGGGCGGGTAGAGATCGGCGGCGACATACCGCGACAGCTGGTTCGAGGCGTTGCCGAACCCGATCAGAACGGTCCCGACAAGCAGCATCGGCAGGGATGACGCAATCACCGCGACCGTCGCCACGAAGGCCCCGCCGACCCCGATCCCGTAGCCGGCCGCAAGGCCAACCCGCCGACCCGAACGGACCATCAGCTGCGACAGCGTCACGGCGCCCAGGGCCGCTCCGACCACCACCGCCGCCCCGGGCGCCCCGCTCCACGTCGTGTTGCCCGCGATGTGCTGGGCGGCGATCGAGGACACGGTCGAGGCCGCGATATGGCCCGTGCTGCCGAGCGCGACACCGGCCACGAGCGACCAGTGCGTCCGCCGACGAAGCCGGGCGAGGGCCGAAGCCGGCAGGTCGAGGGGTGTCGCGCTCACGCGCGGATCATCACGGCGCGCAGATGATCAGTCCAGCCCGAGCGTGAGGACCTCCACAACCGGCGGCGACGGGTTCGCGGCCGGGCGGGCCGTCATCGTCGAGCGCGCCAACTCGGCGAATCGGCAGAACGCGTTGGCGAGCCGCATCTGCTCGGGTGTGCGCGCGCGAACGCGGAACAGATCCGGCGACGCGACAACGACGGCGATGCAACGAGCGCGGGAGGTCGCCACGTTGAGCCGGTTGCGGCTGTACAGGAACTCCATGCCCCGCGGCGCCAGCTCGGGCGACGAGGTTGTCATCGAGTACAGGCTGATCGGAGCCTGCTGGCCCTGGAACTTGTCGACGGTGCCCACCCGCGCCTCCGGCGGCAGGAGGCGGCGGATCGCACCGACCTGGGCGTTGAACGGAGCGACGATCAGCACGTCGTTCCAGGTGAGATGCGCGGCCACCTCGTCCGCGTTCGTCCACGATCCGTCCCGGACGAGAGTCGTCGCAAGATCCGCCACGATCGCCGCCTCGATCGGTGATTCGTTATCCGCCCCCGTGGTCGCGGCCGACAGCATTCGCGGTCCGACGCCGTCAACGACCGCGCCGGCGAGGGTCAGGCGCTGGCGTTCGAGATGGCGCTCCGATTCCAGCCGGTCGTCGTAGAAGACCTCCGAGGTGAACTCGCACAGGACGGGATGGAGACGCCAGGTCGTCTCGAGGAACAGCCCGCGGTCCGGCGGGATCGTCGCGGCGCCGGCGAGGACATGGGCCAGGGCGGAGCCGTCGGCCCCCGGGGGATGACTGCCCTGCATCGGCTGATCCAGCTGCTGCGGATCGCCGAGCAGGACGATGCTCTCGGTGGCGGTCGACATCGCCACGACGTTGGCCAGCGAGATCTGGCCGGCTTCGTCGACGAACAGCACGGCGACGGACCCGGTCATCTTCGCCGACGCCCACAGCCACGACGTCCCGGCGGCGAGGTTGGCTCGACCGTCGTCCAGGAACTCGCGCGCCATCTGGGCCGAGGTCGCGCGGACGACCCGTTCATCGTCGAGGATCTGGTGCGGCTCACCTCGCTGGATCGGCCGGACGGCGACGTCCGCCTCGTCGGACCCGGCGGCCTCGAGGGCTGCGCGAAGGAGGTTCCCGATCACCTTGTGGCTCGTCCCGGTGATCCCGACCTTCCTGCCGGCCCGCAACAGATCGCAGATCATCCGAGCACCGGTGAACGTCTTGCCCGAGCCCGGCGGGCCCTGGATCGGCAGGAC
>JANMCU010000211.1:0-3166 GCA_031361415.1 Chloroflexota bacterium | reverse complement strand
CGGGCGGCGCGGGCGGCGCGGGCGGCGCCCCAGGAACGGTCGCAAGCGATCCCATCGATGTCGACCTCGTCGTCCTCGCGGCTCACGTCGGCGAAACGGTCCGGGTGGGCGGGCTCGTTCAGGCGGTGACCAGCACCGCCCTCCGGATCGACGATGGGACCGCGGTTGCGGACGTTCGCCTGCGTGCCTCCGCCGAGGACGTCGCTGGCTCGATCCTGGTCGGGGACGCACTGAGCGCGACCGGGCGTGTCGAGCTCGATCCGTCGAGTGGCACGGCGTTCGTGGCCGTCGAGGATCCGACCGGGATCATCCTCGTCGGAGATCTCGGAGGCGACGATGGGTCGAGCCCCGGGACAGGCGGCAGCTCGGGCGTGCCCATGCCCTCCTCGTCGCAGGCCAGTGGCGTCGGCGTGTCGGGAGCGGGACACATCTCGAGCGCCGCGGGTCTCGCGGATCCGGTGATCCCCGAGGTCGGCGTGCTGGGGCTGGGCCTTGTCTCGCTCGCGTCGCTGGCCGTGACGATCCTTCGTCGCCAGCGGATGCGACGACGGTTCGCCAGGCGGATCGCAGACCGCCTCTCGGCCCTGACCACGGCTCCGGAACCGGTCGTCCGCCAGGACCGGCTCGAGTTGCCCCGGACGGCCGATCTGCGATGAGACGCAGCCGGCGGCGACTCGCGCACGGCGGCGGGCGGCCTCCACCCGAGCCTGCGGCGGTCGAACACAAGGCCGCGGCTGCCTCCGCGCGAGCCGGCACCGGCCCGTCGCCGAGGGTCGGCCACGCTCGGCTCGTGCGTGGCCGTGCTTGACGCTCGCGAGAATGCGGGACTATCCTCGGCCGAGTTTCGCGCTTGCGAAGCACGCCAGAGTGAGGGACGAGGTCTTGCCGAACGCGGATCCCCGCGTAGCACTCCCCACTGGAGACCGGCAATACCACATCGGACTCGGACCGGGTGAGCTGGCCGAGTACATCCTCCTCCCCGGCGACCCCGACCGGACCGCACGGATCGCCGCGCGACTCGACAACGTCGAGCTCGAGCGGCGCCACCGGGAGTTCGCCTCGGTCACCGGGACGTATCGCGGCACCCGGGTCTCGGTCGTCTCGACCGGGATTGGTACGGACAATGTCGAGATCACGGTGGCGGAGATCCTGGCGATCACGGAACGGCCGACCTTCGTCCGGGTCGGATCCTGCGGGACCCTCCAGCCGGAGGTCGCCCTCGGGGACCTGATCGTCTCGACCGGAGCTGTCCGGCTCGAGTCGACCACGAGCTTCTACGTCCACGATGGGTATCCGGCGGTCGCCGACTACGAGGCGGTCCTGGCCCTCATCGAGGCCGCGAATCGGCTCGGTCATCGGACTCATGTCGGGTTGACGGCCACAGCACCGGGGTTCTTCGGGGCGCAAGGGCGCCCCATCCCGCAGCTGCCCATCCGTTACCCTGACCTGGCGGAGGAAATGGCGCGCCAGCGCGTCATGAACTTCGAAATGGAGGCGTCGGCGCTTCTGGTCCTTGCGACCCTCGCTCGATGTCGGGCCGGCGTGGTCTGTGCGGTCTACGCACAGCGCACGACCGGAGCGTTCATCGAGGGAGAGGCCAGGGACGCGGCAGAGGCGGCGTGCGTGGAGACGGGGCTCGAATCGCTCCTGATCCTGGCCGAGATGGATCGACAGAAACGCGCAGCAGGGACGGATCGCTGGCGACCGTCGCTCTGGAACCGAACGTGAGATGCGGACACGGGACGAGGGTTCCCGTGACGCCACGCTGACCGAGGAGGAGCCCGCTCCATGGCTGAAGCCTATTGCGTCAAGGACAAGATGAAAGTCGAAGTCGTGAATCCCCAGAAGATCACGATGAAGAACGGCAAGCCGGCGCTTCAGGGCACGTGCCCGAAGTGCGGTGGCAAGGTCTTCAAGATCGGCGGCTGACGCCGCTTCGAGTTCGATCGTCGAACACGACCCCTGCCGGCGACGGCAGGGGTCGTTCGATTTCCAGTGTCGCGCCCGGCGGCCCTCGCCGAGTCACCCGGCAGGGCCACGCGCTCCCCCCCGATCGGCCCTTCGACTCCGGCCAGCGACCGATTGACAACCGGCCCGAAACCTTCGGGCCGGACGGCCCTGACTCCGCTCTGGCGTACGATGGCACCGTACGCGCAGGCCTCGCGCGCGCCGACATGGCGCCCGACCTCGCGGACCCGATCACGGATATCACCGGGCGCCGATCGGCTCCCGCGCTCGCGGAGGACACGAATCATGACTGTGCGCGTCGGCATCAACGGCTTCGGGCGGATCGGCCGCCAGTCGCTCAAGGCCCTCATGGAGCGGACGCCGGACGTCGAAGTCGTCGCGGTCAACGACCTCGTGGACACCTCGCTCAACGCTCTCTTGTTCAAGCACGACTCGACCTACGGCGCGTTCCCCGGCACGGTCGATCACACCGATGACGCATTGATCATCAACGGCCACGAGGTCAAGGTGCTCAAGGAGAAGGATCCGGCGGCCCTCCCGTGGGGTGACCTCGGCGTCGACATCGTGCTGGAGTCGACCGGCCTCTTCACGAACGCCGACAAGGCTGCCGCCCACATCGCGGCGGGCGCGAAGAAGGTCATCATCAGCGCGCCCGCGACCGGCGAGGACATCACGATCGTGCTCGGCGTCAACGAGTCGAAATACGACCCGGCCGTCCACCACATCATCAGCAATGCGAGCTGCACGACGAACTGCCTGGCGCCGGCGGCGAAGGTGGTCCACGACCTCGTCGGCATCGAGCGCGGCCTGATGAACACGATCCACAGCTACACCAACGACCAGAAGATCCTCGATGTCGCCCACAAGGACCCGCGCCGGGCGCGCGCGGCGGGGTTGAACATCATCCCGACGACGACCGGCGCAGCCAAGGCGCTCGCGCTGGTCATCCCCGATCTCAAGGGCAAGTTCGACGGCTTCAGCCTGCGCGTCCCGACCCCGACCGTCAGCATCGTCGACTTCACGGCCGATGTCGGACGCGAGACCTCGGTCGATGAGCTCAACGGCGCGTTCCGGACCGCGGCGGCAGGCCCGATGAAGGGCATCCTCGGCGTCAGCGACGACCCGCTCGTGTCGACCGACTTCCGCGGCGACAGCCGCTCGTCGATCATCGACAGTGCGTCGACGATGGTCCTGGGCG
>JANMCU010000204.1:0-10185 GCA_031361415.1 Chloroflexota bacterium | reverse complement strand
CTCGGCGCCGCACTCGGCGACGGTCGCGATCGTCTCGCCGGTTGCCGGGTTCTCGACCTCGTAGCTCCGGCCGCTCGCGGAATCGACGAACCCGCCGTCGATGAAGGCCTGGGTCCGAAGCGTCGGCGGCGCCGCGCGGTCGAGGGTCGTGTCGGTCATCTGAGCTCAACTCCTTCGGGGATCACGTCGCGGCGCGGCTCCCCGATGACGGATCCGGGGCTTCCGGGAGTTTAGGCTGCGGCCGAGACGCCGGGAAATCCCGCCTTGACGCGGTCCCGTCGGACCGCCACGGTTCGGGCCATGGCCTCGACGATCCAACCGGTGCGTCGGCGACGGGTGGGGTGTCGGCGGGTGGCGCTCGTCGCGTTCGTCCTCTTCGTCGTCGCGATCGTCGGCGGGCTCTGGTCTTTGCTGCGCGGCGGCGATCCGTTCGCAGCGGGAACGCGGTCGTTTACGGCCAACGGGATCACGTTGTCGTATCCCGCCGGCTGGATGGTCAACGACCGCCTCCCGGCCACGAGCGGGTTCGGCCAGACGTTCGCGATCCTCGGCACCCTGCCGTGGGGGCTGTGCCTGCCCTACGACATCAACTGCCACAACGATGTGCGCCTCGATCCCAGCCAGATCAGCGTGCAGCTCGGCTCAGGGCTGTCGGCCGCCGGCAGCCTGTGCGACATCGCCGTCGATCGCAGCGATCTGGCCGGCCGCGGGCCATCGGACCCGCTCGCGACCGGGCACCTGGTTCGTGTCGACGGGCGCCCGACCCTCGAGACGGACTACGCGGTCGGCCAGACCGACTACTACCACTCCGACGCCTGGCGGACGTGGGTCATCGCCGCGCCGGGCACGACGACATCGATCTATCGGATCGAGGCGATGTACCGCGGTCCCGGGGACTCGACGTTCTCCCAGCAGCTCGACGACCTGGTCGCGAGCCTCCGGTTCGTTGAGCCGGCGGCGTCGTTCGCGGGCGGCCAGCCCGGAGATTGCGGAGCGCCGTTTCCCTAGGAGACCGCCTCGGTCACCCGGATCCGGCCATCGTGCTCGGCGAAGTCCCACACGTCGATCGCGGGCGGCTCGAAGCCGAGCGCGGTCAGGGCCGTGCAAACCTGGCTGCGGTGGTCGGTCCCGTGGTGAAGCACCTGGGCGAGGCGGATCCCGAGCGGGGCGTGGCTGTCGGTGCCATCGTCGCGATGCCGGACGACGTCCAGATCCGGATCGAGGTCACCGGCAACGATCACCGCCCACTCCGGGCCGTTGGCCACGATCTCCGCCCTGAGCGCCGCGAGGTCCATCCCGGCCTCGTCGACCTCGACGATCTCGGCGTGACGGCCGCCCGTGATCGCGTGCAGATAGCCGCAATCGCCGGCGACGAGATGGCGCATCGTGTCGATGATCGATCCATAGGTGCCCGGGACGGCGGTGTCCAGCTGCGCCGGATCGAGCGCGAGACAGGCGTCGATCAGCGTCGTCGTGGCCCAGATGTGATGCCCGAAGGCATCTGCGAGAACGGGTCTGCTCATGGGCTCACCCTACCATCGGGCGCTGCCCGAACCGGTCATGTTCGGGCGGCGCGTCGATGGTGGCGGGCATCAGAACGCGCTACTCGGGAAAGCGCTCAGTCCACGTGGTAGGTGCCGTCCAGGTGGAACACGAACGTCGCGAAATCGCCGGTGCCGAAGTCGACCCACTCCGAGAGGACCGCGTGGAATCCGGCCAGCGAGCCGGTTCCGCCGTCGACGACGCAGCGCCCCAGCCCGCTCGCCCACGACAGCGAGCAGTGGCCGGTCGCGGTTCCGCCCGGCGTGGTCAGCACGAATCCGCTGGACAGATGCGGGTCGAAGCGTGGGCCGCCGTACGTGAGGGTCGAGCCGTCCGGGACGAGGTTCGGGTTCGACGAGTCCTGGATCGTGCAGAAGTCCGGGTTGCACATCTTCGCGAATGACAAGCCCGCGGGCGTGGAGGCCGAGGCGATCGGGGCGAGCGCCATGATCGCGGCGCATGCTCCGGCCAGAACGAAGAACCGCAACCGCGTGCGACCTGATCGAGAGGTCATGAGACCCCTTCCCGGGCGTGGGCCCGAACGGACAGGTCGGTCTCGCCATTGGCACAGCGCGTTGGGCGACCGTGACGGGACGGCGCGCTGCTGAACCCCCCGGCTCCTTGCCTCCTGCCGTTCGCGGGATTGTGCGCGCCGACGGTCGAAATAGATACAGGGGAATCGATGGATCCCGGCGTCGACGACGACGTGCTCGAGCCAGCCGAGCAGCCCGTCGGGAGGGCGAGGCAAACAGCATTGCCGCGGCGACGATCCCCGTGTCGGGAGGCGACCCGCATGGGAGGCTGGAGCGTTCCGGCCAATCCTCGACTGCGGTCGGGGCAAGGAGTCAGCGACGGGCGCCGATCAGGCGCCCGGTGTCGGTGCGGTCGGTGGCCGCTTCGGCTCGATCACCGACAGCGCGTTGCCGCTCGGATCGATGAACCAAGCGGCCCACGCGAATCCCATGTCGGCGATCCCGTCGGCGTCGGTCACCGGGTCGGGCTCCGTGTAGCTCTCGATCCGCACACCGCGCCCCCGGAGGTCGGTGAGCTCGGCGTGGATGTCCGGCACGCGCCATGCAAGCTGCGTCTGCGAATCGGCCGTGCCCACTGTGCTCAACGTCACGGACACCTGCGAACCCGCGCCGCACCGAAAGATGATCCGCTCGTCGTCTTCCCGCAGGATCTCGAGGCCCAGCGTGTCGTGGTAGAAGGCCCGGCTGGCGGCGAGATCCTTCGAGAGCAGGATCGGGAACACCAGGTGATCAGCGAGCATTGGCGCACTCCTTGTCGGCACGGCCGCGGCCTCGTGGCGTCGGGCTCGCGACAACGAGATCCGGTGACCTCATCGTTCGAGGCGACGAGGCGACCAGATTCTGCGCTGATCGTGCTCCGGGTGCCAGCGCCGCAAACCTTGCAGCCCGTGACCTGGCCTCAGCGCGCCTCGACGGCGACCCTGACCTCGTCCGGGAGCCAGAACCAGCGAAGCGACTCGAAGTCGTCGCCGACGAGCGGTGGGCCGACGGACGCGGGCGCGGCACCGAGCACCGCGACTGGATCGGCCAGGATCCGCGATGCCTCCTCGAGGAGGCCGGTCAGCGCCTCCTCCCCTGCCCGATGCCGATGGGCCGGGTACGACACGCCGTCTCCCGAGAACGCCACGTCGTGGAGCGATAGCGGCGGCTCGGGCGATCCGGCCGCGTGGCGCCACATCCCCGTCGCCGGGTCGAACCGGTACCACGGCAGCAGCCGCCAGCCGTCGCGGGCAACCATCGCGACCGCCTCGGTGATGTAGGCGAACACTGCCTCGCTGATGAAGTAGTTGAAGTTCACTCGCACCCAGCCGGGCTTGATCCCTTCGCAGCCGCGGGTGATCTCGCGCTCGAACGCGTGCGAGGTCTCGATGTCGATCCCGAGCAGGCGATGGCCGTACGGCCCCGCACACGAGCAGCCGCCGCGCGACTGGATCCCGAACAGGTCGTTGAGGACGGCGACGACGAAGTTGTGGTGGAGATAGCGCCCGTCGTGGCGGACGGTGAACGACACGATCGACAGGCGTGGCAGCTCCGGGTTGCCGAGGATCCCGATCCCGGGCTCGGCCGACCAGGCCGCGATCGCCCGGTCGATGAAGTCCTCCTCGCGTGCCCGGATCGTCTCGACCCCGACCGCTTCCTTGAGGGCGAACACCAGCCCGGCCCGGATCGACTCGACGATCGCGGGCGTCCCGCCCTCCTCGCGATGCTCGGGGTCGTCGAGGTAGACGTGCTCGAGCGGGTTGACATAGGCGACCGTGCCGCCACCGGGCATGGTCGGGACGCGGTTCCGAAACAGCTCGCGGCGGGCGACGAGGACACCCGGAGTGCCTGGCCCGCCGATGAACTTGTGTGGGCTGATGACGATCGCGTCCTTGAAGTCGAGTGCCGCGTCGCCGTCAGGCTCGGCGGCCCGGCCGCCGCCGGCCGCCGGACCCGGGCGCCGTGGGTCCATCTCGATCTCGACGTACGGCCCCGCTGCCGCGAAGTCCCAGAACGAGAGCGCCCCGTGGCGATGGAGCAGGACCGAGATCGCGCGGGTGTCGGACAGGATCCCGGTCACATTCGAGGCCGCCGAGAACGACCCGATCCGCAACGGGCGCCCGCCGGTCTCGCGGAGGGCCGCCTCGAGGCTGGCGAGGTCGATCCGGCCGTCGGCGTCCTCGCCGATCGTGATGACATCGGCGATCGATTCGCGCCACGGCAGCTCATTGCTGTGGTGCTCGTACGGCCCGATGAAGACGACCGGTCGCTCGGTCGGCGGGATGTGGGCGCGAAGACCGTAGCGCTCGTCGAGGCCGGCGGGGATCCGCAGCTCGAGGACGCCGACGAGGAGGTTGATCGCGCCGGTCATCCCGGAGCCGGTGAAGATCACCGCGTGGTCGTCTGCGTTGCCGCCGACGGCGGTCCGGATGATCGCCCGGGCGTCCTCCCGGAACCGGCTCGTCTGGAGCCCGGTCCCGGACGATTCGGTGTGGGTGTTGGCGTACAGCGGCAGGACCGCGTCGCGCAGGTAGTCCTCGACGAAGGTCAGAGCGCGGCCGGAGGCGGTGTAATCGGCATACGTGACGCGGCGGATCCCGAACGGGCCGGCGACGGCCTCGTCGTCACCGATGACGGACGCGCGGATCCGCTCGATCAGAGCCTCCGGATCGTTGGGCTGCGTGGCCATGGGGCCCATGGTACGTGAGCGGTCCGCCGGCGCCGATCGCGCGGCAAGGGCCGGGTGGGCCTGAGTCGTGTGCCGACTCGATCTGACCATGGGCGAGCGTGAGCGCGAAGCACTTCCGGTCAGACCGAGCACGCAGATCGCGGAATCGAGTCGTGTCACGACTCACCTCCGTGGCGCGGGGCCGCCTCGGGGCCCCGTTTCGCCCTACCCTGTCCGACATGCGGATCGCGACCTGGAACGTCAACTCGCTGAAGGCCCGGACCGACGCGGTCGAGCGCTGGCTCGAGCGCGCCCAGCCCGACGTGCTGCTCATGCAGGAGACGAAGCTCGCCGACAGCGAGGCACCCGAGCTGCCCTTCCGGATGGCCGGCTATGAGCTCGTCCACCACGGCGAGGGGCGCTGGAACGGGGTCGCAATCGCGAGCAGGGTCGGGGCGACGGACGTCGTCACGAACTTCGGCGATGGACCGGTGCGCGACAGCAGCGCCGGAGCGACGGTCGCCGTCGGCGAGGACGACTTCGACCCGTTCGACGAGGCGCGGATGGTGTCGGCGGTGTGCGGAGGCATCCGCGTCGTCAGCCTGTACGCGCCGAACGGTCGGGTCGTCGGCAGCCCGTTCCATACCGGCAAGCTCGCCTGGTTCGCGCGGCTCCGGCGCTGGCTCGACGAGACCGCGTCGCCTGACGAGCCGCTCGTCCTCGGCGGCGACCTGAACGCGACCCCGACCGACGACGACGTCTGGGATGCCGTCGCGGCTCACGGCGGGACGCACGTGTCGGAGCCCGAGCGGGCGGCGCTGGCAAGCCTGCGCGACTGGGGCCTGGTCGACGCCTACCGGGCTGCGGCCGGCGACGCGCCCGGTCGCTTCTCGTGGTGGGATTACCGGGCCGGGATGTTCCACCGCAACGAGGGCATGCGGATCGACCTCCTGTACGTCACGAAGGTCGTCGCCGAGCGGATCGTCTGGGCCGAGATCGACCGCGAAGCGCGCAAGGGCCCGCCGATCCCGTCCGACCACGCCCCGGTCGTCGTCGATCTGGACGAGCACGGCCGCCCGTTCGAGGCCGGCTGGGAAGGTGCGCTGGCGCGCATCGCGGCCCGGACGCGGCCGCGACCGTTGAAGAACCGGGCCTGAGCCTCAGCCCGCGTTCGCCATCTCTTCCGCCAGCAGGTCGGCGATCTCACGGGCGTTCGTCGGCCCGTAGTTCGCGGAGCAGTTGTTGAACATCAGGTGGACCTCCTTCGCCTCGGCGATCCGTTGCGGAACTCGACCGCGACCGGCCAGCCCGCCAGCCTCGCCAGCCGCTCGACGGCGTCCTCGATCCGGGCTCGGTTCTCGTTCGACGCGCATGCGATCGTGCGAAATCGGCAGCCGTCGGCGATCACATTCGTTTGTCCGGGGCGACGTGCGATTTCGGCGTCCGAACTCGGACGATCGGCCCGATCGGCCAGACGGATTTCGGGAGCTGTCGATTTCGAAACGATCGGCCGTGGCGCAAAGCCGCGAGCGCGGTTGGGACCCCAGCCCGCGCCGCGAGTTGCGCGATCCGGGACGTTGACGGCCGTGTTCCCGAATCCTCGCCTAGGCTCGCGCCGATGATCGACCGTTCCGACGGGACGCCCGAGATCCGCCTCACCGACCTGACCAAGCATTTCCGGGACGTCCGCGCCGTCGACCGCGTGTCGATGGACATCCGCCCCGGCGAGTTCTTCTCGATGCTCGGCCCGAGCGGGTGCGGCAAGACGACCACGCTCCGGATGATCGGCGGGTTCGAGCTCCCGACCGCGGGCCGGATCGAGCTCCGCGGCCGCGATGTCACGACCGACCCCCCGGACAAGCGCCCGGTCAACATGGTCTTCCAGAACTACGCGCTGTTCCCGCATCTCGACGTCCACGAGAACGTCGCCTTCGGCCTGCGCCGGAAGGGTATCGAGAAAGCCGACACGAAGCGGCGGGTCGGCGAGGCGCTCGAGCTCGTCCACCTGGCCGGCTACGACAAGCGCAAGCCGAACCAGCTCTCGGGCGGCCAGCAGCAACGCGTCGCCCTGGCCCGGGCGCTCGTGAACCGGCCCAACGTCCTCCTGCTCGACGAGCCGCTCGGCGCGCTCGACCTCAAGCTCCGGAAGGCCCTCCAGGTCGAGCTCAAGCGCGTCCAGGTCGAGGTCGGGATCACGTTCGTGTACGTGACCCACGACCAGGAGGAGGCGCTGACGATGAGCGATCGGATCGCCGTCATGCGCGGTGGCAAGGTCGAGCAGCTCGGCACGCCCGAGGAGCTCTACGAGCGCCCGCGCACGCGGTTCGTGGCCGACTTCATCGGGACGTCGAACCTGCTGTCCGGCGTCGTCGAGTCGATCGACACGGGCTGTGCGATCGTCCGGCTGTCGAGCGGTGAGACCTGCCGGACGGCAGCAAGCGCGGCCGTCTCCGCCGGACGCCAGGTCGAGCTGAGCGTCCGGCCCGAGGCCATCGTCCTCCTCGACCGGACGAACGGGGAAGCGCCGATCGCGGGCGGCTCGATCTCGTGCACGGTCGAGCAGGTCGCGTATCTCGGGGGCAACGTCCAGTACATCGTCCGCTCGGCGGGCGGACTCACGATCATCGCCCTCGCGTCGAAGGCCGGGCAGCGGCTCCCGGTCGGCAGCTCCGTCGATGTCACCTGGTCGCCCGGCGACGCACTCGTCCTCGCCGAGCATCTCGCTGCGCAGGAGGAGACCCCGGCATGAACGATCGTTTCGCGCGCTCCGGCGTACCCGGACCCGGCCCGGATCCCGATCTCGAGCTCACGTTCCATCACGCCCTGGCCGCCCGCCGCATCACCCGCCGGCAGCTGCTCGAGGCGGCGGCCCGGGTCGGTCCGCTGGCCGCGCTCGCGCCGATCCTCGCCGCGTGCAGCGCATCGGCGACCCCGCAGCCGTCCGTCGCGCCGGCGTCGGTTGCGCCGCCGCCATCAACGGCGCCCGCCAGCGCAGCCCCGCCAACGCCGAGCCCGTCCCCGACTCCGGTGCCATCGCCGGAGGCCGAGCTCAACGTGTACAACTGGGACGCCTACATCGGCGACACGACCGTCGCCGACTTCGAGAAGGCGACCGGCGTCAAGGTCCACTACGACAAGTTCCCCGACGCCGAGACGATGCTCGCCAAGATCCGGAGCGATGGCAAGGGCGCGGGCTACGACATCTGCTACCCGACCTCAGTCGAGATCCCGGGGCTCGTCGCCGACGGGATCATCCAGCCGCTCAACCTCGGCCTGATCCCGAATGCCACCAACCTCGGCGCCCAATGGCAGAACCCGGGCTACGACGCGAGCAACGCTCATTCGATGCCGTACATGTGGTGGACGACCGGCTATTGCTGGGACGGCGCGAAGATCAAGGACGACCTGACGAGCTGGGAATCGCTCTGGGATCCGACCTACAGGGGCAAGCTGTCGATGCTCGACGACATCCGTGAGGTGTTCGCCGTCGCGGCGTTCCGGCTCGGACTCGATCCGAACACGAAGAGCGACACGGACCTCGACGCGATGGTCGCCCTGCTCGAGCAGCAGAAGCCGCTCCTCCGGACCTATACGACCGACGACATCGGCATCATGGGCGGCGGCTCGGCGATCATCGCCCACGCCTGGTCCGGCGACGTCTACCAGATGAAGGGCGACCTGCCGAAGGTCAAGTACGTCATCCCGAAGGAAGGCGCCGTCCGCGGCTCCGACACGATGGTCATCACGTCGGGCGCGCCGCATCCGGTCGCGGCCAACCTCTGGATCAACTACAACCTCGACGCGAAGGTCAGCGCCGCGAACACGAACTACATCGGCTACATGGGCCCGAACGCCGCCGCGATGGCGTTCATCGACAAGGCGATCCTCGACGACAAGACGGTCAACCCGGACATCGCCCTGCTCGACAAGCTCGTCGAGCTGCTCAACCTCGGGACGGACCTCGACAAGTACACGCAGCGCTGGAACGCCCTCAAGGCGTGACGGCCACGTCCGCGACGCCCGAAGCGCCGGCCTCGCCGGCCTCGCCGGCCGCCGGGGCGGTCGAGCCGCCGATGGCGGTCCGACGGTCGATCCGCAGTCGCGTCCGGGAGAAGGCCGGGGCGGCCATCCTCGTCGCCCCGGGCGTCCTCTGGCTGGCCGTCTTCTTCCTCGTCCCGCTCGGGATCATCTTCGTCGTGAGCCTCGGGACGAAGGACGCGGCCGGGCACGTCGTCCTGTCGCATCCCGGGCTCCAGAACTACGTCCAGGCGACCCGCCCGGAGTACCTCCCCGCCTTCGCCAACTCGCTCCGCTACGCGCTGATCACCACGATCCTCTCGATCGGCATCGGCTATCCGATCGCGTACTGGATCTCGCGTTACGGCGGCCATCGCAAGATCCTGCTGCTGATCCTGGTGATGCTCCCGTTCTGGACCAGCTACCTGATCCGGACCTACGCCTGGATGATCATCCTGCGCGACAACGGCGTGCTGAACGGCATCCTCCAGGCCCTCGGCATCACCCAGGAGCCGCTGATCCTCCTGAACACCGACGTGTCGGTGATCCTCGGCATGACGTACGGCTTCCTGCCGTTCGCGATCCTGCCACTGTTCGTATCAATCGATCGGCTGGACCAGAACCTCGTCCAGGCCGCGCGCGACCTGTACGCCTCCGGACGCGGCGCCTTCGTGCACGTGACCCTGCCCCTCACGATGCCCGGGATCATCGCGGCGTCGCTGCTCACGTTCATTCCCGCGATCGGCGACTACGTCACGCCCGACCTCCTTGGCGGGGCCCAGACGACGACCGCGGCCAAGCTCGTCCAGGTCCTGTTCACGAGCGGCCGGGACTGGCCGTACGGGTCCGCGCTCGGGTTCATCCTGATGATCCTGACCCTCGGCGGAACGCTCCTCGCCCTGCGGTCCCTGCGCCGGGAGACATTCGCGTGAGCGGTCGGAACCGCTGGCTGTCGGCCTTCGCCGTCCTGATCTACGCGTTTCTGTTCGCGCCGATCGTCGTCCTGATCCTGTTCAGCTTCAACAACTCGCGCCGGACGTTCGTGTGGAAAGGCTTCACCCTCGATTGGTATCCGGCCCTCTTCCAGAACAGCGACCTGCTCGACGCGCTCCGAGTGACCATGGTCGTGGCGGTCGTGGCGGTGATCGTGTCGACGATCCTGGGATCGCTGCTCGGCCTCGGCCTGGCCCGGCTGCGATTTCGCGGCAGCGGGGCGACCGAGACGCTCCTCCTCCTGCCGATGGTGACTCCCGAGATCATCATGGGGATCAGCCTGCTGATCTTCTTCTTCCAGCTCTTCGGCGGGGTGGGCTCGATCGGCCAGATCTCGATCGCCCACATCACGTTCTGCATCTCGTACGTTGCGGTCACCGTCCGGGCCCGGGCGGCCGGCATGGACCCCAAGCTCGAGGAGGCCGCCCGCGACCTCGGGGCGTCGGCCTGGGG
>JANMCU010000203.1:0-3382 GCA_031361415.1 Chloroflexota bacterium | reverse complement strand
CCACGCCCGTCGAGGCCGCGACAGCCTGGGCGGCCGCGTCGTCGAGCGTCGCGGCGGTCACGAACTTCGCCTGCTCGAGCAGGACGGCCGCTTCGGCGGCGTTGGTCCCCACGATCCGGACGACCATCGGGACGTCGCGCTGCTGCTGGGAACGGGCCTCGATCAGGCCGCGCGCGACCTCGTCGCCCCGGGTGATCCCGCCGAAGATGTTGACGAGGATCGCGTTCACCTTCGGGTCGGCGAGGATCAGGCGCATCGCCGTCGCGACCTTGTCGGCCCGGGCGCCCCCGCCGATGTCGAGGAAGTTCGCCGGCTCGCCGCCGGCCCGCTTGACGAGGTCCATCGTGGTCATCGCCAGGCCGGCACCGTTGACCATGCAGCCGATCGTCCCGTCGAGCTTGATGAACGTGAGCCCGGCCTCGCGCGCCTCGCGGTCGGCCGGGTCCTCCTCGTCGGGATCGCGCAGGTCGTCGAGCCCCGGATGCCGGGCGAGGGCCGAGTCGTCGAGGGTGATCTTCGCGTCGAGGCATTGCAGTCGCTGGCTGACGAGCCCGTCGACCGCCGTCTCGTTGACGATGGCGAGCGGGTTGATCTCGACCAGGTCGGCGTCGTAGGCGAGCATCGTCCGGACAAGGCCGGTCGCGATGGCGACCGCATCCTTGAGATGGGCGCCGAGGCCGAGCCGGAACGCCATCTCGCGCGCCTGGAAGGGCAGCAGCCCGATGAGCGGATCGGCGTGGATCGACACGATCGCCTCGGGACGGGTGGCCGCGACCTGCTCGATCTCGACCCCGCCCTCGGCCGAGCCCATCAGGAGGATCCGCCGGGCCGCCCGGTCGAGGACCGCCGACAGGTAGAACTCCTTGACGATGTCGGCCGCCGGCCCGACGAGGACCTTCCGGACCGGGATGCCCTTGATCTCGAGATCCAGGATGGACTGGGCGACGAGCTCGGCCTGCTCCGCGAACCCGGCGAGCTTGACGCCGCCCGCCTTGCCGCGACCGCCAACCAGGACCTGGGCCTTGATCACGACCTGCTGGGCGCCGGCGGCGAAGAACCGCTCCGCGGCCTCGCGGGCCTCGGCAGCGGTGTGGGCCACCTCCCATGGAGGGACGGGCAGACCCTGCGCGACGAGCAATGACTTGGCGTCGGCTTCCTGGATCTTCACGCGATGCGGACTCCGACTTGTGGGGCGGGTGGGTCGTCGATGGTACCGCGCTGCGGAGGTCCCGAACCGATTCCAGAACGATCGGTATGGGACGCCTCGCCATACTCCGTGAGCGCGACCACATCGGCCGCGCCGCCGCCGAGGGGCGACATGCAGCAGGAACTCGTGGAACGAGCGCGACGAGGCGATCATGACGCCTTCGCCGTGCTTGCAGCTGCCGCGATCTTCCGGCTGGACGCCGCTGCCCGGCTCATCCTTCGTGATCCCGACCAGGCCAAGGACGCCGTCCAGGAGACGCTCGTCCGGGCCTGGCGCGACCTGCCGACGCTGCGCAGCCCGGCGCGCTTCGACGCCTGGCTGCATCGTTTGCTCTATCACGCCTGCATCGACGAGGCGCGCCGCCTGCGGCGCCACCGGTTCGATGTCGAGCTGACCCTGCCAGATCACCCTGACCTCGGCGACGACATCGCCGCCATGGTCGACCGCGACCAGCTCGAGCGAGGCTTCAGCCGCCTCGAGCCGGAGGCGCGGGCCCTCATCGTCCTTCACCACTATCTCGACCTGCCGCTGCCGGAGGTCGCCAGCGCGCTCGGAATCCCGCTCGGGACGGCAAAATCCCGCCTCCATCGGGCCCTCAAGACCATGCGTGCGGCGCTCGACGCCGATGCCCGACCCCGGGCCGAGCTCGTGGAGGGCCGCTTCGCATGACCGCGCGCAACGACTTCAACGGGACGATCTCCGACTGGCTCGACGAGCAGGCCGGGCCCGGTGCGCCCGACTACCTCGACGAGATCCTCGTCCGGACGACCCGAACCCGACAGCGCCCGGCATGGTCGAGCCTCGAAAGGTGGCTCCCGATGCAAACGACATTCAGCGCGAGACTGGCGCCCATTCCGCGAGTGGCTTGGTTCGTGGTCCTGTTGGCGATGCTGGCGCTCGCTGCGGTCGCCTTGATCGCCGTCGGCGTCGGCCAGCGTCGCGTGCCCCATTTCGGGGCGGCCGCGAACGGTCAGTTCGCGTTCGTGGACGGCGCCAACCTCAGGGTGTCGGCGGCAGATGGAACGAACGTCCGGCTCGTGTCCGCGTTCTCGAGTCCGATTGAGCAGCTGTCTTTCTCGCCGGACGGCACCCTGATGGCCTACCGCACGACGGGGGCGTCGCCCGCGATCGTGGTTGCCGCCGCTGACGGCTCGGGCCCGCGGGTGCTGGTCGACGGTCTTTCGATCGCGACCGGCGACCCGATTGCCTGGTCTCCGGACAGCCGGCGCCTGGCCTTCACGCGGCTTGTCGACGGGGACTCGATCGGCACGATCGACATCGTCAATGCGGACGGCTCGCATCTGACCCAGCTCGTGCGAGACCAGACCGCGGAGACCCACCAACGATCGGCTCCCCAGTGGTCGCCCGACGGCCAGTGGATCGCGTTCCTATCGACCGAAGCCAATGGCTACGTTGCGGTTAACGTTGTCCGCCCGGACGGCAGCGACGCTCAGCAACTCGCCACGTCCACGATCAATCCGGACTTCCCAGTGGTCCGCTGGTCCCCCGATCCCGCCAAGCGACAGCTGGTGTACGTCGCGGGCGATTACGTCAAAGTTTTCGACCTCGTGACATCGACTGAATCGACGATTCAGCCCGGCCAATGGCCGTCGTGGTCGCCCGACGGCACGCGCCTTGCCTGGTACGGCGACGGCTCGCAGGTCGTCAGCCTCACCGGGTCCGGGTCCCGGGCCGGGGACGCGCGCCCGATCCAGCTGTTCTCGTCCCATGCGATCGGCTACTGCAACTCCTTCCCGAACGCACCGGCCAACATCTCGTGCGGCCCGATCGAGTGGTCACCGGACGGGGTGTGGGTGTTCTCGGCGGACGCCAAGGGGACCTCGATTCTCGTCGCCCACTCGGACGGCACCGGCGCGGTCAGGACCGTCCCGCTCGCCCACTCCGTCTGGGAGGACGGCGGATCCTTCGGCCGGATCGCCTGGCAGGCGATCGCCCCCTGACATCGACCAAAGCGATGACATGGCGGTCGGATGGCCCACCAAGGGCGAGCCAGCCGTCCAAGCACGGGCCGGTGAAGATGAAGCCGGAGCCCCATCCTCGCGCGCCATACTGGTGAGTGCGGCCACCTGAGCCGTGCCGCCTGCCGAGGGCGTGATGACCCGAGACCTGGTGGAGCGAGCGCGGAGAGGCGATCATGACGCCTTCGCCACGCTG
>JANMCU010000107.1:0-6069 GCA_031361415.1 Chloroflexota bacterium | reverse complement strand
CTCCCGGAGATCGGGGTGGGCGAGGACGCAGCGCATCAGCCACAGCCCGAGGCCGCGGCCCCGATGGCTCTCGAGGACGAACACGTCGCCGACCCAGGCGAATGTCGCCCGATCCGTCACGACCCGGGCGAACCCGACCTGCCGCTCGCCCGCGTACAACCCGAACGCGATGGAGTGGTCGAGGGCCCGGCGAACGACCGACTCTGTAATGCCGGCGGCCCAGTAGCTGGCGCCGAGGAAGCCGGCCGTGACCGGAATGTCGAGACGTGCCTGGTCGGTGCTGACCACGTACGGCTCCCGTCGCCACGCCGCCGTCCCGTCGTCGCCGATCCAGTCACCGGGCTCGCCGTCGTCGGGGACCCGGCTGGTCGGTGACCCGGTGTCGTCGTTGGCTGTGGCCGTCATCGCGCCGTCATCGCGCCGTCAGGCGGGGAGGTCGCGCTCGTCGTGGCCGACGTAGCGGACATCCGGCCGGATCAGCCGGTTATCGGCAGCCTGCTCCAGCACGTGGGCGGTCCAGCCCGCGTGGCGGGCCAGCGAGAACGTCGCGGTGAAGAGGTCCGGAGTCAGGCCGACGCCGAACAGGACAGGGGCGGCGTAGAACTCGACGTTGGTCTTGAGCGGACGGTCGGGGTACTTTTCGGCGAGGAGGCGGAGGGCCATGTCCTCGACCTGGATCGCGAGCTGCAGCCACTCGGGCTTGTGCTCCATCCCCTCCGCGACCTTGCGCAGGGCGGCGGCGCGCGGGTCATAGGCGCGATAGACGCGGTGTCCGAAGCCCATGAGCCGCTCGTGGCGGTCAAGGGCGCCGCGGAGCCATTCCTCGGCATGCTCGACCGTTCCCATCTTCGAGAGCTGGTCGACGACCTCCGACGGGGCGCCACCGTGGAGCGGGCCCTTCATCGTCCCGATCGCGCCGGCGACGGCAGACGCGATGTCCGACATCGTCGAGGTGATGACCCGGGCCGTGAACGTCGAGGCGTTGAAGCCGTGCTCGGCGCCGACGATGAAGTACGCGTCGAGGGCGCGGGCCGTGGCCGGCTCGGGGGCGACGCCCTTGAGCTGGTAGAGGTAGCCCTCGACGAGGTTCAGCGATGGGTCCGGCTCGACCGGCTCCTTGCCCTCGCGGATCCGGGCGAACGCGGCCAGGGCCGACGGCGAGAACGCGGTCAGGGCGCGCGCCTGCTCCGCAGTCGGCGGCCAGTCGAGCGTCTGGGTCGCGCCCCACGCGGACACCGCCGTCCGCAGCGCGTCCATCGGTTTGGCCGTCCGGGGCAACGCCCGCAGGGTGGTCATGACGGGTTCCGGAATACGCCCCGTGGCCAGCCGGGCATGCGGATCCCAATCGTCGGTCCACAGCAGATTCGCGACGGCCGGATAGGTCCCGCGTTCGACGAGATCGCCGATCCGGTAGCCGCGGTACATCAGGCGGCCATTCGCGCCGTCGACCTTCGAGAGAGCCGTCTCGCCGGCGATGACGCCCTCGAGGCCTGGCGAGTAGGAGCGGTCGTCGGCTGCGGACGCTGCCGTGGCGGACAGGGAATCGGTCATGCCGGGATGGTAGTCGCCTCGTGTCCGGGTCGCCGACGGGCCATTCGACCGGAACTCACCGGGCCGCTCGGCCCGATCGAACTCGCCCTGCCGCGGGGCATCGGCAACCCGCCGGCGCGACGGCCGTCCGGGCCGGCGGTCAGGGAGGGAGGCCGGTCCGTCAGCGGCGCCGGTCGTCCGGGCTCAGGGCCTCGAGGATGACCCGGACGACGATGGCCCCGACAAGCGCGACGATGACGGCCGCGATGAAGCCGGGGCCACGCTCCCAGTTGAGCTGCTGGGCGATCCACCCGCCGACGACCGCGCCGAGGATCCCGACGACGACATTCGGGAGGCAACCGCGAGCCGTCCGACCGCCGACGACCGCTCCGGACAGGGCGCCGGCGAGGAATCCGATGATGATCCAGTACAGCCAGTCCATCGCGGTCAGTCTGCCACGTCCGGCTCGCCGAGAAAGGCCTCGATCGCGGCCACGAATTCCGGGGCGTGCGTGTGGTGCGCCGCGTGACGCGCGCCGGCGATCGTCACGACCCGACCGTTCCGCAGCCGCGCGTCGAGGGCCGCGGTTGCCTCCGCGAACGGCGCCGTGCTCGCGCCGCCGAGGATCTGGAGCACCGGCTGGAGGACGGCGCCGAGCGTTGCCAGCGAGCCTGCCGCGCTCGTCTCGGCGCGGAGCTCACGGATCGTCGTGTCGATCGCGGCGGCTCGGCGCGGCCAGATCGGATCGGCTCGGAAGGCGGCGAGCTCCGGCTCGGACATGCCGACGATGTCGCGCATGAACGTGGCCAGCGCCTCGTCGCGGTCGCCCGCGGCCACGAGCTCCTCGACCCGCCGGACCGTGCCCGCGTCGGCGTCCTGGTAGCCGCGGCCCTCGACCGGCGGCGCACCCTCATAGCAGACCAGCCGGCGCAGGTTCGCCGTGCGGAGTGCGGCTCCGAGCCCGATCCTGCCGCCGTAGGAGTGCCCGACGACATCGACGGCCGTCCCGGCCTCGGCGGCGATCGCATCGACGACCGCGGCAAGGTCGTCGAACTCGCGCTCGATTGCGTACGGCTGATCGGTGGTGCCATCGCCGGACGCGCCACGCCCGCGGCGATCGATGGCGTGAAGCTCGTGGCGAGGCGCAAGGAGCGGGCCGCTCGTTCGCCAGGTCGTGTGGTCGGCGGTCGCGCCGTGGACGAGCACGAGGGGGAGCCCAGCGCCCGAGCGGTAGTCCGCGATCGGGACGCCGTCGGGGGCGACGAACCTGCGGTCGGGCTGGTCTGTGGGCATCGGATCGATGATCGGTTCCGGCCGGCCGCGCAGCCTGCCGTCCGCGATCACAGGAGCCTGGCGGCGTCCCGATCGAGGATCCAGGTCGCGCCGGGCCGGCGGGCGAGCTGGGCCGGCAGGGCCCGGACGTTCCGCTCGCCGTGCAGGATGTCGTGCAGGACCGCGGCCTTTTCGGCGCCGTGAGACACCACGAGCAGCTCGGCGGCCGCCGGCACGATCGCCGGGTTGAGGGTCACTCGCGGCACGTGCGGCTCGACGTGGGTCGGGGCCGCTACGCCAAGCGCCCATTCGGTCCGGTCGAAGGCCGCCGAGTTCGGGAAGACCGAGAGGATGTGCCCGTCCGGCCCGACCCCGAGCAGGATCAGGTCGAAGACCGGCCAGCCGTCGTCGCTCGGGTCCGGACCATCGGCCTGGAGGTCCTCGGCGTAGCGACGGGCGCACCATTCCTGATCGTGATCCTCGCCGATCGCGGCGCTTGTCTCGAACCGATGCACCTGGTCGATCGGGATCGGGACGCCGCCCGTGGCGGGTTCACCGGGCCGGTGTGCGACGAGCAGGATGTCATCTGCGATCTTGACGTTCGAGAGCGGATGGTCCGGCGGGACGAAGCGATCGTCGGTCCACCACAGGTGCACCTTCCGCCAGTCGATCTCATCACGGAGCGCGGGACCGGTCAGGTGGCGATAGATCTCCGCCGGGGTCGAGCCGCCGGTGGTCACCCAGTGCGCCTCGTCGTGGTCGTCGATCGCGACATCGAGGATCTCGATGATCCGCTCGGCTGCCGCAAGCGAGCAGGCGGCGGCATCGGCGAGGGTGACGATCGTGGGTTCGGTCATGGCAGCGGGCCTCCGGCGAGCTGGGCGGCAAGGGCGAGGGTCCCGACCGCGACGGTGTCGCGCCCGCCGGCCTCGATCGCCTCGGCGAGCAGGTCCACGTCGGTCCGGCGCGGGGCATTGAACCCACGTTCGAGGGCGTGGACGCCGTCCTGCCAGACGCGGACGTGGACCGCCTCCTGCTCGGCGGTGACGTCGGCCCGGAGCTCGGAGCCGCGCCAATCGGCGAGGAGCTCGACCCGGAGGGTGGTCCCGGCCGGCATCGCGGACACCACGGGGCGGATCACGACCGCAACATCGGTTCGCTCGACGCGGAGGCTTGCGCTGAGGCCGGCGCTGGGATTGGCGAGCGTCGTGAGCCGGCCTCCCGTCCCGCGCGCGGCCGGCTTGCGGGCGACCCCGCCGGTCATCGGGGCGAGTGGCCTCGTGACCTGCATGCCGAGACGCGAGGCGAGCCATGCGGCGTGGTACAGCGGCTTCACGATGTTCGTCGTTTCGGCCCCGAACTCGTCACGGACGCCATAGGTCACCGCGATCCGCCGGATGTGGCGGAGATACGGCAGGAAGTCCGCGATGTCGAAGATCGCGGCGATCGCCTCGCGCCAGCGCGACTGGCGGACCATCGCGAAGTCCGAGATCGCGATCGGCAGGCGGTCCGCGACGCCGGCCATCCTGCGCAGCTGGTTCAGTCCGGTGCCGTGCCAGCCCGATCCATCGACGACCAGCCGATCGGCCATCGCGAGCAGGTCGTTGACGGGGGCGCTCCCGAAGGACGGCTCGTCGGGCCACCAGACCGTCACCGGCAGGTCGTGGATCAGGAGCGGCGCGACGATCGCGTCGAGATGGCGGCCCGACTCGCCGCCGCAGGTCAGGTGGATGGTCTCGGCGCAGGTCTCGGGGGCATCCGGCCGGGGCATGATGCAGTGGGCGACGATCTGGGCGTCGAGCCAGGACGGTCCGTCGGGGTCGGCCGGCTGGACGATCGTCGTCCGCGATGGGTGGCGACCGACGAGCCGCTGGATCGTGGCTGCCGAACGCTCGCCGACCTCCTGACGAGCCGCGATCACGACGAGGTTCATCACGCTCGTCCGGGCGCCGACGTGGCGATCGTTGACGTGATCGCCGTCCTTGTCGGACATCCCGTCCAGGTTCGACTGGGCCCAGATCCGGGCGAGCTCCTGCTCGACCTCCTCGATGCTGTGGGCTCGCGAGCGCCAGCGGAGCACGGGCTCGTTCATCCGGATGGGCGCATCCGTGACGAGGCCACCTCCGATGTCGGTTGGCGAGTGACTGCTGCCCGCTGAGGGTGCCACCTCAGATGCGCCGCCACTTGCGGCCGTCGCGGGCAAGGAGCTGATCGGCGGCCGCAGGTCCCCAGGTGCCGGCCTCGTAGTTCGGGAAGTCGGGCGGGCCCTCGTCCATCCACGAATCGATGATCGGGGTGACCTGGGCCCAGGCACCCTCGACCTCGTCCGCACGGGTGAACAGCGATGCGTCGCCGAGCAGCGCGTCGAGGATCAGCGTTTCGTATGCGTCGGGCGAGTCGACCGTGAACGCCGAGCCATACGTGAAGTCCATGGTGACCGACCGGACGTCGATCCCGAGGCCCGGCACCTTGGCCCCGAAGCGGAGCATGATCCCCTCGTCGGGCTGGATCCGGATGGCCAGCAGGTTCGGATCCGGATCGCTGCTGGAGTCCCGGAACAGGCGGTGCGGGACCTCCTTGAACTGGATCGCGATCTCGGTCGCGCGCTTCGGCAGGCGCTTGCCCGTCCGGAGGTAGAACGGGACGCCCGACCAGCGCCAGTCGTCGACCTCGAAGCGGGCCGCGATGTAGGTCTCGGTCTCCGATCCGGGATCGACCTCGGGCTCGGAGCGATAGCCCTGAACAGCCTTGGCGGCGACCCAGCCGGGCCCGTACTGGCCACGAACGACATCCGTCCGCATCTGCTCCGGGGTCATCTCGCCGATCGCCCGGATGACCTTGACCTTCTCGTCCCGGAGGGCATCGGCGTCGAACGTCGCCGGCGGCTCCATCGCGACCAGGCTCATCAGCTGGAGGAGGTGGTTCTGGAGGAAGTCGCGGCTCGCGCCCGTCTCCTCGTAGAACGCGCCGCGGTTCTCGACCCCGATCGTCTCGGCGACCGTGATCTGGACATGGTCGATGTGGCGGCGATTCCAGATCGGCTCGAAGATCCCGTTGCCGAACCGGAAGACGAGGAGGTTCCGGACGGTCTCCTTGCCGAGGTAGTGGTCGATCCGGTAGATCTGCGACTCGCGGAAGACCTTGCCGACCTCGCGGTTCAGGCGGATGGCCGAGTTCAGATCGTGGCCGAACGGCTTCTCGATGACGATCCGGCGCCAGCCGCCTTCGTGGCGCTCGTGGTCCAGCCCGACCCGGCCGAGCTGGGCG
>JANMCU010000039.1:0-13963 GCA_031361415.1 Chloroflexota bacterium | reverse complement strand
CATTCCTCGACCGGTTGTCCGGCCCGGACTACCGGATCCGGCGGTTCGGACGCGGCATCGTCGGCAGCCTCGTCGCCGGCGTCGCGTCGGCCCTGCTCGGGATCGGCGGCGGGCTCGTCAAGGTTCCGGTCATGCACGTCGTCATGGGCGTCCCGCTCCGGGTCGCGACCGCGACGAGCAACCTGATGATCGGGATCACCGCGTCGGCCAGCGCGATCATCTACCTGCTTCGCGGCGGCATCGATCCGTACGCCGCCGCGCCGACCGCGATCGGCGTCTTCATCGGCGCGAGCATCGGTTCGCGGATCGCCTCGCGGGTCAACCTCGGGCTCCTGCGCGGATTGTTCGTCGCGATCCTCCTCTACACTGCGTGGGAGATGCTGCAGCGAGCAATCGCATGACCGCCTCGATCCCGGGCGGTCTGTCGACATCGGCGACGGGCGCCGGACCGACCCCGACGAGCTCGCCGGACGAGCCATCACGCAGTCTCGAGCGGACCGTCGCCCGGCTGCTGACCGTCGGCACGTATCTCTCGATCGCGTTGCTCGTCGTCGGGGTCGTGTTGATGGCCATCGCCGGGATTGGTCCGCTGTCGGGCGGTCCGGCGTTCGATCCGACGACCCTCCTCGGCGATCTCGCCGCCCTTCGTCCGGCGGCCTTCCTGTGGCTCGGACTGATCGTCGTCATCGCCACGCCGTCGGCCCGGGTCGCGGTCTCCGGGCTCGGCTACGCGCGGCGCGGCGAGCGCGCCATGACGATCGTGGCCGGCGTGATCCTCGTCGTGATCGCGCTGAGCGTCGTCATCGCGCGTGGTCTCGGCGGCTGACGGTGGACATCCTGATCCTGGTCGGCGCGTTCATCGTCATCCTCATCGGTGCCGAGCTGTTCACCAACGGGATCGAGTGGTTCGGGCGGAAGCTGGAGCTGGCCGAGGGTGCGGTCGGCTCAGTCCTGGCCGCCGTCGGGACCGCGCTGCCCGAGACGATGATCCCGATCATCGCGATCGTTTCCGGCGGCGGCTCGGCGTCGTCCCACGGGATCGGGGTCGGTGCGATCCTGGGCGCGCCGTTCATGCTCTCCACGCTCGCGATGTTCGTGACCGGCGTCGCGGTCCTGTTTGTCGGTCGGAAGCGACCAACGGGCGACGCGATGATCGTGGACACCGGGGTTCTGGCCCATGACATGCGCTACTTCGCGATTGCCTACGCCATCGCGATCGGCGCGGCGTTCCTGCCGCTCGATCCGGTCTGGCCGAAATGGGTCGTCGCAGCGGCGTTGATCGGGATCTACGGCTGGTACGTGAAAGGCCATTTCGAGGACGACCCCGACGTCGACGCGAGCGACCTTCCGCCGCTCCGCTTCAACCGCTTCGATCCGGCCACTCCGAACGGTGAAGGGATCGTGCCGCGCCTGCGAGTCGTCAACCTGCAGGTGCTGGCGGCACTCGGCCTGATCGTCGCGGGCGCGTTCTTCTTCGTCGACTCGGTCGAGCACCTGTCGAGCTCGCTCGGGATCGCGCCGATCATCGTGGCCCTGGTCATCGCCCCGATCGCGACCGAGCTGCCCGAGAAGTTCAACTCGGTGATCTGGGTCCGCCAGGGCAAAGACACGCTCGCGATGGGCAACATCACCGGCGCGATGGTCTTCCAGTCGACGATCCCGACGGTCGTCGCCCTGCTCTTCGCGGCCGACGCCTGGCACTTCAGCACCGAATCGCGAGTGGCGTTCCTCTCGTCCGCGATCGCGTTCGTCGCCGCCGCGCTGATCTTCATTCCGATGGCCCGCTCCGGTCGTCTGCTCGGCCGCCGGCTCCTGGTCGGCGGGCTGTTCTACGTGACCTATCTCGTGATCGTCGCCGCGTCACTGATGGGCGCGTTCTAAGGCGGGTTCGTCTTGCCCGTCGCGCCCGTCGGCCGCGCCCGTCCATCGCGCCCGTCGCGCCATTCTCCTGCCAGGAGCACATGCGACGAGCCAAGGCGGCCCAGACCTCGCCTGATGTCGATGTTGCTCGCCGGGCGAGCAGGACTGGACCGATTCGGCCGGAATCGGCTTCATCGGCACGATCCGGCCTCCCTGGCCCGTCGTTTACGTCGGATGTGCTCACGCGGGGTAAATCCCGACCTTGCTCGAGCAGCCGGCGCGCCCGTCGCCCTGCTCGGCCGCGCTGCGGACGGCGTCGAAACCGGTCCGGCCGGAAGGCCGTTGCTATACTCGCGCCACGCCATCCGACCTCGCGGCGAACGCGCCGCCGCCCTCGAGGAGCTCCGCATGCTGAGCCAGAAGTCGAGCCCGGCCGACGCCGCGGCGAACCGGGAGGCGCCACCGGCCTCCGATCCTCACGCCGCGCCGGCCGCCCGCAACCTCGACGATGTCATCGCCTATTTCGAGGGCGCGTTCGTGCCGATGCGCGACGCCAAGGTCAGCATCATGACCCACGCGTTCATGTACGGGACCGCGACCTTCGAGGGCATCCGGGCCTACTGGAACGCCGAGCAGGGCAAGCTCTACGGGGTCAAGATCCGCGAGCACGTCGAGCGGATCCGCCAGTCCTGCCGGATCCTGCTGATGGAGAACGTCCCGTCGGTCGACGAGCTGACCCGGCTGATCGTCGAGACGGTCCGGCGCAACCACTTCCGCGAGGACGCCTATATCCGCCCCTCGTTCTACAAGTCGACGAAGGCGATCGGGGTCCGTCTCCACCACCTCGAGAACGAGCTCTACATCATCGCGATCCCGTTCGGGAACTACGTCGACACCGAGGCCGGCATCCGGGTGATGACCTCGTCGTGGCGGCGCAACGCCGACGAGGCTCTGCCGGCTCGCGGCAAGATCGTCGGCGGCTACGTGAACATGGCCTTCCAGAAGTCGGAAGCCGAGATGAACGGCTACGACGAGGCGGTCGTGCTGACGGCCGACGGCCACGTCAACGAGGCCTCGGCGGCCAACCTGTTCATCGTCCGGGACGGCGTCGCGCTGACCCCGCCGGTCAACGACGACATCCTCGAGGGCGTCACCCGCCTGGCGATGATGGAGCTTCTCCGGAACGAGAAGATCCCGGTCGAGGTCCGCTCGATCGACCGCTCCGAGCTGTACGTCGCCGACGAGATGTTCCTGTGCGGGACCGGCGTCCAGATCTCGCCGGTGACCGAGATCGACCACCGTCCGATCGGCTCGGGCGCGATCGGCCCGATCACATCGCTCGTCAAGGACCGCTACTTCGACGCCGTCCGCGGACGGATGCCCGAAAACGCCCACTGGCTGACGGAGATTCCCGCCGACTGACGAGCCGAGCCCCGACCGTTCCACCGCGGCACAGATGAACCTTCCGCACGACGGCTGCGTCTGAATCGTCGACCGGGTGAGGAATCCGGACGCAGCGTCGAAAGGGGGCGGTTCGAGCGTGGAGCGTGGGCCGCGAGGCGAACCTGACGACGCGCGCACGGCCCTGTTCCTGCGTCTCGCGGACCGCGAGGTCGGACGTGGCTATCGAACGGCTGGCTATGTCCTCGGCAACGCCGCCGAGGCCGAGGAAGCCACCCAGGACGCGATCCTGCGGGCGTGGGCCGCATGGCCGACGATGCGCGACCCCGATCGGTTCGGGCCATGGTTCGAACGAATCCTCATGAACACGTGCCTGGATCGCGTCCGCCGCCGACACGGCGTCCGGCTCGTCGACCTCGAGCATGCCCCCGAGCTGCGCGGCGCCGACCCATTCGCGGCGGGTCTTGCCCGGAATGAGATCGGACGCGCGCTCGGTGACCTTCCCTCCGAGCAGCGAGCGGTCGTCGTCCTCCGGTTCTGGCGTGACCTCCCGCTCGAGGAGATCGCCGATCGGCTCCAGCTTCCGCTCGGGACGGTCAAGTCGCGTCTCCATTACGCGATGCGGACGATGCGCTCGGCCCTCGAGCGCGACCGCGAATCGGAGTTGGGGCGATGAGCGACGAACGGGCAGAGGAGCGCCTCCGCGAGTGGTTCGCCTCGCGGGTCTCGATCGAGGAGCCGACAACCCTCCACGAATTCCTCGCGGCGGTTCCATCGACCCACCCACGAGCGAGGAACGGCCCGCGTCGGTTCGCCGGACGTCGGCTTTCCGTGATCGCGGCCGCCATCGCGGCGACCCTGATCGCCACTGCCCTCGCCGTTGTCGGTGCCCGCCTCCTGGAGACGTCGCCCGGTCCGAGCCAGCTCCCAGCATCCGGGCCCCCGTCGTTCGGCCCGTCGGCGAGTCCGTCCACGATCGGCTCGCCGATTCGAATCGGGGAGCGCACCGGGACCCGGTCGTCGCTTGCCGCGACGGCGCGCGGGCCGGTGGTCGTCGTGTCGGCTGGTCCGAGTCGGGCCGTCGGCCCTGGCAATCCGACCGGCGGGCCTTGCTCCGTGAGCTCGATCGGGTCGATTGGATCAGGGTCCATCGACTGGTCGAATGCGCCCGGCGCGATCCTCGAGATCGCCGGCACTCCGACCTCCATCGGCCCGCTCGGTCTCGGACTCTCGGCCGACTGCAGCGAGTCCGTGGCCGCGGTTCCCGACGGGTCGGGAGGCTTCGCGGTCGTCAGCGCAGCGAACCCGATGCGTCCCAATGCCGAGTTCCTCGCCGTAGATCCGCTCGATCCGACGTCGGCCGCGAGCTGGGTTTCCGATATCAACGGGGTCAAAGGCGGCTTCCTGTCGTGGACGAGCGACGGCGGCCGGACATGGCAAAGCGGAACTGGGGCTCGACCGGTCGGCTGGGACGGTTCCGGCTCGTTCTGGATCCTCGGCGATGACGGCGAGTTGGCCCGATCGCAGGGGCCTGGCTTCAGCAGCACGAGAGCCGGGATCCGCTTCGACGTACCCCCGCCGCCGCAGGGTCAGGCGATCGATCTCTCCGCCGTCGCCGTATTCGGCGATCGGGTCCTCGTTGCTCCGCGGGCTGGAGGACTCCAGTCGGCGTCCATGAGCGGCGCCGCGGCCGTGCAAACGAGCCTGGACCTGCACATCCTCGACCTGTCGGCAGGCTCCCGCTTCGTCGCGGCACTCGCCGTCGATGCCGACGGCCTCGGGGTCCTGGCGATCTCGAGCGATGGTCGAACCTTTCGCCAGTCGTCGCTCCCGAGCGCCTTCTACGCGACGGCCGGAGGGGCCGCCGTCCATGTTCTCGCCCTCGACGATCGGGTCATCCTGTCAGACGCGGGACCGGATGGGATCGTCGGCATCTGGTCGGTTCCCGTGACCGGCCTGCCAATCCCGCCGCCGGCACCGTCGGCCGCTCCGACCGCCACGGTTCCGAGCCCCCCGCCGCCCCGGGCCACGTCAACCTGGACCGTGGTCCGTCCTCCGGTCGCCGCGACCGGCTCGACGACCGGCGGTCAGGGAAGTGGCATCGCGGCCCTGTCGACAGGAGGCTTCATTGATTTCGTCACGGACGATTTGAAGTCGACGCAGGTGTTCACGTCGCCTGATGGCTCGACCTGGACCCGAATCGGCGAAGTCTCCGGGCAGGATGCGTCGGGGATCGCTCCGATCATCGCGTTCGACGGCAAGCGCTATGTCGCGCTCGGCGGCGAGGGTGGTGGCCAGTTCTATGGCAACCAATCGAATGGTGCAGCCTGGGTCTCGAGCGATCTTCGACGCTGGACCAAGGCGCCGGTCCAGGACTCCTTCGGCGGGGCCGAATTCAGCGGTCTGGCCGCGGGCCCTTCCGGGTTTGTCGCCATCGGATTCGACAACGGGGGCCAGGCAGTCTGGAGGTCAGCCGACGGCCTCGCGTGGACGACCGTTAGCGATCCGGCTCTTCCACGCGACTCCACGTTTCCGAGCGGCATCATCTTCCGGTCCGGTCGCTACCTGATGCTTGGGCGAGTCGAGCAGGCTCCGGCCGTCTGGACATCGACCGATGGTCGCCACTGGACAGCGATTTCGACCCTGCCGGAACGGTCGGGGTTCGGTCTCCAGGGCCTTGCCGACGGATCGGCGGGCCTGGTCACGCTCGCGCTCGGCGACGCATCCGTTGAAGTCAAGCCGGGCGACTTCAGAGGGCCGGTCGTGCCGTGGGTCTCCGAGAACGGCAGCTCGTGGCGGGCCGGCCAGCCGAGCGCCGCGCTCTTCGGCGCCCACGCGTCGATCGTCGGGGCGCCGGGTGGCTACGTCGCTGCCGGCACGGTCGGCAATGAGCTGACCTCACGGCTATGGACGTCGACGGACGGCCTCGATTGGGTCGAGGTCGCCGGGGTCGATCTTGGTGACAGCTCGATCTTCGGCGTCGTATCGGATGGACGCCATGTTCTCGCGGTCGGCGTGGGCGTTGACGGCGGCCCGCTCCTTCTCGTCAGCGACGGGGTCGAGCGCTGAGCCTGTGGCCTCGCGGCCCGCCGCGAGTTGACTTACCCGCTGAGTCAAGTCGGGCCGCAAGGTGCAAGGCTCGATCGCAATCCCGCCAATGACGAGCGTGCGGCACGCCGATCTGACTCAGCCCACGAGTCGGCGGCCGCAGCCGCCGGTCAGTTCGTCGGCGGCGGGGCGAGGTTCGGCGTCGACGAGGCCGTCGTGACGATCACGTCGACCGTGACCGCGGGATCCTGTTTCAGGACGACCTGAACCTTGAACTTCGACTCGAGGAAGGCGATCGTCTGGGGCAGCCGCGTCTCGGCGCCGTTGTAGACGACGATCCTCGTGGCGGACAGGCCGGTCGTGTCCGGCTTCCCGGTCGGCGCGGACGCGGTCAGCCCGTAATACTCGAGATAGGCCGCGATCGAGCTCGCCTGGCCGCTCTGATTCGTGCCGTTGAGGACCCAGATCGAGCTGGCCTCGTTGCCGAGGGCAGCCCGGGTGTCCTCGAGCGCCGGATCGACCTTGAACGCGTTGGCGACCGCTGTCCGGATCAGGTTCACGTTCGGGAAGTAGCCGTACACCGGTGCACTTGGCGACGACTGGGTCCCGTAGCGCGGGAACGAGAACACGTAGGAGCGGATGTTCTTCGTGTCGATCGTGCTCGCGAGCCCGGCCAGCTTGGCCAGCTCCGAGCGCGGGATATCGGTCTGGACGGTGTTCCGGAAGGCGGCGAACAGGGTCGGGATCTGCGGGATGAGGTCGGCCACGTTGGCCTGCTCGCGAAGCGACGTCAGCACCCGCTGCTGGCGGTAGCCGCGGTCGAAATCGTCGGAGCCGTGGCGAGAGCGGGCGTAGATGAGCGCCTCGGCGCCGGTCATGTGCTGGATTCCGGCGGGGATATAGATCCGGGCGTGGCGCCCCGAGTCGGCCGGATAGCTGTCGTCGATGACCGGGACCTGGACGTTGATCGTCACCCCGCCCATCGCGTCGACGACCTGCTTGAACCCGTCGAAGTTGACCTCGACGAAGTACTTGATCGGCTGGTCGAGCTGGTAGAAGTTGCCGAGCACTTCCTTGAGCGCGTTGAAGCCACGGGTCTTGCTGTTGCCCGGGACCAGGTCGCCACGGTTGCGGACCGCGGTGAACAGGGAGTTGATCTTGTTCGGGTAGACCGAGCCGTATGCGTTCGACAGGGGACCGGACGGCAGCGGGACGTTGGTCGAATCGCGCGGCAGGCTGAACATCGCGACCTGCTTGCTGACCGGGTCGATCGAGACCACGATCAGGGTGTCGGTGTTGAACGTGCCCTCGTTCGGGCGCTGGTCCGAGCCGACCAGCAGGATGTTCAGGCGCGAGGTGCCGTCCCACGGCGGGATCGTGACCTGGGGCAGGTCGCCCGAGCCCTGGATCGGCGGCGCCGACGGCGTCGGGGTCGGGCTGTCGAGCGGCTGGTCGGTCGGTCCGGCCGAGCCCGACGGCGACGAGGACGGGCCGCTGTCGCACGTGGCCGTCCCCGATGTGTCGTTGGCGACGAAGATGCACGGGTCGTTGAGGACGTCGTTCGCGAGCAGGTCGTAGCGAGCCACGACGACGTGGCCGCCGGACATGACCAGGATGACCGCCAGCAGGCCGGCGACCGACAGGGGGTTGAACACGAGGCGCGGCCGCCCGAGCCGCCCGCCGCCGCTCGTCGCGGCCGCGTTCAGGAACGCGGTCACCCGATAGGCATCGACGATTGCGACCAGGCGATAGATCAGGATCGCGAGGTTGAGCACGAACACGCCGGGGATGACCCACGGCGTCAGGACGAACGCGATCAGGTCGGCCGGCTTCGTCCGGAGGGCGACCCCGGCGACGAGCGCACCGAGCAGGATCGGGGGCGTGGCGAACCCGAGGGCGCGCTGGTAGGCCCCGGCATACGCATGACCGAGGCCCGGAAAGAGGAGGGATAGGACGGCGGCGACGAACGGCGATCTCGCCCGCGGCCGCGCTTCCTGCTCGCGCTGCATCGCAGGGTAGGATACTCGGACACCCGTCGGCCGTCGTCGAGGCTGTCCGACTCAACGGAGCGCGCCGTCGCCGGCCGCCGCCGGACCACCCCAGCCGAGGCCCGATGTTCCGACCCGTCAGCGCGAAACCCGACCTTGTCGCCCAGGAGCACGAGATCCTCGCCGAGTGGCGCGAGCGCCGGACCTTCGAGCGACTTCGCGCCCAGAACGCCGGCGGTCCGCACTGGAGCTTCCTCGACGGGCCGATCACCGCCAATAACCCGATGGGCGTCCACCACGCCTGGGGCCGCGCCTACAAGGACCTCTACCAGCGCTTCCACGCCATGCTCGGCGAAGACCAGCGCTACCAGAACGGGTTCGACTGCCAGGGCCTGTGGGTCGAGGTCAACGTCGAGCGCGACCTCGGCTTCACGAGCAAGCGCGACATCGAGGACTACGGGATCGCCGAGTTCGTGTCGCTCTGCAAGCAGCGCGTCCTGACCTACGCCGCGCGCCAGACCGAGCAGAGCATCCGGCTCGGGATGTGGATGGACTGGAACGACCCCGACGAGCTGCGCCGCCTGCGCGACCTGCTGGCGGCCGAGCCCGGCGCGACGACGACGATCCAGGGGCCGGACGGACCCGTGACCGACACCGTCGAGATGCTCGTCGGGCGGCTCGGAATGCCGGAGACCGGGGGCAGCTACTTCACGTTCAGCAACGAGAACAACGACCTGATCTGGGGTTTCCTCAAGGAGGTCCATCGGCGGGGCTGGCTGTACAAGGGCCACGACACGATGCCGTGGTGCGCCCGCTGCGGGACGGGCATCTCCCAGATGGAGATGAACGAGGGCTACGCCGACCGGGACGATCCGGGGCTGACCGTCCGGCTTCCGCTCGTCGACCGGCCGGGCGAGGACCTCCTCGTCTGGACGACGACGCCGTGGACTCTGACCTCGAACGTGGCGGCGGCGGTCGGTCCGGAGCTCCGCTACGTCAGGGTCCGCCAGGGCGACGCGATCCACTGGCTTGCCAGGGGCACCCTCAAGCAGGCGCTCACGGGGCCGTTCGAGGTGCTCGAGGAGCTGTCCGGGGCCGACCTCGTCGACTGGCGCTATGAAGGCCCGTTCGACGAGCTGCCCGCGGTCCGCAAGGCCTTCGCCGCCGGCGCCTCACCGATCGCGGCCGACGCGCCGTACGAGCATCGCGTCGTCAGCTGGGAGGACGTCGGCGAGGAAGAGGGGACCGGGATCGTCCACATCGCGCCCGGCTGCGGCGCCGAGGACCACGTTCTCGGCAAGAAGCTCGGCCTGCCGATGATCGCGCCGCTCGACGACAGCGGGATCGTGATCGATGGCTTCGGCTCGTTGACCGGGCGCGACGTCCGCGACGTTGCCGACCCGATCGTCGAACACCTCAAGCGCGAGGACCGCTTCTACCGGCTCGAGACGATCACCCACCGCTACCCGCACTGCTGGCGGTGCGGCACGCCGCTCGTGTTCCGGCTGGTCGACGAGTGGTACATCTCGATGGGCCCGGTCTACGACCGGCCGCGGGCCGAGCTGACGACAGCCGAGATCGACGCGAGCCTCCGCTACCAGATCATGGAGACCGTGGACCAGATCCGCTGGATCCCGGGCTTCGGCTACGAGCGCGAGCTCGACTGGCTGATCAACATGCACGACTGGATGATCAGCAAGAAGCGCTACTGGGGGCTGGCGCTGCCGATCTACGACTGCCGGGCCTGCGGCTCGTTCGACGTGATCGGCGGCCGCGAGGAACTCCACGAGCGAGCCGTCGCCGGCTGGGAGCGGCTCGAGGGCCACACCCCGCACCGGCCGTTCATCGACGCGGTCACGATCGCCTGTCCCGCGTGCGGTGAGCCGGTCGAGCGGATCCGCGACGTCGGCAACCCCTGGCTCGACGCCGGGATCGTGCCGTTCTCGACGCTCCACTTCCGCGAGGAGCCGGACTTCTGGGCCCAGTGGTTCCCGGCCGACTTCATCACCGAGAGCTTCCCCGGCCAGTTCCGCAACTGGTTCTACTCGATGCTCGCGATGTCCACGGTCCTGCGCCGCGAGCCGCCGTTCCGGACGATCTTCGGCTACGCCCTCGTGTTCGGCGAGGACGCCAAGCCGATGCACAAGAGCTCGGGCAACGCGATCGACTTTGACGAGGCCGCCGAGCGGATGGGCGTCGACGTCATGCGCTGGATGTTCGCCAAGGCGCGACCCGAGGAGAACATCCTCTTCGGCTGGCACGCCGCCGACGAGGCCCGCCGCGAGCTGCTTGTGCTCTGGAACGTGTATGCGTTCTTCGTCACCTACGCCCGGCTCGCCGGCTGGCAGCCCGCGGCCGACACGGCCCACGGCGGCCCTGCGCCGACCCGCGGCACCGTCCTCGATCGCTGGATCCGCTCGCGGGCGGCGGCGACCGCCGCGACCGTCGGCGAGCGCCTCGCAGACACCGACGCGGTCGGCGCGGCCCGCGCGATCTCGACCTACATCGACGACCTCTCGACCTGGTATCTCCGCTTGTCGCGCAAGCGCTTCTCGCGCAACGACGATGGCGCCGATCGCGCGGCCGCGTTCGCGACCCTCCACGGCGCGCTCCTGTCGCTGACGCGGTTCGGGGCGCCGATCCTGCCGTTCCTGACCGACGCGATGTTCGCCAATCTCGCCACCGACCTCGGCGGCGCGCCGGACTCCGTCCACCTGACCGCCTGGCCGGCCGACGAGCTGGCCGCCGACCGGGACGAGGCGCTGGAGCGGGCGATGGCGATCGCCCGTTCGGCGGTCGAGCTGGCTCGGACCCTGCGCGGCTCGGCGGGGTTGCGCACGCGCCAGCCGCTCGCCCGGCTGTGGCTCGCCCTGCCGGGTGCGGAGCTCGTCGACCGGGAGGCACTCGTCGCGCTGATCCGGGACGAGGTCAACGTCCGCGCCGTCGAGCTGATCGGCGACGGGTCGGCGCTCGTCGAGCGGCGGGTCAAGCCGCTCCTGCAGAAGATCGGAAAGAAGCTCGGCAGTGCGATCCCCGCGATCATGGCCGCTGCCCGCGAGAACGCCGTCGACTACCACCCCGACGGTTCGGTCACGCTCGCTGGTGTCACCCTGGCCGCCGACGAGGTCGAGATCCTCGCCAGCCCGAAGCCGGGGACCGCGGTCGCCCACGACCAGGGCCTCGTCGTCGTCATCGACACCGAGCTGACCGACGAGCTGCGGGCCGAGGGCGACGCCCGCGAACTCCAGCGGGCGATCCAGGACCTGCGCAAGGACGCCGGTCTGGCCCTCGACGACCGGATCGAGCTGTGGGTCGACGGACTCGCCGAGCCGGTCGCGGCCCACCTCGACGCGGTGGCCGAGGAGACGCTCGCCGACGACGTCGTGCGCGGACGGGCTCCCGGCGGCGCCGACGTCACCGCCGGCTCGATCGAACTCGGCGCCGGCGTCGTGAAGATCGCCCTCCGGCGCGGCGGCGGGGGAGCGGCGTGACCGACGAGAGCCGTCCGGTCGTGGCCGGCGATCGCCTCGGCGGTCCGACGGCCGCAACCTCGACAGCTGCCGTCCCGACCCGTCGGCGCTGGCCGCTGTTTGCCGGACTGGCCGTGGTCGTCGTCGCCGCCGACCAGGTCGCGAAGGCTCTCGTGACAGGCGGCCTTGCCGCCGGCCAGTCGGTCGATGTCGTCGGCGACCTCGTCCGGATCGTGTACGGCCAGAACTCCGGGGCGCTGTTCGGCCTGTTCAAGGACAACGCCGCGATGTTCGGGATCGTCTCGCTCGCGGTCGTCGGGCTGATCGTGGCGTACCACGCCCGCGCCGCCTCGAGCCTCTACCTGACGGTCACCCTCGGGTTGCTGCTCGGCGGCGCGATCGGCAACATGCTCGATCGTCTCTTTCGCGGCTTCGTCGTCGATTTCGTCGATGTCGGGATCGGGCCGACGCGCTTCTATACCTTCAACGTCGCCGACAGCGCGATCAGCCTTGCGATCTTCCTCCTGTTCATCGCCGCGCTCCGGCCGTCGCTCGTCGACGGTCGCTCCGCGCGAGTGCAATCCACGGAGCCAGGTGCGGAGCCAGTCACACCCGCGAGCACCGACGACGACTGGGGTGACGGTCTCGAGCCCGATGACCAGCCGAACCCGGGCGACGCACCACGATGACCCCGCCCGGCGTCCACGCCCTCCAGGTCCCGGCCGACGCGGCCGCCCAGCGGGTCGATCGGTACGTGGCCGACGTCACCGGCCTGTCGCGAAGCCACGTCCAGAAGCTGATCACGGCCGGCAACCTCACGACCGACGGAGTTCCACTCAAGGCCAATACCGTGATCGGCCCGGGTACGGCCCTCCAGCTCATCGTCCCGGAGCCCGAGCCGCTTGACCTGACGCCGGAGCCCGACATCCCGGTCCGGGTCGTCTACGAGGACGCCGATCTGCTGATCATCGACAAGGCGGCCGGGATCGTCGTCCATCCGTCGCCGGGCCACAGCGGCGGGACGCTCGTCAACGCCCTGCTCGGGCTCGAGGGCGGCGGCGGGTTCGGTGGCATCGCCGGCGTCCAGCGGCCGGGCATCGTCCATCGCCTGGATCGCGACACGAGCGGGCTCCTGATGGTCGCCCGGACCGACGCCGCACAGCACTCGCTGATGGCTCAGCTGAAGGCGCGCCGGGTGAAGAAGACGTACCTCGCGCTCGTGCTCGGCGAGGTGTCGGCGGAGGTCGGCCGGATCGAGGCGCCGATCGGCCGCGACACGCGGCACCGGACGAAGATGGCGGTCGTGGCCGACGGCCGGGCGTCCACGACCGGCTACCGGGTCCGCGAGCGGTTTCGCGGCTGGACGCTGCTCGAGCTCGACCTCGTCACCGGCCGAACCCACCAGATCCGCGTCCATCTCGAGGCGATCGGCCACCCGATTGCCGGCGACCCGGTCTACGGCACGGGCACGTCGCGCAAGGGCCCACGGGTGACCGGCGACGCCGAGCCGCTCGAGCGGCTGTTCCTCCACGCCTGGCGTTTGCAGCTCACATCGCCGAGCTCGGGCGAGCTCATCCGCGCGGAGGCACCGCTGCCGGACGAGCTCGAGGCCGTGCTCGAGGCGATGCGGGATACCGGGACCGCGGCCTTGTCCGGGCCGGACGGCCGGCGATGACTGACAACGAGGCCGTCCTGGCGGCCGCCGGCGCCGAGATCGACGTCTCCGACGACCCGGGCCGTCCGGACTACACGATCGACGGCGCGCCGGGCGCGATGCTGGTGATCATCTCGGGACCGTCCGGGGTCGGCAAGGACACGATCATCGACGAGCTGCGCCGCCTGGAGCGCGCGTCCGGCCGCGACCATGAGCGCCATTACGTCATCACCGTGACGACGCGCAGCCCGCGAGCCGGTGAGGTGGACGGCATGGACTATCACTTCGTCAGCCGCGACGAGTTCCTCCGGATCCGCGACCGTCGCGGATTCCTCGAAGCCAATGAGCTGTACGGCATCTGGTACGGCTCGCCGCGCGACCAGGTCCGAGCCGCGCTCGCGGTCGGCAAGGACGTGATCCTCAAGATCGACGTCCAGGGCGCGCAGGTGGTCAAGGAGCAGGTCAGCCAGGCGCTCCTGATCTTCGTGACGCCGCCGACCCTCGAGACCCTGTTCCAACGCCTGCGGGCGCGCGCCACCGAA
>JANMCU010000025.1:0-9151 GCA_031361415.1 Chloroflexota bacterium | reverse complement strand
GCCCATCCCGGATCGCAGGCCCGTTGGCAGGCCCGTCGGCCGGTCGGAGGCCGATCGGCCCGTGACCGGCCGGACGGACGCGAGGTCAGCGGGCGACGAAGCTCAGTCGGCGACGAGGATGGGCTCGCCCGGCGCGCCGTTCGTCCCGAGATCCACCAGCGAGACCCCGAAGCGGGCGCCCGGCGCGAGGCCGGCGACCTGCGGAACGTCGCCGACCCAGTAGGCGAGGTTGCCCCCGAAGAACATCTTCCCGATCGCGGTGCGGTGTCCGGCGAGCTCGACCCAGCAGCGGTATTCCTGCCCCGCGGCCGCCGGAGCGAGCTGGTTGGCGACGATCACGAGCTCGGTCGAGGTCGGCGAGAAGACAAGCGTGCCGCTCGCCGTTGACCCGGTCGCGCTCGCGAGCTGGATCCGGCGGACGTCCGGCTGGGCGTCGACCCGGAGCGTCCATCGGGCGACGTCGCCGAGTGCGTCGATCTCCGCGGAGAGGCGCGCGTTCGCGGCGGCGTGATCCGTGTTGAGGATCAGGGTCGTCCCCCCGACGGCAATGACCAGGGCCGCAGCGACGCTCCCGATCCAGCCGATGCGGCGCCTCCGGACACGGCCACGGCCGAGGACAGGCGAGATGGGCACGAGGGTCGTGACGGATGCCGCAGCGCGAGGAGCGTCACGGTCGTCGTCGATCGTGACGCCGCGCGGCCTGCCGACGGCGGCAACGTAGGCAAGGGTCCGGGCTCGCAGCTCCGGGGGCGGCACCGCCCGGACCGTGGGCTGGATCAGGCCGACCGAGCGCCGGAGCCGTTCGAGCTCCTCGGCGCAATCGGCGCAGCCCGCGAGATGCCCGGCGACGAGCGACGCGGTCGGAGTGTCGCCGGCCATGAGCCGCTCGATGCCGCCCGGCTCGATCGCCGCGTCCTCGAGGAGCTCGCGCACCTCGCTGTGGTCCATCGTGTCCATCGTCATTCCATACGTTCGTTGATCGGCACCGGGATCGGCATCGGTGCCAGACCCGGCCGGAGCTCCTCGGCCAGTGCCGATCTCAGTCGGAGCAGTGCCCGTCGGGTCCTCGTCTTGACGGTTCCGAGCGGCCAGCCGAGCCGATCCGCGATCTCGGTCTGGGTGAGCTCTTCGCGATAGGCGAGCACGATCGCCGTTCGCTCCGCGTCGGGCAGCTCGGCGAGCGCATCCCGGAGCACCTGTTGCAGCTCCGCCGCCTCGAGCTGACCCTCGGGACCCGGTCCCGGGCCCGCGCCGCCGATCACGGTGCCGGCCGCGACCAGTCGGTCGAGCGCGGCTCCGGCCTGTTCGTCCTCACCCGCGGCCGACGACAGCGGAATCAGATTGGGTCGACGACCCGCCGCCCGCAACCGGTCGACGGTCCGGTTCCGTGCGATCGTGTGGAGCCACGCCGCCAGGGACCCCAGCTTCGGGTCGAACAGCTCCGCCCGATTCCACAAGGCGAGAAACGTCTCCTGGACCACCTCTTCGGCGACCTGCCGATCCGAGGTCAGCCGGCTGGCCGCCGCGTACACCGCGTCGACGTACCGATCGTACAGATCGCCCAGGGCCGACTGCGACCCCGCCGCGACAAGGCGGACGAGGGACGCGTCGTCGGCCGGCGCACGATCCCCAGCCAACGTTACGCTCCCACCGGCTCATCGGTTTCGATCGGGAGGTGGAGTGGTCGGCGCTCGAACCCGCTCGAGAACACGACATCGGTCTCGGTCTGGAAGACATCCTCGGTTGACTGGACGAGGCGGAGGACGCGCTCGAGGTCGCGGGTGTCGCGAGCACGGACCTTGATCAGGTAATCGGCCTCGCCGGTGATGTGGTGGCACTCCTCGATCTCAGCGATCGCGGCGAAGGCTTCGGTCAGGTCGTGGGCGACGGAACCGGGCGCCTGGGTCACCCAGGTGAAGGCGAGGATGTCGTAGCCAACGGCGCGCGGATCGACGAGCGCGGCATAACCCGTGATGATGCCCCGGGCCTCGAGCTTCTTGACCCGCTCGTGAGCCGACGGACCGCTCATCCCGACATCGCTGCCGAGGTCGGCATAGGCCCGCCGGCCGTCTCGTTGAAGGACCTCGAGAATCCGCGCGTCGTTCGTGCTCATGCGTTCAGATGAAGACATCTGGTACCTATTCATCAGGCGGATCGATTGCTGGAACGAGATTTGTTAGGTATGATGACGGCGAAGACAACCTTGATCGTCGGTCCACCGCAGACCAGCGGCGGGAGCCGGTTCGACCGGCTCCGCGGCGATCACGCAGCGGAGGTACCCCAATGTTCGCGTTCGGACTCGGGTTCCTGGTGCTGTTCTCAGCGCTCAGTGTTCTGCTCGGCAAGGAAGATCCGCGTCACAGCTCGGATCCTCGGGACACCCTCGCTCTGTGGGCGCGCTACAGCGCTCGCTGAGCATCGGCTCGTTAGCCTACCCCACGAGGTCCCGCAAGCCGTCCGGGGCCTCGTCTCGATTCCCGGCGGCAATCGCGCGAGCCGCGTCGGGCGCCCCATCTCACCAATGGCCGGCGGGCCGATGCGCGACGGTCGGCAGCCGGCCGACCGGGAGATGGGCTTCGAGACAGCTGACGCCGAGCGGGCCCACGACCGCATCGTGAGAGGTCCCGGCCGGTAGCTCGAGGCGATCGCCTGCGACCAGGTCGACGGTCTCATCGAGATCCGGCAGCCCGAATGCGATCGAGCCGGACTCGACGACGATCACCTTGTCATAGCCGTGGTCGTGGACGGAATAGCGGTCGCCGGGTCCGTTCGACCAGCTCGATGGGACGAGTCCCTCGGCGCGAAGGCGCGCCTCCGTATCCGGCCTCATCGCCTCACAGCCCGACCGAGACGCCGATGACCGAGCCGACGACGAAGGTCACGATCGCCGCGGCGGCCCCGATCCCGACCTGCCGCGCGCCCGAGAACAGGACGCTCCGCCCGGTCAGGAGGCTGACCCCCGCGCCAACGCCGAAGAGCGCGACGAGGCTCAGCGCGATCGCCGCGACGAAAGCGGCGGCGCCGCTGCCGACCAGATATGCGACGACCGGCACGAACGCTCCCAGGGCGAACGCCACGAACGACCCGAACGCCGCCCCGTATGGCGAGCCGAGCTCGTCGGGATCGAGCCCGAGCTCCTCGCGGATCAGCTGGTCCAGCGCCCGCTCCGGATCCTCGAACAGGCGGTGGGCGATCGCCCGCGCCTCATCTTCGGGGAAGCCCTTCGCCCGGTAGAGGGACGCCATCTCGGCCTCCTCTTCCTCGGGCATCGCCTCCATCTCGGCCCGCTCGAGCTCGATCTGGCGCTCGAACAGCTCGCGCTGGCTCTGCATCGAGATGTACTCGCCGGCGGCCATGCTGAACGCACCCGCGAGCAGGCCGGCCACCCCCGCGAGCAGGATGAAGTGGCCCGACGTGGCGCTCGGTCCCGAGGCGCCCGCGACACCCATGACGAGGGCGAGGTTCGAGACGAGGCCGTCGCTCACCCCGAAGATCACCGCCCGGAGGGTTCCCGACCGGCCGGACCGATGCCAGCGCTCGCGTTCGGCGATGTCCCGATCGGGGTGGTAGCCGGGATCCTTCAGCTTCCGCCAGATCTCGGCATGCTCGCGCTCGTCGGCGGCGATCGCCTCGATCTCGGGCGTCGCCGTCTGGCCGACGTAGAGGTCCTCCTCGTCGCCCTCGAGCGAGGTCACCAGGTCGCTGACGGCCTTCGTCCCGAAGACGCGGGCGAGCAGGATGATGATCGCGACCCGCGGTCGCGGGCGGGTGGGCGCCGGCGGGACGTCGACCCCCGCTTCGCGCAGCTTCGCGGCCCAGATCTCGGCGTGGCGTCGTTCGTTGGCCGCGATTCGATGGAACGCGCCGGCCCGCTGAGGGTCGATTTCGATCGTCGCGAGGGCGTCGTAGAGCAGGACCGCGTCGCGCTCGAGGCGCAGGTTGGCCAGGCTCTGGACCGGATCGGAGACCACGAGTCAATGCTACCCGGCGCTAGACTTCGGGCCCATGTCGGCCCGGGATGCACCGCCGCTCCGCTACCTGACCGCCGCCGATGTCGGCGCGGCGATGCCGCCGATCGGCGAGCGCCTGCGCCTGGCAGAGCGGACCCTGACCGCCCTCGTCAACGACGCCGAGCTGCCGCCGAAGATCGGCGTCCATCCACGGCCCGAAGGTTCGTTCGCCCACGCGATGCCCGCCCACCTGCGGGGCGCCGATTCCGGGGGTCTCGACGATCTGCTCGGGATCAAGTGGATCGCCGGCTTCCCGGCCAACCGCCAGCACGACCTGCCGGCACTCCATGGGCTGGTCATCCTGATCGACCCGACCACCGGGATCCCGACCGCGATCCTCGACGCGGGTCCGATCACCGCCGAGCGAACGGCCGCGATCAGCGGCGTGGCGATCGGCCGGTTCGCCCCCCAGGTCGTCGGGCGGCCGACCAGGGTCGCCATCCTGGGCGCCGGAGACCAGGCCCGGAGCCACCTGGAGGTGCTGGCCCACGTCCTGCCGGGCCTCGAGCTGACCATCTTCGATCGGCATCCGGACCGGGCGGCGACCCTGGCGTCGGTGGCGGAGCGAAATCACGGGATCCATCCGGCGCACGCGGCTTCGTCCGCCCGCGACGCGACACGTTCTGCCGACGTCGTCGTGACCGCGGCTTCGTTCGCACCGGCCGACCAGCGCCAACCCCTGACCGACGACTGGCTCTCCCGCGACGTGCTCGTGGTTGCGGTCGACTACGCCACCTACGTCAATGCATCGGTCGCGCGCGAGGCGACCCTGTTCCTCGTCGACCAGCGCGAACAGTTCCTCGCAAACCGCGCGGCCGGCCTGTTCGATGGTTATCCGGAGCCCGCGGCCACGCTCGGCGAATCGATCCTCCGCGGACGGGAGCGATCGCCGAATGGACGGACCCTCGTGAGCCACCTCGGGGTTGGGCTGGCCGATCTCGTGTTCGGAAACGCCATCGTCGGGCGAGCTGCCGAACTCGGGCTCGGGACGCTGCTCCCGCGCTGAGGGTGCGGGCCGGCCGATCGGCCCGTTGCGCAATCGACGTGACGGCCCGTCGGGCGAGCGGGCACACTGCGCAGGTCCGTGACCGGCCACTGGCGGGACCGCGGGAACAAGGGGTCGTGCGTGCATCGTCTGGTCGGCCTGGTCAAGCGCCTCGTCTGGCTGCTCGTCATCCTCCTGGTCGTCGTCATCGCGCTCGGAACCAGCCTGATCGGACTGCTGACGATCCGCGGGTTCCCGACCACCCACGGCAGCCTCGCAATCGCCGGGCTCGATGACGCCGTCCGGGTGACCCGCGACGCGTCGGGGGTCGCCTGGATCGAGGCGGAGACCAGCCACGACCTGTTCCTCGCCCAGGGTTACGTCCACGCCCAGGAGCGGATGTGGCAGATGGAGGTCTGGCGGCACATCTCGGCGGGCCGCCTGTCCGAGCTGTTCGGGCCGAGCACCTTGACCGAGGACCGCTTCATCCGGACCCTCGGCTGGCGCCAGGCGGCCGAGCGCGACCTCGCCGCCCTCAGCCCCGAGGCGCGGGCCGTGGTCGACGCCTATGCCGTCGGGGTCAATGACTGGATCGCCGATCACGCCGGTCAGCTGTCCCTGCCGTTCGTGGTGACCGGGCTCAAGGCGGGCCTTCCGGGTGGCGTCGGCGGGTACAGGCTCGAGCCGTGGACCGCGCTCGACACGCTCGCGTGGCAGAAGGTCCAGGCCTGGGATCTCGGCGGCAACTTCGACAGCGAGATCTTCCGGATGCTGGCCGACGCCAGGCTCGGCGATTCGGCCCTGACGGATCAGCTCTTTCCGCCGTATGACCCGACGATGCCGGTGATCACCCCGAGCGGACTGCAGGGCTCCGGCGGAGCGGGCGCGACCGCCGGAGCGGTCGGTGCCACGACCACGGCCTCGGTGCCAGCGGGTGGCACGGCCGCGTCCGCGTCCACGACACCCGCTTCCACGCCCGCCGGCGCTCCGTCCGCGATCGGCGACCCGGCGGCCTGGCGCGACGTCGCCGCGGCGGGCGGCCGGCTCCTCGAGATCGCCGGTCTCGATGGCGCCCAGGGGATCGCCGGCGATCACCAGATCGGATCGAACGATTTCGTCGTCGGACCGGCGGAGACGAAGACGAAGACCGCGCTCCTCGCCAACGACCCGCATCTCGCGATCGGGATGCCGTCGGTCTGGTTCATGAACGGGCTCCGCTGCCGGACGATCAGCAGCGCGTGCCCGTTCGACGTGGCCGGCGTCTCGTTTCCGGGCGTGCCCGGCATCGTCCTCGGCCACAACGCGAAGATCGCGTGGGGGGCGACGAACGTCGATCCCGACGTCGAGGACCTGTTCTCGATCGCGCCCGACCCGGCCAACCCGGCCAACTACCTCGTCGCCGGCGAATCGATCCCGTACGACGTCCGCCACGAGACGATCAAGGTCGCCGGCGGTGCCGACGTCCAGCTCGACGTCCGGACCACGCGCGACGGGCCGATCGTGAACGACGTCGACACCCGCCTCAAGGATGCTCCCCTGCTCGCCCTGCGCTGGACCGCGACCGACGCGGTCGACGGCACGTTCGAGGCGATCTTCCACGTGAACACCGCGTCCAACTTCGCCGAGTTCCATGCCGCATTCGCGACCTACGGTGCGCCGTCGCAGAACTTCGTCTACGCGGACACGGCGGGGCACATCGGCTACGTCCTGCCCGGCCGGATCCCGATCCGGGCCGACCCGAGCGACCACGGCGATCGGATCCGGTCGGGCAGCGACGGCAAGCACGACTGGACCGGCACGATCCCGATCAAGGACCTGCCCTGGCAGCTCGATCCGCCGAGTGGGGTGATCGTGACCGCCAACAACGCGGCGGTCGACCCGAAGTACCCGTATTTCGTCGCGCAGGAATGGGATCCAGGGTATCGAGCCAAGCGGATCACGGACCTGCTGGGAGCCGCCGCGAGCGCCGGCGGCGTGACCACCGACACGCTCCGGGCCATCCAGTTCGACAGCCGCGTCCTGCGGGCGGAGAAGATCGCGCCCTTCGTCGGGACGGTCCACACGTCAACCCAGGATGGAGCGCTCCTCGAGCAGCGGATCCACGACTGGTGGACGTTCGACTGCCCGGCCGCCGGACCGGCCAGCCTCGGCTGCGCCGCGTACCTTGCGTTCGAGTACCGGCTCGTCCGCGGCCTGTTCGACGACGATCTCGGCACACTCGCCCGGGAGTACGTCGGTGGGGGCGCCTCATGGCAGGCGACGATCGCGCTGCTCGATCAACCGAATTCTCCCTGGTGGGACGACAAGACGACGACCGATCGGGTCGAGACGCGCGACGACATCGTGGCGGCGGCCCTCGACGAGGCTGGACGCGAGCTGCGCGCGGCGTACGGCGATCCGACGAAATGGACCTGGGGCACCATGCACCAGGCGACATTCCGCGAGGCGACGCTCGGATCGTCCGGGATCGGGCCGCTGGAGTGGTACTTCGACAAGGGTCCGTTTCCCGCGTCCGGGGCCGCCGGCGCCGTGAACAACACGTACTTCCGTCCGTCGCGGGCCTATCCCGACCCGGAGGACCCGACCTACAAGCCGGTCGGCATCGACGGCGTGTTCTCGATCACGAATCTGCCGTCCTACCGGCTGTCGATCGACATGGCCAATCTCGACGGCGCGCGGATCGTCCAGACGACCGGCCAGAGCGGCAACCCGTTCGACCATCACTACGGCGACCTGATCGGCGACTGGCTGACGGGCGACACCGTCCCGCTGCCGTTCAGCAACGGGGCCGTCAACGACGCGGCGATCGAGACGCTCCAGCTCGTCCCCCGCGCCGGCGGCTAGGACGCGAGCGGATTTCTTGCGTTCAGGCGCCACTCGCCCGGTATGCGGCGTCGGACGCCGGATCTGTTGCGCTCAGGCGCTTCCCGCCTGGTGCGTCGTGCGGAACGCTGGATTTCTTGCGCTCAGGCGCCACTCGCCTGAGACGCGGGTCGCCATCCGAGCTGCCGTGCGTGGGCGAGCCGGGACCGGCGCACGAGATCGCGACCCGTAGGCGTCTGCCGCCTGAACGCAAGCGCCGCGTCCGGCCTGCCCCGACCGGGGGCGGCGGCACGCGGGCCGGTGGGCCGGAGAGCCGAGCGCTACTGCTCGCTGATCGGAAGGGGGCCGTCGGGGACGTCGATCAGGACCCGGCCGTTTTCGACCACGACCGGATAGATCTCGAGCGGGAGCTCGGCCGGCGGGTCGATCGGCTCGCCGCTCGTCAGGTCGAACCGCGACAGATGCAGGGCGCAGGTCAGTGTGCCGGCCGTCAGGAAGCCCTTGTCGAGCTCGAAGTACTCGTGGCTGCAGATGCCCTGGGTCGCCGTGAATTCGCCGTTCTGGCGGATGACGAGGACCTGGTCGGTCCCATGCACGATGACGATCCGCATCTCGCCGTCGGCGATGTCGTCGACGCCGATGAGATCGATCCGCCTCACGCCGCGGGCGCGGCGCTCGCGCTCATGGTACCGGCGTCCCACTTCGACTCGAGCAGCTCGCGCAGCGTGTCCTGGGCGGACACGAGCGGCACCCGGGCGACGACCGGCTCGAGGAAGCCGAGAACGATGAACTTGCGCGCCTCCTCGGGGTCGATCCCGCGACTTTCGAGGTAGAAGAGCTGGGTGTCGTCGATCGGTCCGACGGCACTCGAGTGGGCCGCCCGACGACAGTCCGGCTGGTCGATCTCGAGCGACGGAATCGCGACCGCGCGGGCCTGCTTGGAGAGGTTCATCCCGAACTCGCCGAGGAAGCTGTCGGTCCCGACCGCGGTCGGCTCGATGATGATCAGGCCCTTCATGTACGACCGGGTCGCGTCCGTCAGCACGGCCTTGGAAAGCAGGTTGCCGGTCGTATCGCGGCCGATGTGGCGGGTGAACGAGGTGAGGTCGAACAGCTGGTCGTCGGCGCCGAACACGATCTCGACCTGCTCGACCGAGCTGCGGTTGCCGCTGAGCCGGTTGTCGATGCGGCTGCGGACGAGCCGGCCGCCGAGCTGGGCGAGGGCCCAGCGGAGCGTCGCGCCCTCGCCGATCTCGGCCTGGCGATGCTGGAACGCGACGGTGCCGGTGGCGAGATTCTGGATCGAGGCGACGTCGAGCGTCGAACCGGCGGC
>JANMCU010000225.1:0-12957 GCA_031361415.1 Chloroflexota bacterium | reverse complement strand
TCGACCCACCGCCTTCCCGACGGTGGAGCGAGTTGGTGGCACAGTCCGCTCTCGTCGCGCAGGGCCGGACCCCCCGATCCGGCTCCGCGACGCCTCTTCGCCCGCGTGCTGGGCAACCGGCTGCGCGACCGCCGCGAGCCCCGGCGCGGACCTCGTACGCAGCGACCATTGGCGACCACCGGCGCCCGGTGATCCGAAGACGCCGATCCTGCGTATTCCCGGATGAACCGGCGTCTCGTGCCCGTTCTCGATGCAGCCTTTTCCGGGGACCGAGGCCCCGCGGCCCGCCCTCCGTGTCGCGGGGCCTCATCACGTCCCGGGCGGGGTAGGCTTCGCGCGATGACCGCCACCGATCGCTCGATCCCGATCGACGCGGGCGTGCTCGATCCCGAGCAGATCGCCGGTCTCGCCGACATGGACCCAGACGCGTTCCGGGCGGCGGCCCATCGCGTCGTCGACCTGATGGCGGACTACATCGAGGACATCGAGCGGCACGGCGTCCTGCCGCCGATCGCGCCGGGGTCCGTTTCCACCCAGCTTCCACCGGCTGCCCCAGAGCAGCCCGAAGCGCTCGACGCGATCCTCGGCGACTACCTCCGCCTGATCGAGCCGAATGCAACCGGCTGGCAGCACCCGGGATTCTTCGCGTACTTCGCGTCGACGGCGTCGGGGCCCGGGATCCTCGGCGAGATGCTCACCGCGGCCCTCGGCCAGAACCCGATGCTCTGGCGGACCTCGCCGGCCGGCACCGAGCTCGAGCAGGTCGTCGTCGACTGGCTCCGTCAGGCTCTCGGGCTGCCCGCCGCGTTCGACGGGCTCCTGACCGATACGGCCTCGACCTCGTCGCTGATTGCCCTCGCCGCCGCGCGCGAAGCAGCCGGGATCGACGCCGCGGCCGCGGGTATCGGCGGGCGATCGGACGTGCCCGCGCTCCGGGTGTATGCGTCGGAGGAGGCGCACTCGTCGATCGAGAAGGCGTGCATGACGCTCGGCCTGGGCCGCGCGTCCCTCGTCCGGATCGCGACGAACGACCGGTTCGAGCTGCTGCCCGATGCTCTTGCCGCCGCGATCGCCGCGGACAGGTCAGCCGGCCATCGCCCGATCGCCATCGTCGCCACCATCGGCACAACCTCGTCGACGTCGGTGGATCCGGTCGCCGCCATGGCCGACATCGCGGCCAGCGAAGACCTGTGGTTGCATGTCGATGCGGCGTATGCCGGCGCCGTGGCGATCGATCCCGGGCTCCGGGCGCCGTTCGCGGGCTGGGAGCGCGCGGATTCGATCGTGGTGAACCCGCACAAATGGCTGTGGACCCCAATCGACGCGTCCCTCCTGCTTAGCCGCCGGCTCGCCGTTGTGCGCGACGCGTTCCGCCTCGTCCCGGAGTACCTGCGGACGGTCGTTTCGGATGGTGCCGGCGGCGCTGGCATCGAGCGGAACTTCAATGAGTACACGCCGCAGCTCGGCCGGCGGATGCGCGCCCTGAAGCTGTGGATCCTGCTCCGTTGGTTCGGCCTCGACGGCCTGCGCCGCCGGATCCGAAACCACCTGGAGCTCGCGCAGGGCTTCACAGCCGCGGTTGACGCGGAACCAGATTGGGAACGCCTCGCTCCGGTCCCGTTCTCGACCGTCTGCTTCCGCCACGTCCCGCCCGGTCTGGTCGGCAACAAGTCCGCGCTCAATGCCCACAACGCGGCGATCATGGATGCCGTCAACCGGACCGGCGAGGTCTTCCTGTCCCACACGAAGCTGCGCGGTCGGTTCACGATCCGGCTGGCGATCGGCAGCCTGCGGACCGAGCGTCGCCACGTGGACCGCGCCTGGGAGCTGTTGCGAACTGCCGCCGAGGAGGTCGGGCAACGATGAGCGATCCGGTCCAGGTCCTGTACTTCTACCGGACGCGCTGGGGCGCGCACGACGAGTTCGTCGAGCTGTTCCGGCGCAACCACTGGCCGATCCTGCGCGAGCAGCTCGCCGCGGGCCGGTTCACGGCAGTCGACATGACCGTGCCGCGATTCCACGGCGATGGCCGGGCCGACTGGGACATCCTGGTCTCGATCACGTTCCGCGACTGGGCGGCGATGGAGGAGCACAGCGACGCGGAGATCGCGGCCCGTCTCTACCCGGACCAGGCGACGTTCAAGCGGGAGGAGGCCCGCCGGTTCGAGCTCCTCGAGGCGCACTGGGACGTGCCACTGGAGCCGCGTCCGCTCGGCTAGAGGCTCAGCCCGCAGTCGGTTTCGGGGCGGCCGGTCCGGGCATCGCGCCGAGCTGCCGCATCATCTTCATCTGATCGAACTGGTGCCAGTGCTCGACGACCTTGCCGTCGCGCAGCCTGAAGATGTGGATCTCACCAATCGAGTAGCGCTTGCCGCTCGCCGGCATCCCCATGAGCTCCCCGGTCTGCGTCGCCTCGGCCGTCAGACGGACGGCCACCTGGTCGCCCTCGCCGATCATGTCCTCGACCAGGAAGCGCGGGTCGCTCAGGCCCTTCGAGATCCGACCGATCGCGGCCTTCAGGTCGGCCCTCGGATCGCCCGTCGACGGCCACGTGTGACCGACGAAGTCGTCAGCCAGCAGCTCGTCGACGGAATCGGTCCTGCCCCGAACGAAGATCTCATCGATGAACCGGCCGATGATCGCCTTGTTGTCGTCCACGGTGGTCATGCGCAGCCGCCTTCTCATGGGTACTCCAACGGTGCTCGACGGCCCCTGAACGGTGGTCGTGGGATCGGCCGGCGGACATATCGGCGCCGCGACGGTTCGCGCTCGGGTCGACGGCCGTGGCATCATCGGACCACCACCGTTTCGTCGCTGAGGTCCACGTCCACCGTGCCACCGATCGGAGAGCTGACCCGGATCGAACAGGTCCACCTGGACCGCCTCGAGCACCAGGGGATCTTCACCACCGGCCTCCTCCTCGAGGTCAGCGAGACGCCGACCCGCCGCCAGACGCTCGCCGATCAGGTCGTCGCGACCACGAACGAGGTCCTGACCTGGCGCGACGAGGCGCAGATGCTGAACCTCGCGAGCTTCGGGCCCGAGGACCACCAGCTCCTCATGCAGGCGGGCATCGACGGACTCCACGACATCCTGAGCCTCGATCTGGACGCCTTCCGCGAGCGGATCCGGCGTGGTGCGACCGAGCTGAACATGGACCCGCCGGACGACCTGACCACGTCGGGCTGGTGGGACCAGGCCCGCACCCTCGAGGACTGACGGGTCGGGCTCGACCACGACCAAGCGCTTGACGCTCGGCGCGCCGGCGGCGCGGGCCGTCCGCCCGGTCTACCATGCGGCGGTGACTGCTGACCCCATGTCCGCGCGGCCGGTGCCGGAGCGGATCGCCGCGGTGGCGACCGGCGTCGCGGCGTCGATCGTGGTGATCGCGATCGCAATCCTTCCGTTCCTGACGCCCAGCTGGGTCTCGTTCGAGCAGGGCCGGACCCACGCCGCGAGCCTGGCCGGCTACAGCGAGGCCGACCTGACCATCGCGACCGACGCGATTCTCCACGACCTCGTCCTGGGCCCACCCGACTTCGCGGTCGAGGTCGCCGGCGCACCGGTCCTCGCGGAGCGGGAGCGGACCCACATGCGCGACGTCCGGGGCGTGTTCGCCGGCTTCTTCGTCCTGGCCGCCGTCGCCGCGCTGACCCTCGTCGCTCTCGTGGCCGGTGCCCGGCGGACGGGTCACATGAGCCGCGCGTGGTCGGCGATCGCGGGAGCGATGCGCTGGCTGATCGTGGGGATCGTCGTCGTCGGGGTGATCGCGTCGATCGCGTTCGACGCCCTGTTCGAGATCTTCCACGAGCTGTTCTTCCCGGCCGGCTCCTTCACCTTCGATCCACGGACGGACCACCTCGTCCAGCTCTTCCCGTTCGACTTCTGGTCGGAGACGACGATCGTCCTCGGGGTCGTCATCGTCGTCATCGCGGCTGTCGTGTCGATCGGTGCGGGCCGGCTCGCCCGGCGGGCTGAGGTCGTCCGCATCACCCCACTCGAACCGACGATCCGTGCCGGTGCCGGAGTCGCCCGATGAACGGCGTGCCGATCGCCCGGATTGCCGGGTTCGAGATCCGGTTGCATGTCTCGTGGCTGTTCGTCGTGGCGATCGTGACCGTCACCGTCGCGAGCCGGCTGACCGAGTTCCAGCCCGATGTCGCCCCCGGCATCACCTGGGCGATCGGACTCATCGGCTCGCTCGGGTTCCTCTTGACGGTCATCGCCCACGAGCTTGGGCATGCGGTCGTGGCCCGGCGCGACGGCGCCACCGGGCGCGTCCTGATCATCCATTTCGTCGGCTCGACCCCCATCGACGATGTCGCGAGCACGCCCCGGACGGAGGCCGCCGTCGCGATCGCCGGCCCGCTCACGAGCCTCATCATCGGCCTGGCCCTGATCGGCCTGGCGGTCGCCTCGCTCGCCCTCGGCACGTGGGCCGCGCCGATCGCCGACGTGTTCGTCATCGTCGGCGTGCTCGACGTGCTCCTCGCCGGCATCAGCGTGGTGCCGGCGTTCCCGCTCGACGGCGCGCGGCTCGTCAGGGCGGCGGCGTGGGCGCGAACCGGGAGCCAGCGGGCGGGGACGAAGGCGGCAGGGGTCGTCGGGCGATACGCCGGCCGGGTCACCCAGATCGCCGGCCTCCTGATCATCCTCGTCGGCGAGACGCCGACCGGGATCATGGTCGGGCTCGTCGGCTGGTTCCTCGTCGCGTCGGCCCGCTCGGTCGACCGCTGGCTGGTCCTCGACGACCTCCTCCAGGGGATGAGCGTTGGCGAGGCGATGGAGGAGGGCCTCTCGACGATCTCGCCCCAGCTCACGCTCGACACGTTCGCGGCCGGGGTCCTCGACGGGACCGTGATGCCCGCGCTGCCGGTCCTCCACGACGACGTCCTCGTCGGGATCATCGGGCTGACCCAGGTCCGGGCCGTCGCCAAGCGCAACTGGCCGTCGACGAGGACCGAGGACGTGATGGTCGGCAAGCCCGACATGCCGACCGCCAGCCCGGAGGACCGCCTGACCGACGCCGTCGAGCAGCTCCGCCAGTCGCATCTCGACGGGTTGCCCGTGCTCGAAGACGGGACCTTGCGCGGCGTGCTGACGCGGCGCTCGATCGCCGCCCTCCTTCACGCTCGGGCCGAGGCGCGCGGGCAGGCCCTGTGACGGCGGGCGCGACCGGCGAACGACTCCTGTCGGTCGAGGAAGCGCGCGCCGCGGTGCTCGCGGAAATCGACGGGCCGACCGCGCCGGAGACCGTATTCCTGTCGGAGGCGCGCGGCCGGATCCTGGCCGAGGACGTGATGAGCCTGACCGCCCTGCCGCCGTGGGACAACTCGGCGATGGACGGATATGCGGTTCGGACCGCGGACGTCGAGGCTGCGACCGAGACAGACCCGGTGCGGCTCGAGGTGATCGGCGAGATTCGCGCCGGATCGGCGCCGGAGCTCGAGGTCCGGCGCGGCAGCGCGATCCGGATCGCCACCGGCGCCCCGATCCCGCCGCGCGCCGACGCGGTCGTCCAGGTCGAGCTGACGACGCCCGCGGACGCAGACGGCAGTCCGACCGGCGAGCGCGGGCGCGACGCCGCCGGTCCGCTGCCCCCGTCGGTCCTGGTCCACGAGGCGGTCCGGGCCGGGACGGCGATCCGGAAGGCTGGCGACGACCTGCCTGAGGCGGCAGCGATCCTGTCGGCCGGGACCCGCCTCGGTCCCGCGGCGATCGCCCTCGCCGCCGGCTCCGGCAACGACACGGTTCAGGTCCATCGCCAGCCGCGGGTCGGGATCCTCGCCACCGGAGACGAGGTCCGCGCACCGGGTCGCCCCCTCGGCCCGGCCGGCATCCCCGACGCGAACGGACCCGGCCTGTCGGCGCTCGCCGACGAAGCGGGCGGTTATCCGATGGTTCTCGGGATCGCCGCCGACCGGCTCGAGGATGTCCGGGCGCGGCTCAAGGCCGCGTTGCACGGCGACCTCGACATGATCGTGGTCTCGGGCGGCGTGTCGGTCGGTCCGTACGACGTCGTTCGCGCCGCCTTCGCGGAGATCGGCCGGATGGAGCTGTGGCGGGTGGCGGTCCAGCCGGGCAAGCCCTTCGCGTTCGGCGTTGTCGATCGGCCCGACGGTGGACGGACGCTGCTGTTCGGCCTGCCGGGCAACCCCGTGTCGAGCTTCGTGACGTTCGAGCTGTTCGTCCGGCCGGCGATCCGCCGGCTGGCCGGCCTGCCGGCCGCGCGCCTGACCCGAGCCGCCGACCGTGCGGTCCTGCTCGATGCCGTCTCGAAGAGCCCTGGCCGACGCGCGTTCCTGCGGGTCGTGGCCGAGCGGGACGGCGCAGGCGCCCCGGTTCGCGATGCAGAGGGTCGCGTCCGCGTCCGATTGGCGGGCGGCGGGCGTGGCCAGGGAAGTCACGTCCTGTCGGCGCTTGCGATCGCCGAAGCGCTCGCGATCGTGCCCGAGTCCGTCGATTCGCTGCCGGCCAGCGCGCCGGTCGAGCTGTGGTGGCTCGATCGCGACTGATCACCCGGCTGCGCCGTCCGCGCTGCGAGTCCAGCCCATTCGTCGCCCATGCGCGCGGGCCGCTCGCGGCGCGCCCGATCGACCGATACTGGAGGCACGATGGCCCGCGAACTCCCGCCCCGCACCGAGCGCCGCCGGTTGACCCATGTCGACCGATCCGGGCGACCGCGGATGGTCGATGTCTCCGATAAGCCCTCGACTGCGCGGCGGGCGATCGCCGAGGCCCTCGTCGCCGTGTCGGCCGAGACGATGAGCATGGTGATCGACGGTGGCGGAGCGAAGGGCGACGTCCTCGGCGTGGCGGAGCTGGCCGGCGTCATGGGCGGCAAGAAGACCAGCGAGCTGATCCCCCTCTGCCACCCGCTCGCCCTGACCGATCTGGTCGTCGCCGTCACGCCGGATCGCGTGGCCGGCGTCCTGCGGGTCCGGGCCGAAGCGGCGACGACCGGTCCGACCGGGGTCGAGATGGAGGCCCTGACCGCCGCGTCGGTCGCGGCCCTGACGATCTACGACATGGTCAAGGGCGTCGAGCGCGGCGTCGAGATCCGGGGGGTTCGCCTGATCTCCAAGACGGGCGGCAAGAGCGGTGAATGGCACCGGCCGGCCGATCCCGACGCGGTCCGCGAGCCGGATCAGCGCCGGCCGGGCGATCGCGCCGCCGGCCGGATCGGCGGAGGCAACCGGCGGGGCTCGAAGGGATGAGCGACCGATCTTCCGCAGGCTCGACCGCGTTCTCGCGGACCGCCCTGGTCCTCACCGCCAGCGACCGAAGCGCCGCGGGGACCCGTGACGACACCAGCGGCGTCGGGCTGGCGGATCGACTGACCGAGCTCGGGTTCGTGGTCGAGCGGGCCGTCGTCGCGGACGACCGCGACGCAATCGAGCGGGCCCTTCGCGACGCGTCGGAGGCGCACCCGCTGATCGTCACGACCGGCGGGACCGGCCTCACGCCACGCGACGTGACGCCCCAGGCGACGCTTGCAGTGATCGACTACGAGGTCCCGGGGCTGGCCGAGGCGATCCGGGCGGATGGCCGGGCGCGGACCCCGTTCGCGGACCTGAGCCGGGCCGTCGTCGGTGTCCGGGGCCGGACGCTGATCGTGAACACGCCGGGCTCGCCGAAGGCGGCGTCCGAGTCGCTCGAGGCGATCGTGGCCGTCCTCGACCACGCGCTCGAGACCCTGGCCGGGCCGCACGATCATGGAGTCGCCGGTGGCCGCGACGCCGCAGACGGCGACGCCCCCACCGACAGCACCGAGGACCAGCACGCGTTCGGGCGACCGGACGTCGCCGTCGACGAGCCGGAGGATGCCGACTGATGTTCCCGGTCTTCGCTGACGTGCCGGCCTATCCGCTGGTGTTCGTCGTGTTCTGGGGCGCGGCCGCGATTTTCGCCCTCGTCATGGCTCGCCACCTCAGGGTCTTCGCCGCGGCGCATCCGGCCACCGAGCAGCCGCGCCCCCTGGGCGACATCGGCCGGCGTCTCCTCGGGCTCGTCGAGTACGCCCTCGTCCAGCGCAAGATGTTCAAGGATCCGCGGGCCGGTCTGATGCACGCCGGGATCTTCTGGGGCTTCGTCCTGCTCACGATCGGGACCGCCAACATCGTGACCGGCGGCGTGATCCAGACGATCCTGACGGCGCCATTCGACGGGGTCGTGTGGGCCGCGATCAGCGCGATGCAGAACGTGGTGGCCCTGATCGTGCTCGCATCGATCCTGTGGGCGTTCGAGCGCCGCCTGATCTCACGGCCGCGCCGCCTGACGTTCAATCGCGACGCCCTGGTCATTCTTGCCCTGATCGGCGGGGTGGTGTCGACCGAGCTCCTCGCCCAGGTCTTCCAGTTCGCCCGCTTCGGCGACGAGCCCGGGGCTTTCGTCTCGACCGGGCTGGCGGCGCCGCTCCGGTCGGCGTTCGCGCCCGATGCGCTCGGGGGCGCGTTCGTCGTCCTGTGGTGGGCGCACATCGTGATCGTTGCGGTCTTCCTGATCGACCTGCCGTTCAGCAAGCACCTCCACGTCGCGACCGCCTTCCCGAACATCTGGTACCGCAAGCTCAAGCCGCGTGGCGAGCTGCCGGCGATGGATCTCGAACGCGAGGACGCGACGTTCGGGCTGAAATCGCTCCAGGACCTCGGCTGGAAGGACATGCTCGACGGATTCACCTGCACCGAGTGCGGCCGGTGCCAGGCCGCCTGCCCGGCGAACTTCACGGGCAAGCCGCTGAATCCCAAGGAATTCATCATGGGCATCCGGCACATGGCGATCGATGCCGAGCACGGGCTCGACCTGATCCCGAACAACCCGATCGTGCGCGAGACGTACGCGCTCGGCGGCGCGATCCCGGAACCCGCCCGGATGGCCGCCCCGATCGTCGACGACGCGATCCCGTACGACGCGGTCTGGGATTGCGTCACCTGCGGCGCGTGCGTCGAGGCCTGCCCGGTCCTGATCGAACATGTCGACAAGATCGTCGGGCTGCGCCGCAACCTCGTGCTCGAGGAGTCGCGCTTCCCGGCCGAGCTGGCGGGCGCGTTCCGGGGCATGGAGGGCCAGGGCAACCCGTGGGGCCAGCCGGCCTCGACCCGGACCGACTGGACCCGGGGCCTGCCGTTCGCGGTTCCGACGGTGGCCGAGATCGCGAGCTCCGCGGGTGGCCTCGACGAGCTCGAGGTCCTCTACTGGGTCGGTTGCGCGGCCGCGTTCGACGAGCGCAACAAGCGCGTTGCGCGGGCGTTCGCGACCTGCCTCAACGCCGCCGGCGTGCGGTTCGCGATCCTCGGCCAGGAGGAGTCGTGTACGGGCGACCCGGCCCGTCGGATGGGCAACGACTATGTGTTCCAGATCCTGGCGAGCGGGAACGTCGAGACGCTCAATCGCTACGGGATGGGCCAGCGAACGATCGTGACGGCCTGTCCGCACTGCTTCAACACGATCGCGAACGAGTATGGCCAGCTCGGCGGCTCGTTCCGTGTGGTCCATCACTCGGTCTACCTGCAGGGGCTGCTGTCCGACGGGCGGCTGAGGGTCGCGGAGGACGGGGCGGCCGCCGCGGGCTCCGTGACCTTCCACGATTCCTGCTACATGGCCCGCTACAACGGAGTGGTGGCGGCGCCCCGTGATGTGCTGGGTGCGGTTCCGGGCCTGGAGTTGCGGGAGATGGAGAAGAACGGCAAGAACACGTTCTGCTGTGGCGCCGGCGGCGGCCGGATGTGGATGGAGGAGACGCGCGGGACGCGGATCAACGCCGAGCGGACGCGTCAGGCGCTCGAGACCGGGGCCGGGACGGTGGCGACAAGCTGTCCGTTCTGCATGGTGATGATGAAGGACGGCCTGGCGGACGCGGCGTCGTCAGGGGCCGCCGACGGGTCGTCGCGCGGTGGCGAATCGCCCGTCGGTGCCGGCGTCGTGACCGCGCGCGACATCGCCGAGATCCTGGCCGACGTGATCGAGCCCGACCCGATCCCGGCCCGCCGGAGGCTGCCGGTCCTGCAGTAGGTCACGCGGCCGCCGCGCTCGGGGGCGTGACGGTCAGCCGGGCAGCTTCCGCCCGCAGCTCACGCAGTTCCGGTCGGTCCAGGCGTTGTAGGCGCCGCATTTCGGGCAGCGTTTCTGGCCCTCGCTCGAGGTCGCGTACGGGTTGTCGCTCGCCGCGACGTCCCGATCGGCCCGTTGGCGGCGAAGGATCAGGACCATCGCCACGAGCCCGACCAGCGCGGCGATGAACAGGAACAGGAGCTGCGTCCTCTGGTCCATGGGGAGTCCTCCGCGGCTGAAGCCATGCCCCCGGGCACGACTCGTCGCGTTCGTGCAGGGTAGCGCGTCCGAAATCGCTTCGTCCCGGGCCGTCGCGCCACTGCTACGATCGTTGGCGATGGCGAGCTCGATGCCCACTCCCGAGGGTCCCCGGACCTACCGCCTGACCGAGGACCAGCTCGCCCTGCGCGACGCCGTTCGTGTCCTCGCCGACGACCGGATCGCCCCGAGGGCCGCGGAGATCGACCGGACGGCCGAGTTCCCGTGGGACGTCAAGGAGCTCCTCGCCAGCCACGACATCCTGAGCCTGCCGTTCCCCGAGGCGTACGGCGGACTCGGCGGCGACCTCCTGACCGTGTGCCTCGCCATCGAGCAGATCAGCCGGGTGTGCGCCACGAGCGGCCTGATCCTGGCCGTCCAGGAGCTGGCCAGCCTGCCGCTCATCCTCGCCGGCACCGACGAGCAGAAGGACCGCTGGTTCCCGGACCTCGCGGCCGGCCGCAAGCTCATCGCCTTCGCCCTGACCGAGGCGGAGGCCGGGAGCGACGTTGCCGCTGCCCGGACGCGCGCCCAGCGCGACGGTGACGGCGATGCGGCCGATTGGCTCATCGACGGCAGCAAGCGATTCATCAGCCAGGGCAGTGTCGCGGATCTGATCGCGGTGTTCGCCGTGACCGCCGAGGGCGACGACACACCCCGTCACCAGCGCTTGACCTGCTTCATCGTCGACAAGGACATGCCCGGGTTCAGCGTCGAGCGAGTCGAGCACAAGATGGGCATCCGCGGCTCGCCGACCGCCGAGCTCGGGTTCCGGGCCGTTCGCGTCCCCGATGCCAACCGCGTCGGCGCGGTGGGCGACGGCTTCTCGATCGCCATGCGGACTCTTGACCGGAGCCGGCCCGGGATCGCCGCCCAGGCGGTCGGGATCGCCCAGGGCGCGCTCGACGTCGCCGCCGCCTACGCGACCGAGCGCCGCCAGTTCGGCAAGCCGATCGCCGAGTTCCAGATGATCGCCGCGATGCTGGCCGACATGGACGCCCAGACCGAGGCCGCTCGACAGCTCCTGTACAAGGCGGCGACCGAGATCGATGCCGGCGCGCCCGACGCTGCCCGCTGGTCGGCGATGTGTAAACTCGTCGCCGGCGACACGGCCATGCGCGTCACGACGGATGCCGTCCAGGTGCTCGGCGGGTACGGGTACATCGACGAGTACCCAGTCGAGCGGATGATGCGCGACGCCAAGATCACGCAGCTGTACGAGGGAACCCAGCAGATTCAGCGACTGGTCATTGCCCGGGCGCTCACGGCCCGACGCTGACCGATCGAGCCCACCGCCGACCTCGCGCCGACACCGTCCAACCCGCGTCCAGGAGGCTGCCCGCCCGTGCGAATCGTCGTCCTCGTCAAGCCCGTGCCGGACACGGCCTCGGGCGGCGAGCGCCTCCGACCGGACTGGCGCCTCGATCGAGCGGCGGTTCCGGCCGTCGTCAACGCGAACGACGAGTACGCGCTCGAAGCGGCGCTCAAGCTGACCGAGGTCCACGGGGGCGAGGTCGTCCTCGTCTCGATGTCCGGCCCGGGCGCGCCCGACACGATGCGCAAGGCGCTCGCGATGGGCGCCGCGAGCGGGACGCTCGTCACGGACGACACGCTGGCCGGCTCCGACACGGTCTCAACGACTCGCGTCCTCGCGGCCGCCCTCCGGGACATGGAGTATGACCTCGTCCTCGCGGGTGCCGATACCTCGGACGGTGGAGCGGGAGTCGTCCCGGCGGGCGTGGCGACGCTGCTCGGCCTGCCGTACCTCTCCTACGCCGCGAAGATCGAGCCCGACCCGGGCGCCGGCACCGTCCGTGTGAACCGGATCAGCCCAACCGGCTACGAGGTGCTCGAGGCACCGATGCCCGCCCTCGTTGTCGCGACCCAGGCGCTCGGCGAGCCACGCTACCCCTCGCTGAAGGGGATCATGGCCGCCCGCTCGAAGACGCTCGAGACGAAGACGCTTGCCGATGTCGCCGTCGGTGAGGCGCCGGTCGGCGGCGCGGTCACGACGTCGGCCGTCCTCGGGTCGGAGGCGCCGCCGCCGAGGGCTGCGACCCTCGTGATCCGTGAGCCCGCCGACGAGGCCGCCCGCCAGATCGTCGAATTCCTCGCCGAGCGGAGGATCATCTGATGGCCACCGCCCCGATCTGGGTCCTCGGCGAGCTCGCGCCGGACGGCAGCCTGGCCAGGATCAGCAGCGAGGTCGCGACGCTCGCGCGTTCGCTGGGCGAGGCCGCTGGCCGCGAGGTCGTCGGTGTCGTGGTCGCCGCGGATCCGTCGACCGCGGCCGGGGAGCTGGCCCGCTTCGTCCCGCGGGTCCTCGTGCTGACCGAGCCGGCGACCGCCGATCACGCAGCGGGAACGATCGTCGGTCAGCACATCGCGGCGCTGATCGAGCGCGACCAGCCGGCGGTCCTGCTGACCGGCGCCGGGCCCGAGGGTCGCGACGTCGCCGGGGTGGTCTCGGCGCTGACCGGCTGGGGCGTCCTCGTCAATGCCGTCGGGGTCGCCTGGGACGACGGGCCGGTCGTCACGATGAGCGTGTTCGGCGGCAGGCTGACGACGACGAGCAGGCTGACCGGCGACCACGGGATCGTGACGGTCCGGCCGAATGCGGTCAGCGCCGCGGAGAGCGCCGCGCCCGGA
>JANMCU010000194.1:0-2655 GCA_031361415.1 Chloroflexota bacterium | reverse complement strand
GCCGGGCGTCGTGAGCACCGCGGTCGGCTATGCCGGCGGCTTCACGCCGAACGCCGACTACCGTGAGGTCTGCTCCGGCAAGACCGGCCACGCCGAGGTCGTCCTCGTCGCGTACGACCCGGCCCGGGTTTCCTACGAGCAGCTGCTGAAGGTCTTCTGGGAGGCCCACGACCCAACCCAGGCCAACCGCCAGGGCAACGACCAGGGCACGCAGTACCGCTCGATCATCCTGACCGCCGACGCCGAACAGCAGGCCGCTGCCGAGGCGTCACGCGACGCCTACCAGGAGCGCCTGACAGCCGCGAAGTTCGGGCAGATCACGACGGAGATCGCCCCGGCCGGCCCGTTCTACTACGCCGAGGACTACCACCAGCAGTACCTGGCGAAAAACGTCAACGGCTACTGCCCGAACCACGCGACCGGCGTCCGGTTCCCCGACGTCGCGGTGACGCCGCTGCAGTACGTCGACTGATCTCGCGGGCGGGCGACGGCCGCCGCTGCGGGTGTCGACCGGTCCATCACCCGGCCGACTGTCGCGCGTAGTCCTCGGCATCGAACCATCCACGCGACGAGGTGACCTTGCAGTCCGCGTCGATATCCCACTCCTCCCAGCCGGCGACTCGCATCGGGTTGCCGGTTGCGGCATGGGTTCCGGTGAAGGTCCACAGATAGACGACGTGATCGCCCGCGACGCGCAAGCCATCGCATGTGAGGTTGAGGTCGGGCACGTCGGCGTAGAAGCCCGCCGCCATCATGGCGACTCCGGCACGCCCTTCCCATGGTTCGCCCCGATTGATGACGATCCGCCCTTCCGGCGCGAAGAACTCAGCGACAGACTGGGCCGAGCCGGAGTTCCAGGCAGCCGTGTACGCGTCGGCGACCTGCTTCACCTTGCCTTGATCGATCGGCACGGGGTTCTCCTTGTCTCTGGAATGGACCGCGGCATGAGCCTCAGGCGAGGCCGCGTGCCGCCCAGGCCCGGGCGGTGACCGAGAACGGAGTCGTCGGGATCATGGCCCGGCAGGCTTCGCGCAGCTCGACCTGCCGTTCCGCGCTCAGACTCGCGAGGTAGGAGCCCGCGGGGCCGACACCGGTCGTGAACGGCTCCCACCAGGCATCGAAGGTCGCGTGCTCGAGGCTGACCGGCAGGACGGCGGCCTCGACCTCGCGCAGCCCGGCCGCTTCGAACAGCTCCGCGAGATGGCCCTCGCGGACACCAGGTAGCCGGGATTCGTCGTCGATGTCGGGGTCGAGCTTTCGCGCTTCGCGCCAGAACAGGCTCAGCGGGCCTTGACCACCGCCATGATCCCAGACGCACGCCGCAACGACTCCATTCGGCCGAGTCACGCGCGCCATCTCGGCCAATCCCTCGGTTGGATCGGACATGAAATGGACGACGAGCTGGGCGAGTGTTGCGTCGAACGTCCGGGCCGGGAACGGCAACTGCTCCGCGGATGCCTGGAGGACCTCGACTCCCGGGTGGCGATCAAGAGCCGCGGCGACGAAGGATGCCGACGGATCGACGGCGGCCACGGCAGAAGCCCCGACACGCGCGACCAGCTCCGCCGTGAGGGCGCCCGGCCCGCAGCCGACGTCGAGCACCCGCTGGCCGGAGCGCACTCCGGCGAAGTCCGCCAATTGTGGTGACAGGAGGCGCGAGTACCGCCCCATGAAGCGGTCGTAGGCGTCCGCCGCCACATCGAAGCTCATGGACCGAACTCTACCCGTGGCCCCTCGGAATCAGGTGGCGGCTCCGGTCGGGACGATCGTGAACATCCGGCCGTCCTCGCGGGCCAGGTCCCAAACCTCGATCCCGGGCGGCTCGATGCCGATGGCCGTGAGCGCGGTGCAGATCTGGCTGCGGTGGTCGGTCCCGTGATACAGCGCCTGGGCCAGGCGGATCCCCACCGGCGCGTGCGTCTCGTATCCGCTGTCCTCGTATTCGATGACGACGGCGGACGGATCGGGATCGCCCGTGACCAGGCCCCTGCCACACGGGATCGTGGGATTCCATCACCGCCCGCAGGGTCGGGATGTCGCTCCCGTCCCGGTCGAATGGCTCCGGCTCTCCGCCGCGCAGGACGTCGAGGTAGAACACGTCGCCGTCGACGAGGTGGCGGAGGGTGTCGAGGATCGAGCCGTGCGTGCCCGGGACCGCGGTTGCAAGCTGCGCCTCGTCGAGGGTCGCGCAGGCATCGAGCACGCGGATCGTGGCCCAGACGTGGTGGGCAAAGGCGTCGGCGAGCAATGCTGGAGCCATCGACGCCAATGTATCAGCGGCGCTTGCCGAGCGATCCGGTCGCGTCTCGGCAGCGTATGGAGCGGGTGGCGTCAGATCCGGCGCTCAGTCAAGCCGATCCAGGAGGTCCCATGCCCACGTACATCGACATTCACGACCTGCCCGGCGTCAAGGCCGGCGACGTCGCCGGCGCCCACGAGGCCGACGTCCGCGTCCAGAGCGCCTACGGCGTCGACTACAGGCACGACTGGGTCGACGAGGAGGCCGACAAGGTGTTCTGCCTCGTCGACGCGCCCGATCGCGAGACCGCGGCGCTGGTCCATCGCGAGGCGCACGGCCTCGAGGCGCACACGCTCCACGAGGTCACCCAGGGGGCCTGATCGGTCGCTGCGGCCACCGCCACGGGGATGCAACGC
>JANMCU010000138.1:0-7042 GCA_031361415.1 Chloroflexota bacterium | reverse complement strand
CGATCGTGGCCGTGAACCGCGACGCCGACGCGCCGATCGCCGACTTCGCCGACGTCGTCGTGATCGGCGACCTGTTCGAGGTCGCGCCCGCTCTCCTCGCCGCCCTCCGCGCCCGGGCCGGCTGAGGCAGCGGGCCAGGCGAGCCGAGCCGACCGGGGACGAGGGACACGACGTGCAGCCGCTGCTCGTCCTGCCGGTGCTGGCGTTCGTCATCACCCTGACCCTGTTCCTGCTCGTCCTGCGCCGGGCCGGCCGGTTCATCGCCGCAACCCGCGACGTCGAGCGGTTCCGACGCCAGGTCGGTGACCTCGCGGGTCGGGTCGAGATCTCGCTCGGGGAGATCTGCGCCCGGGTCGACGCCGTCCGACGCGGTGCCCTGGGCGCGGACATGGTCGCGGACGACATCGCCGCTTCGCTCGACGCCGTCGGACAGTACGAGACCGAGGCCCGCGCATTCCGCCCGCCGCCCGACGGGCTGGCGATCCGTGAGGCGATCGTGGCCGAGCTGGAGCGAGCGGCCCGGGCGCTCGAGATGATCGAACACGGCCGGAGCATCCAGGCGTCGGCGCGATCCGGTGGCCGCGAGATCGAGGCCCAGACGGCGATCAAGCGCGGCTACCTGAACGTCCTCCATGCCCGCGAATCGATCGCCTATCAGGCGAAGGGAGCGAAGGAGCTGTCGGCCGCCGACGACGCCACCCGGATCCGCCGCCGCAACGCCTGAATCCGGCCCGACCACCCGCTATGTAGTGGTATCATCGGCTGACACCACAAGCGGTAGTGGTGTGTCAGCCAGGAGTCCGGATGCGCTGTCCCCATTGCGGCGAACACGAGACGCGGGTCGTCGACTCGCGCGACCTCGACGACTCGGCGACGATCCGGCGCCGGCGCGAGTGCTCGGCCTGCGCGACCCGATTCACGACGTATGAGCGGGTCGAGGCCGCCCGGCTCGTCATCGTCAAGCGCGATGGGGGCCGCCAGGAGTTCGACCGCGAGAAGCTCGCCTCCGGCCTCCGCAAGGCGCTGACCCGGCGCCCGGTCGCCGACGATGCCGCCGACAAGGCCGCCGACGAGATCGAGGCGGAGCTCCGCTCGCAGGGCACCACGGAGGTCGACTCGTCGCGGGTCGGCGCCCTTGCCATGGCCAGGCTGCGCGAGCTCGACCAGATCGCCTACATCCGGTTCGCCAGTGTGTACCAGAGCTTCGACGACCTCGAGGCGCTCAAGCGCGAGGTCGACAGCCTGTATGCGGAGCGCGGCGACGAGACGATCGCGGTCGACGTGCGCGGCGCCGGCGAGCGGATCGGGAAGACGGGCAAGGCCGGGAAGTCCGGTCGATGAGCGTCCTCTCGGACCGTGATATCCGGGCCGCCCTCGAGGCCGGCGACGTGGCCATCCGGCCGTACGATCCGGCCGACCTCCAGCCGTCGTCGGTCGATCTTCATCTCGACCGATCGTTCCGGGTCTTCCGCAACAACCGCTACCCCTACATCGACGTCCGGGCGCCGCAGCCCGACCTGACCGAGATGCTCACGATCAAGGACGACGAGCCGTTCGTCCTCCATCCCGGGGAGTTCGTGCTCGGCCAGACCCTTGAATGGGTCGAATTGCCAAACGATCTCGTCGCCAGGCTCGAAGGGAAGAGTTCCCTGGGGAGACTCGGCCTGCTGATTCACTCGACCGCCGGCTACGTCGACCCCGGCTGGAAGGGGAATTTGACGCTGGAGTTGTCGAACGTTGCCAATTTGCCGATCGCTCTCTATTTCGAGATGAAGATCGGCCAGATCTCGTTCTTCAAGATGAGCTCACCGGTCGAGCGGCCATACGGCTCTCCGTCGCTCGGGTCGAAGTACCAGGGCCAATCCGAGCCGACGGCGTCGGCGTTCCACCGCGACTTCAGCGGCGCGCGCGTGCCGACGGCGACGGAGACCGACAAACGGGACTGAATGACGCCGTCGACTGGCGCCGCGACCTCGGCGGCGGGATCTCGGTCGCCCTCGTCCAGGCCGGCACCTTCCGGTCCGATGCGGGCGCCCTGTTCGGGCCGGTGCCGCGCCTCCTCTGGGGCCGCTGGGCCGCCGCTGAGCTGGACGGCGAGAACCGACTCCTCCAGGCGCTCAACTGCCTCCTCATCGAGACGCCCGCCGGGCGGGTGCTCGTCGAGACCGGCATCGGCGACCGGCTCGACGACAAGACCCGTGCGATGCGGGCCTACGACGGTCCGTGGATCGTGCCGGCGCTGCGGACTGCCGGCTTCGACCCCGCGTCGGTCGACGTCGTCGCGATGAGCCACCTCCACTTCGACCATGCCGGGGGACTTCTGGCGGCCGATGGCTCACGTGCCTTCCCGCGGGCGGCCATCGTCGCCCAGCGCGCCGAGTGGGAGATCGCGCTCGGTGACAACCCGCGCCTCGTCGCGAGCTACGTCCAGCCGGAACTCCAGCTCGTCCGGGCGTGGGGGGTGGAGGGCTGGGCCGACGGCGAGCGTGAGCTGATGCCCGGCGTGTCGGTCGTCCCGACCGGCGGCCACTCGGCCGGCCACCAGGCGATCGTCATCCGTGCGCCGGGGGTCCCGCCGCTCGGCTTCTTCGGCGATCTCGCCATGCGCGCGTGGAGCGCCAACCCGCGCTGGGTGACCGCCTTCGACGACTTTCCCCTCGACTCCGTCGTGGTCAAGGGCTCGCTCTTCGCGCGCGCCGCCGACGAGGGTTGGACGGTCGTCCTGTCGCACGAGAAGGATCAGCCGGTCGGTCGGCTGGTCCGCGATCGCGACCGCTTCCGGTACGAGCCGGACTGACCCAGCCCGGCGCGCCTGTGCTCTGAACAGCCCGGCGCGAACTCATCTGGCAGGTCGAATGACGTAGCCGTTTGCCTGGCACGAGTCCTGGATGGATGGTGACTTCCGGCAGGTACCAATGCCACCCGACCCAACCGATCGTGCGGACAGATAGACGGACCGCCGGACAACGAAACCTGAGTCCGGTATCGCGTAGACCAGACGGCGGGATGCCGAACGGCTACGGAGCCGGCATTGATGCCGCCTCGGCGGTCCGTCTACTTCTCTTCTCCAGGGAAACCCCCGCCGGCCGCATCGCGCGACCGGCATTTTGGTGCCGCGTCACGGCGCGGCAGACTCGGACAGGGCGCGGCCCGACGGCGCTGGTGCTCGAGACGGCGACACCCCGCCACTCGGCGCGGGCAGGATCGCCTCGACCTGGGCAATTGCCGTGGCCGTCGTCATCGGACCCAGGACGATTGCCCGGATCGCGCCCTCGGGCCCGAGGAAGAACTGGGTCGGCAGCGCGTAGAGGCGGTAGCTCCGGAAGACCTCACCGGTCGAGTCCGCCGCGATCGTGTAGCCAAGCTGGTATTTGGCCGCGTATGCCGCGACGTTCGCCGGGCTCGACTCCTGGACGCTGATCCCGACCACGGCAAGCCCCCGATCGCGATACAGGTCCGCGATATCTCGCAATACCGGCGTCTCGGACTGGCAGGGCGGGCACCACGACGCCCAGAAGTTGATCCAGACCGCCTTGCCGCGCAGGTCCGCGAGCTGGACCGGGTTGCCCTCGAGGTCGGTCAGCGCGGCCGGCGAACCGTTCGGGCCGGTGATCCTCAGCTCGGGCGGGATCTCGCCAGCCCGGAGCCCGTTCGCCGGCGCGGCCCCGAGCACGAACGGCGTCGCCGCCGGGTTCCCCGGGCCGGTCGGTCGGACGGCCCCGAGCGGGGTCGTCACCACGACAAGCAGCACGGCGGCGACGACGATCACCAACGCCGCTGCCAGCAGCTGCCGTCCGCCGAACGGGCCGATCAGCCCGCGCCGCTGCGGGCGATGGGTGAACTCGGGACGTTCGGTCATGGACGGTCAGATCTGGCTGTTGAACGGGACGTACCGGGCGAGGAGGGCGAGCCAGTTAAAGACCATCGCGAGACCGATCGCGACGACGAGGAGACCGCCGATGATCGAGACCGCCCGGCCGTGGCGCACGAGCGGGCGGAGCAGGGCCGGGGCGCGGTCGTAGACGAGGGCGATCGCGAGGAACGGCAACCCGAGACCGGCCGTATAGGCGACGAGCAGGATCGCCCCCTGGCCGACCGTCGTCGACGAGCTGGCCAGACCGAGAATCCCGCCGAGGATCACCCCGATGCATGGCGTCCAGCCAATCGCGAAGATCGCCCCGAGCCCGAAGCTGGCGAGCCAGCCGCCGCGGCTGCCCACGATCCGACCGCCGAGCCGGTCACCGATGCCCGGTCTGCCGGCTGGCGCGAACGCCATCGAACCGGTGGTCGCCGCGACCGACGCCGCGGCGCCGGCATCGAGCGGCCGCCAGTTGCGATCGAGGGCCGGGATCCGCAGGATGCCGGCCAGGTTCAGCCCGAGCAGGACGAGGATCACGCCGCCGACCTGGCGCAGGACCGGCATCCACGGCGAGAGGCCGGCCGCCGCGAACGTTGCCGTGATCCCGAGCAGCGTGAACACCACGCCGAACCCGCCGACGTACGCCAGCGCGTGGCGGAACGCCGTCCAGCGCGACGGTCCCGCCCCGCGCGCCTGGAAGCCATCCGCGCCCGCCGGGCCAGCCCCGGCCCGCCGATCGGCCTCCGCGACCGCGACCGCCGTCAGCTGGCCGATGTAGGCCGGCACGAGCGGCAGCACGCACGGGCTGAGGAAGCTCAGCAGGCCGGCCGCGATTGCCACGAGGATCGTCAGGTTGTCGGCGCTCACACGAGGCTCCCGTCGAGGACGTCGTCGAGGAACCGCCGGACCGTTGCGGGCGAGGTGGCGAGCTCGAGCCGGCGCTCGCCGAACTCGACGACCGGGATCGTCGCGAAGAACCGTCGCTCCCACGCCGGGTCGGTCGCGATGTCCCGCTCATGGAGCGCGGCGATTCGCTGCCCGCGCGCGGCACGGTCCTCGAGCAGGCCCTGGACGATGGCGCGCGCCTCGGCGCACAGGTGGCATCCGTCGCGGGTGTACAGCACGAGCTCGGGCAGGGGAGTGGACATCGCAGCGTGCATTCTAGGGTCGGATGGCGTCGGCTTCTCCGGATGTCACCCGACCGATGGTCCCGGCGCGAAACGAACCGATGGGACTGGACGTCGGAGCGCCTGCACCCGATGATGCGTGCCGTCGACGGGCGTACCCGCCGGTCACCGCAAGGGGATGAGGGCGATGGCCGTTTCCGAGCAGACGATCGAGGTCGAGCGCACGCGCCGCCTGGCGCGCCCCGGTCGGCGCTTCCTGTTATTTGTCCTGACGACCATGATCGGGGTCGGCGCGGTCGTCGCCGGGCTCGTCGTCCTGCACGAGCGCCAGGTTGGTCGGATCCTGCCCGGGGTCTCGGCGGCCGGCATCGATATCGGCGGCCTGACGTCCGACGAGGCCCGGTCTGCCCTGGCGACTCGTCTCGCGGCTCTGTCGACCGGCTCGATCACGATCCACTCCACCGTTGGCGCGACGACGATTGCGTTCACGGAGGTCGGTCGCGTGCCGGATATCGACGCGATGGTGGCCGACGCGGCCGCTCGCGGGCGTGGCGGTTCGCTGCTCGACGAGACGATCGCCGGCATCCGGCTCCAGCTCCACCCCGAGGCGATCGCCCTGCGGATCGGCTACGACCACGAGCGGGCCGCGTCGCTCGTCGGCGCGTTCGTCGACCGGATGGCCCTCGGCGCTGTGAACGCGTCGGTCGTCTCCACCGCCGGCAGCTTTGCCGTCATCGACTCCGTGAATGGCTGGCGAATCGACCCGGCGGCCACCCTCGATGCCGTCGATCGGGCGATGCGCGACCCGGCGACTCGGGCCGGCGTCGTCATCGAGGCTCGCGTCGATCCGCTCGCGCCGTCCCTGACGAGCGAGGCCGCGACCCAGGCGGTGCTCGCGGCAAGCCGCGTGGCCAGCCCGCTCACCGTTGCGGTCGGCACGAAGACCTGGCAGATCAGCGCCATCCGGATCCGATCGTGGATCGGGTTTGCCTGGGCGAACGGCCAGTACCGGCCGGTCATCGACCAGACGAAGATCCCGGGCGGGCTCAAGGCGATCGCCAAGGCGATCATCCGTCCGGTCCGGGATGCCGAGTTCCTGCGCGACAAGCGCGGCCGCATCGTGGGCTCGATGGCCGATCGAGCGGGCCGGCAGCTCGACATGGTCGCGAGTGCGACGGCCGTCGCAACCGCGCTCGAGGCCCGAGTGGAGGCGGCCAGCCCTGCGCCGATCAAGCTGGCGGTGGCGACGATCCCGCCCCGGGTCACGACCGAGCAGGCTGCCAAGACGGCCCCGCTGATGGTCATGGTCGGCAGCTGGACGACTCACTATCAGGTCGCAGCCCACAACGGCTTCGGCGCGAACATCACGGTCCCGACGCGCGTCCTCAACGGCACCGTCGTGGCGCCCGGCGCCGTCTTCGACTTCTGGGCGGGCCTCGGCGAGGTCAGCCTCCGGACGGGCTACAAGCTCGGTGGGGCGATCGTCGGCGGACACTCAGTCGAGGGCAAGGCGCTCGCGGGTGGGATCTGCGCGGCGTCGACGACCCTGTTCAACGCGGCGCTTCGCGGCGGATTCGAGATCCTGTCCCGCCAGCCGCACTGGTACTACATCACTCGCTATCCGCTCGGGCTCGATGCCACGGTGTCGGGCTCGCAGACGATGCGGTTCCGGAACGACACGCGGTACCCGATCGTGATCCGCGGCTTTGCGTCACCCGGGTTCGTCCGCTACGAGATCTGGTCGGTCCCGAACGGGCGCTCGGTGAGCTTGAGCCGGCCGCAGGTCACGAACGTCGTCGCGGGCTCGGACAGCACCGTGAGGACGATCGCGCTCCGGACGGGCCAGACCCTGCGGACCGAATGGCCGGTCGACGGCAAGGACGTCGTCGTGACCCGGACGGTGCGCGACGCGAATGGCCGCCTGATCCACCAGGACACGTTCGTGTCGCACTACCACCGGATGATCGGAATCCTCCAGATCGGGATCGGGTGACGCCTGCGTCGCCCGCCCGTCGCGCGGAGCGTCGCGCCTGTTTCTGTCAAGCGAATCCCACAC
>JANMCU010000128.1:0-5906 GCA_031361415.1 Chloroflexota bacterium | reverse complement strand
ATAGTTCGAGGCCGGCTCCCGAAGGAACCGGCCTCGATGCTGTCCCGGTGAAAGTCCGGCGAACCGGACACCCGCCACGCGCCAAGGGCATCTATCACGTCGGCTGCACCGACTACCCTGACCCTACCTACCCATGACCTTGGTTCTGGGGCAGCTTTGGCTGACAAGCAGCGCAGTCGTCATGCTACCCGGTGCCCCCTGGAAAACCAAGAGTTTTGATGCACCGTGCGATGTAAATTCCTTAACGTTCGTTGCGCGCGCATATCGGTCCGTCGCGAAATCGGCGGATTCGAGCGGCCCGCCGAGCGTGAATCGGGCCTCAGTCCTCGCGGATTGTGATGCCGGTGATGGCGACCGGCTCGTCCGGCAGGTCGCGCGAATTGCGCGGCGCCGACACGATCGCATCGACCACGTCCATGCCCTTCGTCACCTGGCCGAACAGCGTGTAGTTCTTCGGCAGCTTGCCCGTCAGGTCCTGGTGGCAGATGAAGAACTGGCTGCCGTTGGTGTTCGGGCCGGCGTTCGCCATCGCCAGCGCGCCGCGAACGTAGTCGCCCTTGATCGGCTCGTCCGCGAACTTGTAGCCCGGCCCGCCCGTGCCGACCCGGCCGGCGTTCAGGCTGGACTTCTTGCCGTGCTCGCCGTCACCGGCCTGGGCCACGAAGCCCGGGATGACGCGATGGAAGACGACATCGTCATAGAAGCCCTTCTTCGCGAGGTCGACGAAGTTCTGGCTGGCCCTGGGTGCGTCGGTCGTGAACAGGTCGACGTCGATGTCGCCCTTCTCGGTGGCGATCGTGACGCTGGTCATGCATTCCTCCTGGTGGTCGGATTGGTTGGGCGGCCGTGGCTCACGAGGGCGACGGGGACGGCGCTGCGGTCGCGGGCGGACTCGACGCGCCGGGACTCGATGCGCCCGGACTGGCCGTCACGGCGGGTCCGACCGTCACCTTGGTCATCGGGATCGGCTGGGGCGGGATCTCGACGCCGGCGGCGGCCGCGGTGATCGCGTCGGCGACCTCCATCCCCTTGGTCACCGAGCCGATGATCTGGTAAGTATTCGCGTTCGGGCCCGCGAGCGCCGACCGGGCGGTGTCGGACAGGACGATGAAGAACTGCGAGCCGACCGAGTTCGGAGCGGCGGTCCGGGCCATCGCCACGGTTCCCCGGCTGTACAGCGTGGTCACCGGCTCGTCCTGGATCGCGTAGCCGGGACCGCCGGTGCCGACCCGGCTCTGGTCGAACGTCGTCGTCCGGCCGTACTGGCCGTCGCCGCCCTGGATCACGAAGTCCGGCACGACGCGATGGAAGACGACGTTGTCGTAGTAGCCGCACGAGGCAAGGGCGAGGAAGTTGCCGACCGCGATCGGCGACAGGTCGGCCTTCAGCGTGATCTCGATGGTGCCCTTGGGCGTGTCGATCGTGACCACATTCGCCGACCCGGCCGGAGCCGCGGCCGGCTGCGCCTTCGGGCAGCTGGCGGGGATCCCGGCGCCGGCAACCGCGGAGGGCCCGGACGATGCGTCCACGCCCGTCGATGCCGCGGGCGCGCCGCCGCCGCCGAACTTGATCGCGCCGCCGGCCAGGGCTGCGCCGATCGCGAAGACGACGACCGCGATCACCGCGAGAGTGGCCGTCGAGAGGCCGCTCGAGGCGCTCCCGCCGCGAACCCCGCTGCCGGTCCCGGCCTGGGTGGAACGGTGAGGCTGCCCGGCGCCGGCCGGTCGGCTCGCGCCGGGTTGGACCGCGCGGCGCTTCTTCGAGGAGCGCGGGCGAGGACGGTTCGGATCGGAGCTCAAGCGGCAGCCTCCAGGGCAGCGGTGAAGTCGATGGCGCCAGACAGCAGGGCCTCGCCGAGGATGATGCCCGCGATCCCCGCGTCGCGCAGGCGACGGATGCCATCGAGATCGGACACCCCGCCGGCGACAAGGACGTCGATGTCCGGTCGAGCGGCCAGCGGGCCGAGGATCGCCAGGTCCGGCGCACTGCCGCCGTGGGCGAGGACGAACCGCGCGACGCCGCGATCAGCCAGCTCGGCGACGACCCCGGCGAGGGTCGCCGAGCCGCCGTGCTGCCACGGGAACGCCGCCAGCCGCTCCGGGCGAGGGTCGAGGCCGACCGCCAGCCAGGCGCCGGCGACCTCGAGCCCCTCGGCGAGCGCCGCCGGATCGTCGGCGATCGCCATCGAGGTGACGACCCGGGTCGCGCCGGCGGCGAACGCGAGCCGGATCCCGTCTGCCGTGTCGACTCCGCCCGCGACCTGGAGCGGGACCGCGATCCGCGACGCGATCGTGCCGACCGCCTCGAGGTTGCCCGGCATCCCGGTTCGCGCTCCTTCGAAGTCCACCAGGTGGATCAGCCGCGCGCCGCGCTCGACGAAGCTCTCCGCGATCCGCTCCGGGCGGTCGGTCGGGGCACCGACCCCGGTCGCGACGCCGGGCCAGAACACCACCCGGGAGCGGCCGCGATCGAGGTCGATCGATGGGATGACCTGCACCTCAGGCGCGCGCGGCCCGGTTCGATGCCCGGTTCGCTCCGCTGCCGCCGCCGGCCGCGCCCGGACCGTCGTCGACGCCGAAGGCAGAGATCGAGCCGCCCGCCGTCCCGGCCGCGATCCGCGCCGCGAGGATCCGACGGTGGAAGCTGATCGGGAGGGAGCCGTTGCGGAGCAGGGCGTCGTGGAAGTCACGGAGCGAGAACGCGTCGCCGAGACGTGCCTGTTCGTCTGCGCGCAAACCAAGGAGCAGGACCTTCCCGAGGAGGTAGGACAACTGGTAGGTCGGCGTATACGTGTAACGCCGGACCTCGGCCCGGGCGTTCGCCTCCTCGAAGCTCGTCTGCTCGACGAGGAAGCGGACGGCGTCGTCGACGCTGATCTCGCCGCGGTGCATCCGGACGTCGAGGATGACCCGGCAAGCCCGCCAGATCGCGTCGGTGTGCATGTTGAGCCGGAAGTTGGCGGCGGCGTCGAAGCCCTGCTCGCGCATCATCTGCTCGGAGTACATCCCCCAGCCCTCGACGAACTCGGGGGCGTCGGTCATCAGCCGGGTCAGCGACGGGTTGCCATTGGCGACGCTCAGCTGGAGGTGGTGGCCCGGGTACGCCTCGTGGATGCTCGTGTTGCTGATCGAGCTGAAGTTGTGCTCGCGCATCGCGTTCGGGTCGTGCCCGACCGACGGCGTGACGATGTAGATGCCCTTCGGACGGGGATCGAACTTCGGCGGCGAGAAGTAGGCCGCGAACGGGATGACGTTGCGGAGATACTCCGGCGTCTCGATGACATCGATCCGCTCATCCGGCGGGACCGTCGCGATGTCGTGGTCGATCAGGTGCTGGCGGGCGCGGAGCATCACGTCGCGATAGGCGTCGAGCGCCTCCGCGAACGTCGCCGGGTGGTCGGACTTCAGTCGGTCGATGACGTCGTTCTCGGTCGATCGGTCGTCGATCTCGGTCGCAGCGCGGATCCGGGCCGCCTTGTTCATCTCGAGCTGGTCCTCGCCGATCTCGAGGATCGCGTCCGCATCGAGGCCGTCGAACGCGCGCAGGCTGACGAGCTCGTCGTAGGGCTCGCGACCGAGGGCCCACACGTCGCTTCCGCCCGCGAGCGAATCCTTCAGCCATGCGCTGTAGTCGCCGATCGCGCTGCGTGCGGCATCCGCGGCGGCCTCCAGCCGGTGTCGCTCGGCGGCCGGCAGGCCAGCCCCGGCCGCGACGATTTCGCTGAAGAACGAGGGCAGGTCGGCGGCCGACTCGATCTCGAGCTGCTGCCAGGCGCGGACCTGCGGGACGACGGCCCGGTCGCGCGACTGGGTGAGGTACGCCGGGATCGCCTCCATCCGACTCGCGATCGAATCGAGCCGTTCAGCGAGCGGGGCGAAGTCCTGGGCGAAGATGAGGAACAGGCCGTCGCCGGCGACGTCGAGGGCGGTCGAACGGCGCTCCCAGGTCCGGACGACCTCGCTGTCGAAGATTCCGCGCCGGACGTTGTGGACCTCGAGATCGCGCTCGAGCTGCACGTCGGGTGAGAGGCCCGCGTCGTCGATCGCCTCGATGGCGGCGAGATGGGCCTTCTCTGCCGCGAGCTCGGCGAGGACGGCGTCGCGGCTGCCGTCACCGAGGCGGTGATCCTCGGTGTGGATGCCGAGATACGTTCCAGCGAGCGGATTGTCGGCGATGATCCGCCGGAATCGAGCCTCGACGAGATCGTAGAACCGATCGTCGAGCGGGCCGGCATCCGGCGCGGGCGCGGGGCGGGTCAGGACGACGTTCTGCAGAGTTCCGGTCACGAATCTCTCCTGGGTCGCGAGCTCGTCACACGCCGTCGCGCATCACCCGGGTTGTCGCGGCCGGGCACCGTGGCGCCCAGCGAAGGGAGTTGAGTGTCACCCATCGGCGCGGATCGCGCCAGTCGCCTCAGGCGCGAACGGGCGGGTCGTGGACGGGCGCGCCGCCGACCTCGACGAGCGCGTCCTCGACGATCGCGGCGATCCGCTCGACATCGGCGGCCCCGATCCCGTTGTTCGTGGCCGCCCGGATCTGGCCGTGTGGATACGAGTCGAAGAGGACCCCCCGCGCCTCGGCTGCGGCGAGGAACGCCGGCCGGTCCGCGCTGACGCGGAACAGGACGAAGTTGGTCCGGACGCGGGCGGGATCGAGCGGCTCGTTCGCGCCGCCAGGCTGGGCGATGTCACCGGGCGACTGGACACCGTGGACTGCCGCGAGCAGCTCGGCGAGACGGCGTGCGTTGGCGTGGTCGTCGGCCAGCCGGGCGATCATCCCGGCATCGCCATCCCGGAGGGCGATGAGGCCCGCCGCCGCGAGCACGCCCGCCTGGCGCATTCCACCGCCGAGGAGCTTGCGTGCGCGACGGGCCCGGCCGATGAAGGACGCGGAGCCGACGACGACCGAGCCGGCCGGGCAGGACAGCCCCTTCGACAGGCAGAACGTGACCGAGTCGGCCGGTGCTGCAAGCGCTGCTGGCGTCACCCCGAGGGCGACGGTGGCATTGAAGAACCTGGCCCCGTCGACGTGGAGCGGCACGCCGTGACCATGGGCGACCGCGGCGATCCGCTCGGTGGCGGCGCTCGAGATCGGCTGGTTGCCGGAGTGGCTGTGGGCGTTCTCGAGCGTGACCAGGGCGGTGATCGGCTCGTGGGCGTCGCCCGGATCGCGGAAAGCGGCCGCCACCTCGTCCGGATCCAGCGTGCCGTCCGGCAGGTCGCGGAGCTGGAGAACGCTCGCCCCGACGACGACGGCATGACCCGCGGCCTCGTCCCGGACGATGTGACTCTGAGCGCCGGCGATGATCTCGCCGCCGCGCGGGACGTGAGCCATCAGCGAAACGAGATTGCCCATCGTGCCCGACGAGACGAAGAGCCCGGCCTCCTTGCCGAGGAGCTCGGCCGCGCGCCCTTCGAGGGCGTTGACGGTCGGATCCTCGCCCCACACGTCGTCGCCGACCTCAGCCGCCGCCATCGCCCGGCGCATCTCCGCGGTCGGGTGGGTCACGGTGTCGGAGCGGAGATCGAGGATGGACACGGCGCCGAGTATAGGTGGGGCGCCCGCCGCGACGGGCGGAGATCGCCCACGCCGACCGCCCACGCCGACCGCTCTCGATCCGGCGGCCCGCGGGTCCAGATCGAAATCGGCGCTTCGCGATGTAGGGTGAGCGAATGACCGAGCGGCGCGGGGACCAGGGCTTCAGCGTCGCCCCGCAGCGGATCGGCGACGGCGGTGGCCCGGGTCGATCGCGTGCCCGCCGGATCGGACTCGCACTCCTGCTCGCGGCGGCGGCGGCCGTCGTCACCATTGCCTGGATCGGGCCCAGGCTGTCCGATCGACCGAGCTTCGACACGTCGTTCTTCGCAACGCCGACGCCGTCGGGCTCGCCATCGCCGTCGGCGACG
>JANMCU010000008.1:0-7105 GCA_031361415.1 Chloroflexota bacterium | reverse complement strand
GATCGTCGGCGACCTGACCAAGTGCTGCGGCCGCTGGAGCCGTGGATGGTTGACAGCTGGGTCAACCTCGCGGATCATGCCCGCACATCTGTACCGTGCAGATGTGCAGCGCCATCTCGGAGCGCTGAACCCGGCCTCGATCCAGCATCCCGGAGCCCGCGTGTCCGACCTCCAGCAGCTCATCCAGGCGAGCCGGCTCTATTACGAGCTGGGGGAGACGCAATCGCGCGTGGCCGAGCTGCTCGGCGTCACCCGACCGCAGGTCTCGCGACTGCTGAAGCGCGCCCGGGCGGAGGGAATCGTCGAGATCCGGATCGTCGACCAGGCGGCGGCCGATTCACCGGCCGGGGAGACGCTTCGCCGGCGGTTCGGGCTGGCGGCCGTGCATCTCGCACCCGCCCTCGTCGGGCCCGAGGAGATCACGCGGCGGATGATCGGCCGCCTCGGCGCCGACGTGCTGCGGGCCGTGATCCGCGATGGTGCCGTTGTCGGGATCGGCGATGGCGCCTCGATCTCTGCGGTCGCTGACGCGATGGTCGCCGATGAGCCGATCCACGAGACTGGCGCGATCGTCGTCCCGCTCGCCGGCGGTTATTGGTTCGGCGGGCCTGCTCGCGAGCCGTTCCGTCGGGTGGCCGATGGGATCGGTGGCGTGCCACTCGGGCTGCTGGCGCCGGGCCTGGTCGACGATCCGGCGACGAAGACCGCCCTCTGCGCTCACGCCGGGGTCCGGCGGATCATCGACCTGTGGGAGCGGCTCGAGGTCGCCGCGTTCGGGATCGGCGGTCCCATCTGGAGCTCGTCCGCTCTCGGGCCCGAGGTCAGCGGCGAGCTCGAGCGATCGGCCGCGGTCGGCGAGGTCCTCGTCAGCCCGTTCGACATCGACGGTCGACTCGTCTGTGAGGCCCTCCGCGACCGGACGATCGCGTTCGACGCCCACGAGCTCGGTCGCATCCCCGTCCGGATCGGCGTCGCCGGCGGTCCGGGCAAGATCCGGCCGATCCTCGGCGCGCTGCGCGGCCAGCTGATGAGCATCCTCGTGACGGATCAGCGCACCGCCGAGGCCGTCGTCGCCCTCGACGAGGCTCGTCTGGCATGAGCGCATCTGCGAGCGGCGGTCCCGGTCGCGAGGCGGCGGTCCTGGCGATCGACCTCGGAACCACCGAGGTCAAGGCCGGGCTCGTCAGCCTCGACGGCCGTCTCCTCGGGCTCGCCCGTGCCGGCTACGCCACCGACACCGATCCCGCCGCGGGTCGCGCCGAGCAGGATCCCGACGCGTGGTGGGCGGCGATCGGGCTTGCGGTCCGCGAGCTCGTCCGAGCCGCGGTCGGCGACGTGGTCGCGGTCGGGATCGACGGCCACGGACCGACCGTGGTCGCGGTCGACGGGTCCGGCCGCCCCACCCGGCCGGCGATCATCTGGCAGGACACGCGCGCGGCGGCCGAGCAGGCCGAGCTCGCGCTCGCGACCGGTCTCGAAGGCTGGAGCCTCGCCGGACTGCCGTCCGCGTTGTGGCTCGAGCGCACCGAGCCGGTGTCCGCGATGGCGACGCGCTGGTACCTCGCGACCTGGGACTTCATCGCGTTCCGCCTCACCGGCCGGGCGGCGACCAGCCTCGCGACCGGCCAGCCGTTCCCCGATGCCCGGACCCTCGATGCGGTCGGGCTGCCAGGCGCGAAGGTCCCGCCGCCGATCGGTGCCGGGACCGTCGTCGGGCCACTCGCCGAAGATCCGGCGGCCACGCTCGGGTTGCGCCCCGGCATCCCGGTGGTGGCCGGGATCGTCGACGCTTGGGCGAGCTTCCATGGCGCGGGCATGGTCCGATCCGGCGACGCCCTGGATCCGGGCGGATCGGCCGGCGGGTTCGGCGTGTACTGGGACCGACCGCTCGTGGTGCCCGGCTCGTTCTCCACGATCGCGCCACTGCCGGGGCTGTACTCGGTCGGCGGGGCGATGGCGGCCACCGGACGCGCGGTCGACTGGTTCCGGATCGACGTCCTCGGCGGCGGGACCACGACGGCGACCCTCATCGAGGAGGCCGGCACGGTCCCGGCCGGGGCCGACGGGCTCGTGTTCCTGCCGTATCTCGCCGGCGAACGATCGCCGCTCTGGGACCCGACCGCGCGCGGTGCGTTCGCCGGGCTCGCGCTCGGGCACGGGCGGCGGCACCTGACCCGGTCGATCCTCGAGGCATCGGCGTTCGCGATCCGCCACGTTGCGGAGTCGATCCTCGCGGCGGGCGCCGAGGTCGAGGCGATGCGGGCGTGCGGCGGCCCGGCTCGGAGCGAGACGTGGAACCAGATCAAGGCCGATGTCACCGGGTTCACCGTCGAGGTGCCGGCCGTCCTGGAGACCGCCGTAGCCGGCTCGGCCATCCTCGCGGCGACCGGGATCGGCGCCTGGCCCGACCTCCCGACGGCGATCCGCGGGATGACGAGATCCTCACGTCAGCTCGCGCCGAACCCGGCGAACCGCGCCCGCTACGACGCGACCTACGACGCTTACCGGCGGCTCCATCCGGCGATTTCCCCGATCGTCCGCGAGCTCAATGGACGCCTCACGCTCGCGGCGCCCGATCCGGCTGGAGCGATTCCATGACGACGCAGCCGATCGCCGAGTGGCCCGGCCGGCTGGTGGCCGACCGAATCCGCGTCGCATTCCCCTCGCAGACACGGGGCGTGGCGCCGACCGTCGCCCTCGACGGCCTGTCCATCGACGTGGCGGGCGGCGAGATCGTCGCCCTGATCGGACCGAATGGCTGCGGCAAGTCGACCTTCTTGCGAGTCGCGGCCGGGCTTCTCGCCCCGGAGCGAGGAATGATCTCGCTCGACGCCCGCCCGATCCGCGCGCCCGACGACCGGATCGGACTCGTCTTCCAGGAGCCGCGCCTGCTGCCGTGGCGAACCGTCGCCCGGAACGTCACCTACCCGCTCGAGCTGGCCGGCTGGCCGGCCGAGCGTCGGGCCGAGCGCCTCGCCGAGCTTCTCCACATCGTCGGCCTCGAGGCGGCCGCCGACCTGCGACCGGTCCAGATGTCCGGCGGGATGCGCCAGCGCGCGGCGATCGCCCGGTCTCTCGCCCTGTCGCCGGACGTGCTGCTCCTCGACGAGCCATTCAGCTCGCTCGATGCCCTGACCCGGGAGCGATTCAATCTCGAGCTGCTCCGGCTTCAGCAGCGGACCGGGACGACGGTCGTCATCGTCACCCACAGCATTCCCGAGGCGATCCTCGTCGCCGATCGGGTGATCGTGCTGACGCCCCGGCCCGGGCGCGTCGCCGCCGAGGTCCGAATCGATGCGCCGCGGCCGCGCGCGATCGAGCTCCTCGATGAGGCGATCGTCTCGCGGGCCGCCGCCGAGATCCGAGCTCGCCTCGAGACCGGGGAGCGGGTCGCATGAGCCGCGACCTCGTTCCGGTCGAGGTGGACCCCGCGGGCCCGACGCTCGGTCGGTCGGCGCTGGAGGTCTGGCCCGTCGTTGTGGCATTCGCGATCTTCGTTGCGGTCTGGAAGGTCGCCGCGGTCGTCGCGGGTCTGGGCTTCATCCTGCCCGCCCCGGAGGTCGTCGGCGCCCGCTTCGTCCAGGCCTGGGCGGACGGGACGATCGAGCCCCATGCTTGGACGACGGTCGTCGAGGTGATCCTCGGCTTCGTCGCCGGCGCGACCGCGGGCCTCCTCGTCGGCTACGCAATCGCCCGGTCGCGGCTCGCCGAGCGGCTCGTGTCGCCGTATCTCGTTGCTGCGCAGGCGGTCCCGATTCTGGCCCTCGCCCCGCTCCTCGCGCTGTGGTTCGGGCCGGGCCTGCTGGCCAAGGTCGTGATCTGCGGGCTGATCGTGTTCTTCCCGGTCGCGATCGCGACGATGGTCGGGATCCGGTCGGTCGATCGCGGCCTGCTCGAGCTTGCCGCGTCCCTGCGCGCCACCCGCCGCCAGGTCGCGAGCACGATCGAGATCCCGGGAGCCCTGCCATCGATCATGGGCGGCCTGCGGGTCGGCGCGACCCTCGCGATCGTCGGCGCGATCGTCGGCGAATGGGCCGGGGCCGACAAGGGCCTCGGCGTGCTCGTCAACCTCGCCCGCGGCAGCCTGTTCGACTATCCGCTGATGTTCGCCACCCTGATCACGATCGCGCTGCTCGGAATCGCCTGCTATCTCCTCGTCGTCGTCGCGGAACGCCGGCTCGTCGGCCTCCGCTGAGCCATGTCCGATCCATCCCGGAGGAAGTCCATGCCCCGTCGCCGCTCCCACACTGCCGTCGCTGCCCTGAGCGCCGCCCTCGCGGCCATCATGCTTGCGGTCGCCGCCTGTGCGCCCTCGACCACGCCCGTGCCGTCGACCCTGACCACCCTCAACGTCGGGCTCGGCTACATCCCGAGCGTCCAGTTCGCCGCGTTCTATCGCGCCGACCAGGCCGGCTACTACGCTGCTGAGGGGCTCAAGATCATCTTCCAGAACGCGATCGACGCGGACCTCGTCCCGAAGGTCGGGGCGGGCACGCTCGACCTCGGCCTGTCCGACGGGACGAGCCTCATCCCCGCCGTCAGTGGCGGCGTCCCGATCAAGTACGTCGCGACGATCTACGCGAAGTTCCCCTCGATCGTGTTCGGCAGGGCGAGCAGCGGGATCACCGATGTGAACGGTCTCGTCGGCAAGAAGCTCGGGATCCCCGGCAAATATGGCTCGTCGTGGATCATGCTCCAGGCCCTGCTCGCCTCGAAGGGCCACACGACAAGCGATCTGACGATCGTCGAGTATCCGGACTTCGGCCAGGGGGCCGCCGTGTCCAACGGGGCGGTCGATGCGGCCACCGGCTTCGACAACAATGAGCCGATCCAGCTCGCCCTGACCGGTGAGAAGGTCAACATCCTGCGAGTCGACGACATCACGCCACTGCCGGGGCCGGGGATCATCGTCGGGACGACGACCCTCGGCGCGAAGAAGGCGGCGGTCGCGGCGTTCGTCCGGGCGACCCTCAAGGCGATGAACGAGATCGCGACAACGCCGTCGATCGGGGTCGACGCGGCGATCAAGGCGGTGCCCGATCTTGCGACGAATCGGCCACTCCAGGAGGCGATCCTCGCGGCCACGATCGCGGACTGGCGTCCGACCGGAGTCGCGGCCGGATCGCCGATCGCGGGGTCGGTCGACACGGCCGCCTGGCAGAAGACGCTCACGTTCATGACGACCCTTGGGCTCGTCCCGAAGCCGGTCACGATCGCCGACCTCGTCGACACGTCGATCGCACCCGCGCCGTAAGGGCGGTTCTCGCCGCCTATGATCCGGCGGTGAATCGAACCGTCGCGCCTTCGGTCGAGGCACCGTTCACGATCCGGGCCCGAGTGGTCTCGCCGCTCGGCGGCGGCGGGACGCTCGACCTGGCCGACGGCTTCATCGAAGTCGGCCCGGACGGACGGATCATGTCGGTCGGCGCGGTCGGGGAGCAGCCCGGCGGGGCGCCCGCGGACGTCGTCGACCTCCGCCCGTGGGTGGTCCTGCCAGGCATGGTCGACCTCCATGCCCACCTGCCGCAGGTCCCGAACGCCGGCCTCGGCTACGCCCTGCCGCTGCTCGACTGGCTCGATCGACTGACCTTTCCGACCGAGCGCTCGTGGGCCGATCCGGCCGTGGCCGAGCGACTCGCGCCGGCGATCTTCCGGGCGTTCGCGGCGGCCGGAACGACGACGGTGCTGGCCTATGGGGTCGTCTACGAGGCCGCGATGGAGGCGGCGTTCCGGGCCGCCGAGGCCCACGGAATCCGGGCGATCCTCGGCAAGGTGATGATGGATCGACTGACCTACGACGCGACGATCGAGCCGTCCACCATCCTCGAGCGGACGCTGCGCGAGAGCCGGGCGCTGGCCGAGCGCTGGCACGGCGCCGCCGACGGGCGCTTGGGCTATGCGGTCACGCCGCGGTTCGCCGTCTCATGCACCGCGGAGCTGTTGCGGGAGAGCGTGGCCCTGGCGAAGGACCTCGGGTGCTGGTGGCAGAGCCATGTCTCGGAGGACCGGGCAGAGATCGCGGAGGTCGGGCGCCTGTTTCCCGACGCCCGCGACTACGTCGACGTGTACGACCGGGCCGGCGCGCTCGGTCCGCGATCGATCCTTGCCCACGCGATCCACCTGTCGGCGCGCGAGGAGGCACGCCTGGCCGAGACGGGGACGCGGGTCGCCCACTGCCCGACCTCCAACCTGTTCATCGGGGCCGGGCTCATGCCGCTCGCGGACCGGCTGGCGGCGGGGCTGTCGGTCGGGCTCGGCTCGGACGTGTCCGGTGGGGCTGAGCTCTCCCTGTTCGGCGTCATGCGGACCGGGGCGTACGCCCAGCAGGCGCTGCGGGCCGCGGCCCTCGGCGATCCGATGGTCGGGACACCCCCGCCGGTGCTCGGACCGCTCGACTGGCTCCGGCTGGCGACGCTCGATGGGGCCCGAGCTCTCGGGCTGGACGACCGGATCGGCTCGATCGAGCGGGGCAAGGAGGCCGATCTGATCGCGGTCGATCCCGGCGCGACCGCCCCGCTCGGGCCCGACATGGATGCCGTCGGTCTCCTCGACGACGTATCGCTGCTCGTCAGCCGGCTCATCTTCCGGGCCGATCCGTCCATGGTCCGCGGCGCCTGGGTCCGCGGCCGCGCGCTGGAGGGACCATCGTGATCGAGGCCCGGTTCGGCCACGTCAACCTGATCGCCCGCGACTGGCGATCGCTTGCCAGCTTCTACATCGACCTGTTCGGATGCGTGCTCGTCCCGCCCGAGCGCGACTACTCCGGGGCGGATCTCGAGCGCGGTACCGCGGTCCCGGGCGCCACCCTGCGAGGTGCCCACCTCCGGTTGCCGGGCCACGGCCCGGACGGCCCGACGCTCGAGATCTACCAGTTCGGGTCGATGCCCGACGGTTTGCCACCGCTCGTCAACCGGCCGGGCTTCGGGCACATCGCGTTCGCCGTTCCGTCGGTCGCGGAGGCCCGGGCGGGCGTCCTTGCCGCCGGGGGCGGTGTGATCGGCGACATCGTCACGCTCGAGACGGCCGATGGCCGGTTCGTGACCTGGACCTACCTGACCGATCCCGAGGGCAACATCCTCGAGCTCCAGTCCTGGTCCGAGACGCG
>JANMCU010000005.1:0-3816 GCA_031361415.1 Chloroflexota bacterium | reverse complement strand
ACGACGGATCGGCGAGACGATCGCGGACGGTCAGCACGACTCGCTCGAGGGCGTCGATCTCACCGGCCAGGCGGTCGCGACCGGCGGCCGTGATCCGGTACGGGCGGCGTCGATCATCCGCGTCGAGCGGCTCGATGAGCCGACTTTCCTCGAGCCGCGCGAGCGCGCCGGAGAGGGTGCCAGGGCCAAGCCGCGCGCCCCCGAACGCGGCGATGTCCTCGACCATCGCATAGCCGTGGCGGGGTCCGGCGGCCAGGCTGGCCAGGATCAGGAGGCCGGGATCGCGCGCGGCGCCCCGGGTCGTGTCGCGTTGCATCGTTCTACGTTAGATCGTCCGACGTACTACGTCAAGGCCGAGCCCGAATCAGCGCCCCGCGACGGCTCCGCGGCAGCGCAGGATCGCTGCAACCGACAGGTCGGCGTCGGCATCGGTCGTGCTCCAGTTCGACACCGAGATCCGCATCGCGGCCATTCCGTGCCATGTCGTCCCGCCGAGCCAGCACGTCCCGTCGGCCTGGACCGCGGCGATCACCTCGCGGGTGAAGGCGTCGATCGCCGCCTCGTCGGCACGGTCACCGGGCCCGGCTGGCGGCGGGGCGAACCGGACGAGGACCTGGTTGAGGACGACGTCGTTGAGGATCGTGACGCTCGGAGCGTCACGGAGGCCGTCGGCCATCCGCCGGGCGATCGCGCAGCCGCGCTCGATCATCTCCGCCAGGCCGTCGCGACCGAGCGACCGGAGCGCCGCGTAGATCGCGAACCCGCGCGCCCGGCGCGACGACTCGGCGACCCAGTTGTACGGGTCTCGCTCTGCCCCAGCCGTCTCGACGTAGTACGCGGCACCGAGGGTCATGGCGTTGTGATGTGCAGCCGCGTCGCGGACGATCGCGATCCCCGAGTCGTACGGCACGTTCAGCCACTTGTGGGCGTCGGTCGTCCACGAGTCGGCATCGGCCAGACCGGCCGTCAGGTGGCGCAGCCCAGACGAGGCGGCCGCCCACAGCCCGAACGCGCCGTCGACGTGCAGCCAGGCGTTGGGCAGCTCGCGGACCGCGGCGACGATTTCGGGGAGCGGGTCGAATGCGCCCGTGTTCACGTTCCCGGACTGGGCGCAGACGAGGACCGGCCGATCGTGCAGGCCGGCGAGGGTCTCGCGCAGGGCGTCGGGCCGCATCCGGCCCTGCTCGTCGGCGGCGACCCGATGGACCCGGTTCCGGCCGAGCCCGAGCATCTGGAGCGAGACATGGATCGTGACGTGGGCCTCGGCGCCGACCACGACGGACAGCTCGGGCGCGCCCTGGAGCCCGTCTTCCTCGACGTTCCAGCCGAGCCGTTCGAGGACCCGATGGCGGCCGGCCGCCAGGGCCGTGAACGAGGCCATCGTCGCGCCGGTCGAGAACCCGACCGACGAGTCGGCCGGGAGCCCGAACAGGTCGATCAGCCAGCCGGCGGCGACCTCCTCGGCGACCGAGGCCGACGGCCCGATGGCATACAGGCCCGCGTTGTTGTCCCAGGCGCTCGTCAGCCAGTCCGCGGCCAGCGCGGCCGGTAGCGAGCCCCCGATGACGAACCCGAAGTAGCGTGGGCCGGCGCTCCCGATCAGGCCCGGGTCGGCGATCGTCGCGAGGTGGTCGACGACCTCGCCGGCCGCCTCACCGCGATCGGCCAGGGGTCCGCCCATCGTGGCGACGAGCTCGTCGTGGCTGGCGGTCGCCCGGACCGGTCGCGTCGCGAGCCCCTCAAGGAAGTCGGCCGCGAGGTCGGCGGTCTGGCGGAGCAGGGCTCGATGATCAGGCACGGGCCCACGACCCCTTCACTCCCCGCGCGGCGGGCCGTGCGGAGCGTCTTCGCGGTTTGGTCAATGACAACGAGACCAGCATCAGCTCATTCACCTTTCGCTCGAACTCGGGGACCGTTGCTTCCGGGATCGTCACGCACACCTCGCGAAGCGCGGTTTCGAGCTGGTACCAGAGGTCACCCTTGCGAACCTCGTACAGCGGGAAGCGCGAGTTGATCACGACCCGTCGGACGCCGTCCTCGACGACCATCGCGCTGCGAAGGCGCGGATCGAGGGCCCGGACCACGACCTCGCCGATGCCTCGGCCGGCACCCGATCCGCCTTGACGCGGCGACCGCGGAGCGCGGCCGGCGTCAGTCTCGTCCGCGCTGTTGTCATTCGAGACGTCCTCATTGATCGGGCCGGCTTCGTCGTCGACGCGGCGGGCCGCGGCCAGGGTCAACTGGCCGTCCCGACCCTCCCCGGCGCCGGTCCCTGCATCACTTTCGAACAGCTTGCCCGATTCGAGCAGGCGCAGCGCCCGGGCGAGGATCCGGCGTACCTGATCGGCGGTCCGGAGTGCCCCGGGAGCTACCGCTGAGCCTTCCTCGCGCATCAGGCGTCGAACGATCGGTGTCAGAAGTCGATGCAGGCGCGCCTCGGCCGCCAGCCACTCCGGGCTGTCGCGATCGACATCGCTCTTGTTCATCGTCACCGGAACGTGCGGCAGCTCCACCTCTCCGATGAGCCGGTTGAGCGCCAGGTGGACCGCCGGCCCCGGATGGCCGAACCAATCCGGCGCGCCGACCAGCCGGCCGAGGTGATAGACGCGGAGCCCGGAGTCGAGTGATGGGGGTGGCGGATCCGCCAGCAACCCGTACCAGCCTCGGACCATTCGTCCGCCGCCTCGCACGGAGAACTCGTGGCGCTCGACGACTGACCAGTCCGGCGGACGGACAGGCTCCCGGTTGATCGTGATCGCCACGCCGCTCCCGAGGAGCGGCCGGTAGACCTCCGCCAGACGGCCCGGCAATCGCCGTGCGTCGACCTTCCGATCGACCTCGCCGATCTCGATCCGGACGTAGCCAAGGCCGCGCTCGACGGGCTTGGAGCGCTCGCGCAGCTCGTAGGTCCGGAGCCTGCTCCGGTCGCGGTACGCCTCGTCCTCGAAACCGATCGCCCGCTCGTCGCCGGGTCGTGACGCGAGCACCGAGAACCTGTTGCCGAGGTGACCGATGGCGGCCTTCCCGCCCTGACCGTAGCGCCCGATCCTGTCGCCGCCCCGTTTCCGCGAACCGCCCCAGCGGAGGTAGTCGCGCTCCAGCTCCGCGGCTCCCATCCCTGTTCCGCCGACGACCGTCAGGCCGATCGTCCCGGGGCGGACGACGAGATCCACGCGCAGTGGCACGTTCTCGATCCGCGAATCGATCGCGTTGTCCACCAGCTCCAGGACGGCGTCGCTCGCGGAGCGATAGTTGGCGAACAGCGACGCGGTCAGGCGCGGGTCGATCCGCTCGCGCACGACGCGGACGGTCACGGAGCGGACCCCCGATCAGCCACCGGTCCGACCGTTTCGGCATCAGATGCAGAGCATCGTCGCGGCGACGCGGCTGGCAATCCGATGTCCGAGGTCACGCTGGGCGCCGCGATCGTGCTGAGCTGGACCCCGAAGAGGCTCAATCCGACGCCGTCGACCCGAGCGCTGAGCGTGTTCGGCGCGCTCTGCATGACGTCGAGCTGTCCGATCCTGGCGATCTCGCGCGCCATGTCGCCGGGCGCGAATGAGCGCGGCAGGAACAGGTCGAAATCGATCGACACCCGATGGCCGAGCCGCACGGCGATCCCGCTGCCGCCGTACAGCACCGCGTCCGCGGGCAACTCCGCGAGGCGGGGCCACAGTGCCCGCTGCTCGTGAGCCATCGCGTCGAGGTTCGGTTCGAACCGGGCCAGGCCAGGATAGGTCCGGTCCGCGCCATCGCTCACAGTCGCCGGCTCGGCAGGGCTGGGGCGGGATCAACACCGAACCGGGCGTGCCAGTA